>NZ_SZXN01000063.1:0-53588 GCF_005281195.1 Citrobacter sp. wls613
ATAAAACACTATCAATAAGTTGGAGTCATTACCACCAGATTGAATGCAATTGCCTTATTTATATAACGATATATGGGTTTATATATACTAAAAATGCCTGAGAACGAGACTATCCTTTCTAACCACGACGTGTTTACCTTGATTTACCCGCTATCGCCTACTTCAAATTCATGAAGAACTGGCCTCCTCTTGCGATTCTCATACGCTTCTCCTAACTTCTTTTGTAGCGAATTATGATATTTTGTTACTATAATGTGAATAATATTCGGCTATATATCTTCTCCATATCATAGATATTCCCTGTTGAAAAATTCTACTTCTAAATAAATACCAAATAAAACCGTCATCACTTTCATTTTTTTGATCAGCACCGTACTCCCAGCATAACGCTACGAGTTAATTATTCCATCAAGCCAGAAGGAAATAGTGGATGATAATAATCACTGCTATTCATATTTTAAAACTATGAATAGGGGATTTTAAAATGTTACTTTATTAAAATTTTTACTAACAACGTGACGAACTTCAAATTTTAAACATTAATATTCTTGCAAGATAGCCAATAGTCCACTACTTAAATCACTACTAAGATTTCGGAAACAGATTTTATTACAAATGAGTACAAGGAGTTTTTATGTCCACCGAGTTCATGGAAAAATTAAATATTCTAGCTTCAAAAATAAAACAGCAATCAATGGCGATTGAAACCGAAGAAGCGACGAAGAACGCATTTGTTATGCCATTTATTAACAATGTACTTGGTTATGATGTTTTTGACCCTACGGAAGTTATTCCAGAATTCGTATGTGACGTAGGAACAAAGAAAGGTGAAAAGATCGACTATGCTATTTTAAAAAATGGTGAAGTTCAGATCTTGATTGAATGCAAGAAGATTGGCGAGCCACTCAATATCAATCATGCCTCACAACTTTTCCGCTATTTTCATGTAACCAATGCCAGAATTTCAATCTTGACAAATGGGCAAGAGTATAAGTTTTTCACAGACTTAGATGCTCCAAACAAAATGGATGAGAAACCATTTCTCGAAATCAATCTTCTTGATTTAGATGAAATGATTGTACCAGAAATTAAAAAGCTAACTAAATCAGCTTTTGACTTAGAATCCATACTTAACGCAGCTGGTGAGTTAAAGTATGTCAGCCTAATAAAAAAACATCTTCATGCTCAAATGAGCAATCCCGAAGAGGATTTTGTAAAATTCTTTGCATCAAGAATCTATGATGGAATGTTGACACAAAAGGTTAGAGAAACCTTTACACTATTAACAAAAAAAGCAGCAACGCAATATATTAATGCTCAAGTTAATGAAAGATTAAAATCCGCCATGGGTGGGAATGTCATTCAGACCCAAGAACTCGCAATATCCGAAACAGAAAATGAAATAGATACAACAGTTAGCATAACTAAAGATGAAAGCGACATTATCACCACAATGGATGAACTTGAGGGATTCCATATCGTCAAAGCTATTACGCGAGTGGTAATAGATGCACCAAGAATAATGCATAGAGATACGAAAAGCTATTTCGGTATTTTGATTGATGATAATAACAGAAAACCACTCTGTCGCTTGCATTTTAATCGAAATCAGAAATATATCGGTATATTTGATATAGAAAAAAATGAAACACGTCATCCTATTGAATCACTAGATGACATTTATAAATTTAGCAATGAGCTGCAAGCTACGGCAGCCTTGTACAATTGAAAATAGGCAGCATTACTACTGCCTATTTATTGTATTAAAACAGCCCCAGCGGTTTATCAGAGTAGCTCACCAGCAGGCACTTGGTCTGCTGGTAGTGGTTCAGCATCATCTTGTGAGTTTCCCGCCCGATACCCGATTGTTTATAGCCGCCAAACGCCGCATGTGCCGGGTAGGCATGGTAGCAGTTGGTCCAGACGCGTCCGGCCTGAATACCACGTCCCATCTTGTAGGCCAGATTACCGTTACGGCTCCAGACGCCGGCACCCAGTCCGTATTGGGTATCGTTGGCGATCTCCAGCGCGTCTTCCATAGTTTTAAAGGTTGTGACCGCCAGCACCGGGCCGAAGATCTCTTCCTGGAAAACGCGCATATTGTTCTTGCCGTACAGGATGGTTGGCTCGAGGTAGTAGCCCTCTTTTAACTCCCCATCCAGCTGCTTACGCCGCCCGCCGGTCAGGACATCCGCCCCTTCTTTCTTACCGATATCAATGTAGTTCAGAATGGTTTCTAACTGCCCATGCGAGACCTGCGCGCCCATCTGCGTGACGCTATCAAGCGGGTTACCGCTGCGGATACTCTCCACACGGCGAATGGCTCGCTCCATAAAACGTTCGTATATAGATTCCTGCACCAGCGCACGACTCGGGCAAGTACACACCTCGCCCTGGTTGAAGGCAAATAGCGCAAAGCCTTCCAGCGCCTTGTCAAAGAACGCATCTTCCTCATCCATAACGTCGGCAAAGAAGATATTCGGCGACTTGCCACCCAGTTCCAGCGTGACAGGGATAATATTCTGTGTGGCGTACTGCATGATCTGCTGGCCGACTTCCGTCGATCCGGTAAACGCCACTTTCGCAATGCGTTTTGATGTCGCCAGATATTCGCCGATTTCTCCGCCTGCACCGTTGACCACGTTCACCACGCCCGGTGGCAGCAAATCGCCGATAACTTCCATCAGCAGCAGCACCGACAGCGGCGTCAGACGAGCTGGCTTCAGCACCACGCAGTTACCCGCTGCCAGGGCCGGCGCCATCTTCCAGCTCGCCATCAGCAACGGGAAGTTCCACGGGATAATTTGCCCGACTACGCCGAGCGGTTCATGGAAATGATACGCCACCGTATCGCTGTCGACTTCACTGATCCCCCCTTCCTGGGCTCGAATACAGGAGGCGAAATAGCGGAAATGGTCAATGGCCAGCGGCACATCTGCCGCGCTGGTTTCGCGGATTGGCTTACCGTTATCCCAGGTTTCTGCCGTCGCCAGCAGCTCCAGGTTTTGCTCCATGCGATCGGCAATCTTGAACAGGAGCGCAGCACGATCCTGAACGGACGTATGCGCCCATTTATCTTTGACTTTGTGCGCAGCATCCAATGCCAGGTCGATGTCTTTTTTGCCGGAAGAGGCCACTTCGCACAGTAACTGCCCGGTGACCGGCGTCAGGTTCTGGTAATACTCACCGTCCACCGGTGCCACCCAATCGCCGCCGATAAAGTTATCGTATCGGGCTTTTAACTTCAGGGGATAACCATACTCGCCGGGATGAATACGCGTTGAAGGGGGGTTATTGGTCATGACCGTCTCCTTGCTGTAGGGGTACTACAAAGGTAGACGGGACTGGCGAATTATTCGCCAGCCATTTACTGCTTTACGACAGATGTCACGGTTTACATTGCCGCGCGATAGATCGCCATGATTTCCTCATGCGTCGCCTGAATCGGGTTGGTAAAACCACAGGCATCCTTCAGGGCGTTGGTCGCCAGAATAGCAAAATCTTCTTCCTTCACGTTCAGGTCGCGCAGGCCTGCCGGAATTACCACTTTCTGCGCCAGCTCACGGATCGCCGCGATGCAGGCCTCAGCGCCTTGCGCTTCGCTCATATCCGCCACATTCACACCCATTGCAGCCGCGCAGTCACGCAGGCGAGCCGCAGCAACCTTGCTGTTGAACACCTGAACATGCGGCAGCAGGACGGCGTTGCACACCCCGTGCGGCAGGTTATAGAAACCGCCCAGTTGGTGCGCCATTGCGTGAACGTAACCCAGAGATGCATTGTTAAAGGCCATACCGGCAAGGAACTGCGCGTAGGCCATGGCTTCGCGCGCCTGCGCGTTACTGCCCTCTTCCACGGCAACCGTCAGATTTTCAGCAATCATCGTTACCGCTTTGAGTGCACAAGCATCGGTAATCGGCGTGGCAGCAGTGGAAACATATGCTTCAATGGCGTGGGTCAGCGCATCCATACCGGTGGCCGCCGTCAGAGACTTCGGCATACCGACCATCAGCGAGGAATCATTTACCGACAGCAGCGGGGTTACGTGCTTATCAACAATCGCCATTTTAATGTGGCGTTCTTCATCAGTGATGATGCAGAAACGGGTCATTTCAGATGCCGTACCCGCCGTGGTGTTGATGGCAATCATCGGCAGCTGTGGTTTTGCAGAACGGTCAACGCCTTCGTAGTCACGAATGTCGCCGCCGTTAGCCGCCACCAGCGCAATGCCTTTCGCACAGTCGTGTGGTGAGCCGCCGCCCAGGGAAATAACGCTATCACACTGGTGTTCTTGCAGAAGTTTCAGACCCGCCGCAACGTTGCTGGTAGTTGGGTTAGGATGTGTACCATCAAAAATAACACTGAAAATATCACGTTCCTGTAAGGCCTTTTGAATATCGCCCGCCATCCCTAATTGGGTCAGCATGGCATCCGTCACGATTAACGTACGACGGAATCCATATTCCGCCATTGTATTCATGGCATCCTTCAATGCACCAGTACCGATTACGTTCACAGATGGGATAAAAAATGTTGAAGCAGCCATTGTACAATCCTTAATTACTCTAAAGAGGTAGGCAGCATACGTGTGAAAATCCCATCAAAATATGATCGTGGTTGTTATTTTAATAACACCAGAAATTAAAAAAGCACATTAGGTTTAAAATCTAATGTGCTTATATAAATCAACCGCTATTTTGTATTACTTCATGTTTTCTATGAATTAATTGTGTCATTACTTTTCGGGAAACAGTAATGCATCGCGTAATAAATGATCATTTCCCCGGCGACGGGTAAACCCAATACGGTCAAAATATTCCAGAATTTGGATAGCCAATTTACGTCCCACATTCAGCCTGTCGCGGAAATCAGCGGCACAGGTTGATCCTCTTTCCAGATCCAGTTCGCGGATCATATTGGCAAAAGCCACGATGCGATCGTTACGATAATAGCGATCTTTGACGATCGCGGTAATGATGCCCTGCTGCGCTGCCTGCCGTAGCGCCAGACGCATGGCCTGCTCATCAGTGCCCGTTTCTTTCGCCAGGTCCCGCACCCACCACGGCTCATCGCCGAAGAGAGGCTCAACTTTTTGCCAGATGGCCTGCTGCTCATCGCTAAAGCCGGCCTTATGGTCCGGTAAATGCAGCCAGCCATGGTGGCTATGGATAACGCCGCTATCGCGCATTTTTTCGATCAGCAGCAGGACCAGCGCTTCGTCTTCCATCGGCAGCGCCATGCGCCGCAGACGCTCACGCCCCGGTCCCGGCTCATCGCGATGCTGCTCGTGGTACGTCGCCAGCGTATCCAAAATTTTACGCTGCCAGCGGGCGGCGACAGAGGCATTCAACAGGCTATATCCAGCCTGAATAAAACCATGTTGCTCAATCAACGGGCGCATCCCGTCGCCGTTAAGCTGGCGCGCCCATGCGAAATCGGGGATGTTCACCGCGCCACGCGTCAGATGCACTGCCAGCGCGTCGCCGTCATTCTGTGCGTTTTCCAGCGCCGATAGCCACTGCAGATACTCCGGTTTACGCTTGCCACGACGCGGCGGGTTGAGCGTCACCACGCGTGCACCCGCAAGCGTCGTGCGGGCAGAAATATCGCGCAGCACCAGTCTGTCGTTATCGGCCAGCCACAGCGGCGTATCAAACACCAGCTCCGCCAGCGTCCCTTCGAGCAGGGAAATACGCCCGGTCACGTGGCTGGCCGCGTGGTGAATATGCAGCGGTTGCCACTGTGTCAGCGGGGCGGCGTGCTCTAAAGAGACAATGACGCGGGTCAAGGCATCCGGCGGTGCATCGGACAACAGCCAGTCACCGCGGGTGAGCTGTTCTTTCTCCGCATCGCCAGCAATATTCAGGGCAATACGCTGCCCGGCATGAGCGTACTCAGTGGCCTGGTTTTGCGCATGCAGACTACGCACGCGCATCGGTTTGTTGACCCCAGTCAGCCACAGCGTGTCGCCAACGTTCACTTCACCACTGAGCGCCGTGCCGGTAACTACCAGGCCCGCCCCCTTCACCGTAAAGGCGCGGTCAATTGCCAGCCGGAAGGTGTGATTGCGGGCCAGCTCTCGCGCAGGCAGCTGCAGCAGATGCTCACGTAATGCATCAATACCCAGCCCTTCACTGGCGGCGGTCACGAAAAGTGTCGCCCCGGCAAAACCAAAGTTTGCCAGCGTTGACTGCACCTCTGCACGCACGTCGTCAATACGCGCGTCATCCACGCGATCGGCTTTGGTCAGCGCCACGGTGAGCTGCGGATTGCCCGTCAGTTGCAGGATCTGCAAATGCTCCCGCGTTTGCGCCATCACGCCATCATCGCAGGCCACCACTAACAGCGCGTGATCGATGCCGCCGACGCCCGCCAGCATGTTGGACAGAAACTTTTCGTGTCCGGGAACGTCGATAAACCCCAGCACGCGGCCATCCGGCTGCGGCCAGTAGGCATAGCCCAAATCGATGGTCATGCCACGTTTTTTTTCTTCCGGCAGACGATCGGCATTCACACCGGTAATCGCCTGTAATAACGTGGTTTTTCCGTGGTCAACGTGTCCGGCTGTTGCAATAATCATTTCAGCATCATCTCCATAAACCGGGGCTCGTCTTCAAGACAGCGCAGATCCAGCCATAAGCGGCCATCATAAATTCGCCCAATGACCGGCACCGGTAGCGCGCGCCAGCGGGCAGCCAGGGCCTCAAGGCGGCTACCGCGCCCGTCATGCGGGGTAAAGGTTAATGCCGCGCTGGGCAGTCTATCAACCGGTAGCGAACCACTGCCAATCTGCGACAGACAAGGCATCACGTTCAGTGCAAACTCGCCGCCATAATGTTGTTCGAGCTGTGCCTGTAAGCGTTGTGCCTGTTCGCGGATCGCCTCTTCCTTACGGGTGAGCAGGCGCAGCGTGGGTAATTTTTCCGCCAGTGCTTCCGGGTGTAAATAGAGCCGCAGCGTGGCTTCCAGTGCCGCCAGGGTCATTTTATCGGCCCGCAGCGCACGTTTCAGCGGATGACGCTGCAGCCGGGCAATCATCTCTTTCTTACCGACGATAATTCCGGCCTGCGGCCCCCCCAGCAGCTTGTCGCCCGAGAAGCTGACCAGGCTAACACCCGCGGCAATCAACTGCTGCGGCATCGGCTCCTTGGGTAAACCGTACAGGCTGAGATCCACCAGCGAGCCGCTGCCCAGATCCGTCACCACCGGAATATCCAGCTCATGACCGATCGCCGCCAGCTCGGCTTCATCCACCGTTTTGGTAAAGCCTTCAATGCTGTAATTGCTGGTATGCACTTTCATCAACAGACCGGTATTTTCATTCACTGCCTGACGGTAATCGCTGGCGTGCGTCCGGTTAGTGGTACCGACCTCATGTAGAACGCACCCGGCCTGGCGCATCACGTCCGGAATACGAAATGCGCCGCCAATTTCCACCAGCTCACCGCGTGAAACCACCACCTCTTTACCATTGGCGGTTGCAGCCAACATCAGCAGCACCGCTGCCGCATTGTTATTAACGATGCAGGCATCTTCGGCTCCCGTAATGCGACACAACAGGTCCGCCAGCGCACGATCGCGATGCCCACGACCGGCGCCGTCGAGGTCATACTCCAGCGTCACCGGCGCGTGCATCACCTGCATCACCGCCTCAATCGCTTCTTGCGCCTGCAACGCACGACCCAGGTTGGTGTGCAGCACCGTACCCGTCAGGTTGATGACCGGACGCAGCGCGCTGTGCGACTCGCGTTCCAGCCGGGCGCTGGCTTCTTGCGCCCAGTCGTCACTCCACGCCGGGAGCGCCTGCGCGTCGCGAATCGTTTCCCTGGCTTCGTCGAGCATATGGCGAAGCAGCTCCACCACCCGGGTATGGCCGTGAGACTCACGTAAGGCAAGAAAGGCGCTATCGCGCAATAAACGATCGATCGCAGGAAGCTGGCTGTAGAGTGAACGCATGTCGGTTGTCATGAAAGGGCCTGGCTGTTGGTGGCCCTCTCCGCCGGGGAGAGGGATAGCAATATGGGGGGATTGTACCGTGAGTTTGCTCAGGCGGACATAATACGCATCAAGCCTTTGGCGGTTCTGTGCGGGCAAAGCTCTCACGCTGAAAGAGCGTTTCCACCAGTTTGACCAGTCGCGGTCGGTCAACACACCAGCCGGGTGCGACGCGGCGGAAATTGAGATAACCCACGGCGCAGGCGATGGCGATGGTGGCCAGATTCACCGTGTCCGTTTTCAGGGTACCGTCTGCCAGATAGCCTTCCAGCACATCCAGGCTGCGGGTAATTTTCTCACGCTGGCGCAGCAGTTCGATTTCTGACTGCTGTGCGGCTGGCCGGGCCTGTTCGCGTACGGAGACAAGTCCAGCATCCATAATACCGTCCGCCAGCGCTTCAATCTGACGCACCTTCAGCGCCGCCAGCGGATCGCGCGGTAACATGGCTGGCGCAATATCCAGCAGCTCAATGTATTCGGCGATGATTGGCGAATCGAACCAGTACTCGCCCTCATCGGTGACCAGAGCGGGTACTTTTCCTAACGGATTGTAGCGCGCCACGCCGTTTTCGGCGTTGTAGGGAAGTTCATTAACGAATTCGAAGGTGATGCCTTTTTCCAGCAACAGAATAGAGATTTTTCGCACAAAAGGGCTGGTGTAGCTGCCAATGAGTTTCATGCCGTGTCCTTTTTGCCAACAAAAATATCAGTATGGCTCAGGCCACGGCAAATGGCAGGTGACGACGGTCTCAATGATCCAAATAAAGGTAATGCATCCAGCTGGTCATACGCAGCAGTACTTTACGCATCACCGACACGTGGGCGAAATGGTCGGAGTAAACCGCCACTTGGGCATAAATGCCGTCCGGTAAGGCGTCAACTTCGGCATTCGGCTCCAGTTCAATCGTTGCCAGCACGCCATCGGTACCCGGCACCACCGTTAAGGACTGCAATGCGCCCTGAGCCTGATAAGAGCCTCCCGGCACAACCGGCAGAATGCTGGTCAATTTACCGGAGAAAACCTGGCCTGGTAGCGCATTAAACACCACTTCCGCTTCATCGCCCGGTTCAAGACGCAGCAATGAGTTCTGGCGGAACTGGGCCACAATCTGGCGTTTCTGTTCCGGAATAAAGACCATCACCGGTCGCAGAGGCAGCGCAGCGGCATAGGTCCCCGGACGGATCAGCACCTGCGTGATATAGCCATTACTTGGCGCACGCACGACGGTCTGATCCAGATTGTATTTGGCTTCAGCAAGCTGAGCACGCAGAGAAGCAACCTGCGACTGCTCACCGTTAACCATGCTGTCTAACTGACTTTGGATCTGGGTTTGTTCCGCAACGGAGCCTTTCACCAGCGCATCTTGTGCCAGGTAGTTTTGGCGGGCGTTGTCGATGTCGCTTTCAGAAAACGGGTTAACCTTCGCCTGGCTGCCTTTCAGGTAGCGTTGATAATCTTTATACAGACGATCGCGCTCGGCAGACACTCGCGTGGTGTTGGCGACCGCTTCCGAAAGTTGCGCTTTTAAATTATCGATATTGTGCGTTGCGGTAACCAGGTCGGCCTGCAGCCTGTCGACGCGCGCCTGGTAGCGGCCTGGATCGAGTTTGAACAACACCTCGCCTTTTTTAATCAGCTGATTATTTTTATCGGTAACCTCACTCACAATCCCCGTAACCTGCGGCGTAATTGGAATGGAGATCACCGCTTTTTGCGCAGTGTAGGTATACGGGTGGTTATAGTTCATTAATAAAATGAGGCCCGCAACAATAAACACGCCACCTAAAGCTGCGGTAGCAAGCGTCCATTGGTTTACCGGGATACGGAATATCTTAAAGATGGCCCAGGCAAATGCCACGTAGGTCAAAACAATCAACAGATCCATGATCAGCGCTCCTGCGTGTTCTTATCAGCGGCGGGTTGCACCGCAGCCAGTTTTTGTTCCAGATCGGCTACGCGCTTCGCAAGAGCGTCAATATCAGGGTTGCCCGTCATTGGCTGAATATGGTTTTGCATTCCCCAGCCGCGTTCGGGTTGGTAGAGCGTGGCCCAAATCCACAGGAACGGCCAAATGGCATGGAGCGTAAACAAGCTAATCCAGCCCGCCGTATGAATCGCATCGGCATGGGGATGGTTACGCTTTTTAGCCATGTTGTAGGGAATATCATGGATGGCGATGATTCCGTAGAACAGAACCAGGAAGACGAAAATGAGCACGCCCAACGCGAAATAATTTAGAAACATACCTGCCTCGAATTCACACTAATTAGAGTTTTTTTGTGCTGGCAGCCGTATGTACCCTGGCTGATGTCTTGAACATAACTGGAGTTGGCAATTTTTGCCATACCACAAAAAAAATATATTTTCTGAGTAAAAGTTGCTTTATTTTCCGCAAAAAATGGGCGGGGGAAAATCTGCTTCAGATCACACTGGGAAAAAAACAGATGAAAATTTCTTGTGATTCAGATCACAAAGACTCAACAAACACGCCAACATAAAACGTGAACCAATTCACATTTTTCTGCCTTTTTGGGTGAATTCTAACCGTGAGGTGTTTTTTTGTACTGGCATTTTGTGATGAATATCACATTAACTACCGCCATACACCCTATATTTACGTGACGAATATCACATAAAAAGGCGTCGACTGGACAGTTGAACGATTCAGTGCCAGATTTCGCAGTATCTACAGGGTCCGGCTACCTCCTGCCGCTACATTAACAAACCTCGGGCTTTCAGCCTGCGCGATAGCAAACATAAGAAGGGGTGTTTTTATGTCATCCGATATTAAGATCAAAGTGCAAAGCTTTGGTCGATTCCTCAGCAACATGGTGATGCCGAATATCGGCGCGTTTATCGCGTGGGGTATTATCACCGCATTATTCATTCCGACAGGGTGGTTGCCGAGCGAAACGCTGGCTAAGCTCGTTGGCCCTATGATCACCTATCTTCTGCCGCTGCTGATTGGTTACACCGGCGGTAAATTGGTGGGTGGCGATCGCGGCGGTGTGGTCGGTGCCATCACCACAATGGGTGTGATCGTCGGTGCCGATATGCCGATGTTCCTCGGCGCAATGATTGCCGGTCCGTTGGGCGGCTGGGCGATTAAACACTTCGATAACTGGGTTGACGGTAAGATTAAATCCGGCTTTGAGATGCTGGTGAACAACTTCTCCGCCGGCATCATCGGGATGATCCTCGCTATCCTGGCGTTCCTCGGCATTGGCCCACTGGTTGAAGCACTGTCCAAAATTCTGGCAGCAGGCGTTAACTTCATGGTTGTCCATGACATGCTGCCACTGGCGTCTATCTTTGTTGAACCGGCGAAAATCCTGTTCCTCAACAACGCCATCAACCACGGTATTTTCTCACCGCTGGGCATTCAGCAGTCCCATGAGATGGGCAAATCCATCTTCTTCCTGATTGAAGCAAACCCGGGTCCGGGTATGGGCGTCCTGCTGGCGTACATGTTCTTCGGTCGCGGTAGCGCTAAACAGTCTGCGGGCGGCGCGGCTATCATCCACTTCCTGGGCGGTATCCACGAAATTTACTTCCCGTACGTGCTGATGAACCCACGTCTGATCCTGGCCGTTATCCTCGGCGGTATGACCGGCGTATTTACGCTGACTATCCTCGGCGGCGGTCTGGTTTCTCCGGCCTCTCCGGGCTCTATCCTGGCCGTACTGGCCATGACGCCAAAAGGCGCGTACTTCGCTAACATCGCGGCAATCTGTGCGGCCATGGCGGTCTCCTTTGTGGTCTCAGCCATTCTGCTGAAAACCAGCAAAGTGAAAGAAGAAGATGACATTGATGCAGCGACCCGTCGCATGCACGACATGAAAGCAGAATCCAAAGGTTCATCTCCGCTGTCTGCGGGCGATGTCACCAACGACCTGAGCCATGTGCGTAAAATCATCGTTGCCTGTGATGCCGGTATGGGCTCCAGCGCAATGGGTGCAGGCGTACTGCGCAAGAAAGTGCAGGATGCCGGTCTGTCTCAGATCTCCGTCACCAACAGCGCGATTAACAATCTGCCGCCGGATGTGGATCTGGTCATTACCCACCGTGACCTGACCGAACGCGCTATGCGCCAGGTTCCTCAGGCGCAGCACATTTCGCTGACCAACTTCCTCGACAGCGGTCTGTACACCAGCCTGACCGAGCGTCTGGTTGCCGCACAGCGCCACAACGTTAACGAAGAGAAGGTACGTGACCACCTGAAAGACAGTTTTGATGAAGGTGATAACAACCTGTTCAAACTGGGTGCGGAGAATATCTTCCTCGGCCGTAAAGCCACCAACAAAGAAGAAGCCATTCTGTTTGCCGGTGAGCAACTGGTGAAAGGCGGCTATGTTGAGCCGGAATACGTCCAGGCAATGCTGGATCGCGAAAAACTGACCTCTACCTACCTGGGTGAGTCCATTGCGGTACCGCACGGCACCATCGAAGCTAAAGATCGCGTGCTGAAAACTGGCATCGTGTTCTGTCAGTACCCGGAAGGTGTGCGCTTCGGTGAAGAAGAAGACGACATTGCCCGCCTGGTGATTGGTATCGCCGCGCGTAACAATGAGCACATCCAGGTGATTACCAGCCTGACCAACGCGCTGGATGATGAATCCGTGATCGAACGTCTGGCGCAGACCACCAGCGTGGATGAAGTGCTGGAACTGCTGGCAGGTCGTAAGTAAGCGTTATTGCCCGGTAGGACTCATGCTTACCGGGCCTACAAAATCCTCTCCCTTGTGGAGAGGGTTAGGTTGAGGGAAAAGCCTCACCCCAGCCCTCTTGGGTAAAAACATTAATGAAGGTTAATACTATGAAAGCATTACATTTTGGCGCAGGTAATATCGGTCGTGGCTTTATCGGCAAACTGCTGGCAGACGCGGGGATACAACTGACGTTTGCGGATGTAAATCAGGTGGTTCTCGACGCCCTGAATGCCCGTCATAGCTATCAGGTTCATGTTGTCGGTGAAAATGAGCAGGTTGATACCGTTTCCGGCGTTAACGCCGTCAGCAGCATCGGCGACGATGTCGTTGAACTGATTGCCCTGGTTGATCTCGTGACCACCGCGGTTGGTCCGGTCGTGCTGGAACGCATTGCGCCTGCCATCGCCAAAGGGCTGATCAAACGTAAAGCGCAGGGTATTAGCGCTCCACTGAATATTATTGCCTGTGAAAACATGGTGCGCGGCACCACCCAGCTGAAAGGTCACGTGCTGAACGCGCTGGACGATGCGGATAAAGCCTGGGTTGAAGAACACGTTGGTTTTGTCGATTCTGCCGTAGACCGTATTGTTCCGCCTTCCGCCTCTGCCACCAATGACCCGCTGGAAGTGACCGTAGAAACCTTCAGCGAGTGGATTGTCGACAAAACCCAGTTTAAAGGCGAGTTGCCAAACATCCCGGGAATGGAATTAACTGATAACCTGATGGCATTTGTCGAACGTAAGCTCTTCACGCTGAACACGGGGCATGCTATAACCGCGTACCTCGGAAAATTGACCGGTCATCAGACCATCCGTGACGCGATTCTCGACGAGAAAATCCGCGCAGTGGTAAAAGGTGCGATGGAAGAGAGCGGCGCGGTACTGATCAAACGCTATGGCTTTGATGCGGCAAAACATGCAGCATACATTCAGAAAATCCTCAGTCGTTTCGAAAACCCGTACCTGAAAGATGACGTTGAGCGCGTGGGCCGCCAGCCGCTGCGTAAACTGAGCGCAGGCGACCGTTTAATCAAGCCGCTGCTCGGCACGCTGGAGTACGGCCTGCCGCACGTTAATCTGGTGCAGGGTATTGCTGCGGCGATGCATTACCGCAGTGAAGAAGACCCGCAGGCGCAGGAACTGGCAGCGCTGATTGACGAAAAAGGCCCACAGGCCGCGCTGGCACAGGTTTCCGGGCTGGATGCCAACAGCGACGTGGTGGCGGAGGCGGTTAACGCATATAACGCAACCAAATGATCCACAGTGCGGCGCAGGTCAGCCTGCGCCCGAATATCAGATTGTCAGATATGCAGGCAATAATGGAACAAACGCAGGCCTTTGAAAATCGTGTGCTTGAGCGTCTGAATGCTGGCAAAACCGTACGCAGCTTCCTCATCACCGCCGTAGATTTACTCACCGAGGCGGTGAATATCCTGGTGCTTCAGGTATTTCGCAAAGACGACTACGCGGTTAAATATGCAGTGGAACCGTTGCTCGACGGCGACGGGCCGCTGGGCGATCTGTCGGTCCGTCTGAAGCTGATCTACGGCCTGGGTGTGCTCAGCCGCCCTGAGTATGAAGATGCGGAACTGCTGATGGCGCTGCGTGAGGAATTGAATCACGACGGTAATGAATATGCGTTCACCGACGACGAAATTCTCGGACCGTTTGGTGAACTGCACTGCGTGACGGCGCTCCCGCCCCCGCCCCAGTTTGATACCTCAGACTCGGGTTTGTACGCCATGCAAATCCAGCGCTACCAGCAAATGGTACGCTCAACCATGGTGCTCTCTCTGACCGAGCTGATTTCTAAAATCAGCTTAAAGAAAGCCTTTCAGAAATAACGTCATACCGATTTACTTCTCATCCTGCTGCGGTCGATACAGCTGGCGATAGTACTCCAGACGCTGCAGATACAGCGGCACGTTTTCCTGCGGGACCTCAGAAGGCACCGTGTTACGCGGCGGCGTTTTATTCAAGTACTCACGAAAAGCCTGGCTTGACGCCATAAAATCGATGGTTTTATCAATAAGAATCGAAACGTTCTCGCCTATTTTCGCCATGATGATTCATCCTCCATGTATTATCCGCGACCCGCCTGCGCGGTCGATGGTTTAAGTTTAGGATCGGATGGTTAATTATATTGAGGAAAACGTGCTTCACTATGCCGCCACCGACAAAAAGCACCATCAACGATCTTATTTCTTAAAATCCCTTTTTAATCAAACAGCTAACATTTTCATTAGCGAAATAATACTTGCAGCATTTGATTATTTATCTTCGATTAGTTGAGAATAATCCCCCTCTGCGCGCATACTATAGGATATTCATCCTATTTTTAGCAGAAGCTATCCTATGAAAGAAGTCGAAAAAAACGAAATTAAACGTCTGAGCGATCGCCTGGACGCCATCCGCCACCAGCAGGCAGACCTGTCACTGGTTGAAGCCGCCGACAAATATGCCGAGCTGGAAAAAGAAAAAGAAACGCTGGAAGCCGAGATCGTGCGCCTGCGTGAAGTTCACGGTCAGAAGTTGAGCAAAGAAGCACAAAAGCTCAGCAAGCTCCCGTTCCGTCGCGCCATCACCAAAAAAGAGCAGGCCGACATGGGCAAGCTGAAGAAAAGCGTGCGCGGTTTGGTGATCGTACACCCGATGACCGAACTGGGTCGTGAAATGGGCCTGAAAGAGATGACTGGCTTTTCAAAGACTGAGTTTTGATCACCCTCCGGGCAACGTCCGTTTGCCCGGTCTCCTATTTCCCCTGCCAATTGGCCCTACCAATTTTAGCCAGATCCGAATACCCCCTCACATTTCGTTAAAAATAACTTACAATGCCGTTGCCAATAAATAACATTTGATTAACCATTCGTTGTCATTACCCCTACACAACAATATTGGCAGGGCCACTTTTACACATAGTGTGACGACGAGATGAGCACAGACTCATTGCATTATGTCGGCGGCCCCCAGGAGACCTGCAATGAATCTCTGGCAACAAAACTACGACCCGGCCGGTAACATCTGGCTTTCAAGCCTGATTGCCTCACTCCCTATTCTGTTCTTTTTCTTCGCGCTGATTAAGCTCAAGCTGAAAGGTTATGTCGCTGCGACGTGGACGGTAGGGATTGCCCTGTTGGTCGCCTTGCTGTTCTACAAAATGCCGGTCGATCACGCGCTGGCATCCGTGGTGTACGGCTTCTTCTATGGTCTGTGGCCGATTGCCTGGATAATCATCGCCGCCGTATTTGTCTATAAGATTTCGGTCAAGACCGGGCAGTTCGACATTATCCGTTCCTCAATCCTGTCGATTACCCCTGACCAGCGTCTGCAGATGCTGATTGTAGGCTTCTGCTTTGGCGCATTCCTCGAGGGGGCTGCAGGATTTGGCGCCCCGGTGGCGATTACCGCCGCACTGCTGGTTGGCCTGGGCTTCAACCCGCTGTACGCCGCAGGTCTGTGCCTGATTGTAAACACCGCGCCGGTGGCGTTTGGCGCAATGGGTATTCCGATCCTGGTTGCTGGTCAGGTTACCGGGCTGGACAGTTTTGAAATCGGCCAGATGGTAGGCCGCCAGCTGCCGTTCCTGACGATTATCGTGCTGCTCTGGATCATGGCGATTATGGACGGCTGGCGCGGCGTGAAAGAGACCTGGCCGGCGGTAATGGTCGCAGGCGGCTCCTTTGCCATCGCGCAGTACCTCAGCTCTAACTTTATCGGGCCAGAACTGCCGGACATCATCTCTTCTCTGGTGTCACTGGTGTGTCTGACGCTGTTCCTGAAACGCTGGCAGCCGGTACGCATCTTCCGCTTTGGTGACATGGGTGCTTCACAGGTCGATCAAACGCTGGCCCGCACTCACTACACCGCCGGCCAGGTGGTTCGCGCCTGGTCACCGTTCCTGTTTCTGACAGCAACGGTCACGCTGTGGAGCATCCCACCGTTTAAAGCGCTGTTTGCCCCTGGCGGCGCGATGTATCACTGGGTGGTGAATGTTCCGGTACCGTTCCTCGACAAACTGGTGGCCCGCATGCCGCCGGTGGTACACGAAGCCACGGCCTACGCGGCGGTATACAAGTTTGACTGGTTCTCAGCGACCGGCACCGCCATTCTGTTTGCCGCCCTGCTGTCTATTGTCTGGCTGAAAATGAAGCCCTCTGCCGCCCTGCAAACCTTCGGCAGCACGCTGAAAGAGCTGGCGTTGCCCATCTATTCCATCGGGATGGTACTGGCATTCGCATTTATCTCTAACTACTCAGGCCTGTCTTCGACGCTGGCATTAGCGCTGGCACACACCGGCAGCGCCTTTACCTTCTTCTCGCCGTTCCTCGGCTGGCTGGGCGTATTCCTGACCGGGTCAGATACCTCTTCTAACGCACTGTTCGCAGCCCTACAGGCAACGGCAGCGCAGCAAATCGGTGTCTCCGATGTACTGCTGGTGGCGGCAAATACCACCGGTGGCGTAACCGGCAAGATGATCTCCCCGCAATCTATCGCCATCGCCTGTGCGGCCGTGGGGCTGGTGGGTAAAGAGTCTGACCTGTTCCGCTTTACCGTGAAACACAGCCTGATATTCACCTGTATGGTGGGTGTGATTACCACGCTTCAGGCCTATGTCTTAACCTGGATGATCCCATGATAGTGATGCCCAGACGCCTGTCCGACGAGGTCGCTACTCGCGTGCGGGCGCTGATTGAAGAACAACAGCTGGAGGCGGGCATGAAGTTGCCCGCCGAGCGCCAGCTGGCCGTACAGCTCGGCGTGTCGCGTAATTCACTGCGCGAGGCGCTGGCAAAGCTGGTCAGTGAAGGCGTGCTGCTCAGCCGTCGCGGCGGCGGGACGTTTGTCCGCTGGCAGCATGAAGCCTGGTCCGAACAAAACATCGTTCAGCCGCTGAAAAGCCTGATGGCGGATGACCCGGATTACAGCTTCGATATTCTCGAAGCCCGCCACGCCATTGAGGCCAGCACCGCGTGGCATGCCGCGATGCGCGCTACAACTGCCGACAAAGAGAAAATCAGGCTATGTTTTGAGGCCACGCAGAGTGAGGACCCGGATCTCGCCTCACAAGCAGACGTTCGCTTTCACCTCGCCATTGCGGAAGCGTCGCACAACGTGGTGCTGCTCCAGACCATGCGCGGTTTCTTCGACGTATTGCAGTCCTCGGTAAAACAGAGCCGCCAGCGTATGTACCTGGTGCCACCTGTGTTTTCACAGCTCACAGCACAGCACCTTGCCGTGCTGGACGCGATTGTCGCCGGGGACGCTGATGGCGCGCGTAAGGCGATGATGGCGCACCTCAGCTTTGTCCACACCACCATTAAACGCTTTGATGAAGACCAGGCCCGCCAGGCGCGTATTACCCGTCTGCCCGGTGACCATAATGAAATTAGCAGGGAGAACAACTC
The DNA here is from genome assembly GCF_005281195.1 of Citrobacter sp. wls613. Taxonomy (NCBI): domain Bacteria; kingdom Pseudomonadati; phylum Pseudomonadota; class Gammaproteobacteria; order Enterobacterales; family Enterobacteriaceae; genus Citrobacter; species Citrobacter sp. wls613. The sequence goes on from NZ_SZXN01000063.1 coordinate 18,110, forward strand.
ATGATTATTTCAGCAGCCAGCGATTATCGCGCCGCAGCCCAGCGCATTCTGCCCCCCTTCCTGTTCCACTACATCGACGGTGGTGCCTATGCAGAGCATACCCTGCGCCGTAACGTCGAAGATTTATCGGAGGTGGCACTACGCCAGCGCGTGCTGAAGAACATGGCCGACCTGAGTTTGGAAACCACCCTGTTCAACGAAAAACTGTCGATGCCGGTGGCATTAGCGCCGGTTGGCTTGTGCGGCATGTATGCCCGCCGGGGCGAAGTTCAGGCCGCCGCTGCCGCTGACGCCAAAGGCATTCCGTTTACGCTTTCGACGGTTTCCGTCTGCCCGATTGAAGAAGTTGCCCCGACCATCAAGCGTCCGATGTGGTTCCAGCTGTACGTCCTGCGCGATCGCGGTTTTATGCGTAACGCGCTGGAACGTGCTAAAGCAGCGGGTTGCTCCACGCTGGTCTTTACCGTCGATATGCCCACGCCCGGCGCACGCTACCGTGACGCACATTCCGGGATGAGCGGTCCGAATGCCGCGCTGCGCCGTTACTGGCAGGCGGTAACCCATCCGCAGTGGGCGTGGGACGTTGGCCTGAACGGTCGTCCGCATGATTTAGGCAATATCTCGGCCTACCTGGGTAAACCCACCGGCCTGGAGGATTACATCGGCTGGCTGGCAAACAACTTCGATCCGTCCATCTCCTGGAAAGACCTCGAGTGGATCCGTGAATTCTGGGACGGTCCGATGGTGATCAAAGGGATCCTCGATCCAGAAGATGCTCGCGATGCCGTACGCTTTGGCGCCGACGGCATCGTGGTCTCGAACCACGGCGGCCGCCAGCTGGACGGCGTGCTGTCTTCTGCACGTGCGCTGCCCGCCATTGCCGACGCGGTGAAAGGCGATATTGCGATTCTGGCAGACAGCGGCATCCGTAACGGTCTGGACGTGGTGCGCATGATTGCACTGGGTGCAGATACCGTACTGCTGGGCCGTGCTTACCTGTATGCACTGGCGACCCACGGTCAGGCGGGTGTCGCCAACCTGTTGAACCTTATTGAGAAAGAAATGAAAGTGGCGATGACGCTGACCGGTGCAAAATCCATTCGTGAAATCAGCCGTGACTCACTGGTACAAGAGCTGGGAAAGCAACTGCCCGCCGCACTGGCACCTCTCGTCCAGGGTAGCGCCGCGTAACCGTACCCCCGTAAAACCCTACACTCTGAATGGTCGGCCTGTTCTCAGCCCGGCCATTTTTTATGCAAAAATAACGACCAGTTAACATTTACACTCAATATATTTGACAACTTTTTATTCACCTGCCAAATGTATATACAAGCTAATACAACAACAACCCACACAATAATAATCCACACGACAACAACCATCATAACGGGCGAGGGTGACATGGTTTATTCCGGTAAAGTGAATATCCCGCAGGCGATAGATGACAGTCCTTTTTCACGCTTTCATTGGGTCATCATCGTCCTTGGCTTTCTGGTGCTGGCCATTGATGGCTTCGACACGGCGGCGATGGGCTACATTGCCCCTACCCTCTCAGCCGACTGGGGGATCAAGAAACAAGATCTCGGGCCGGTATTAAGCGCCGCGCTGCTGGGGCTCTCATTTGGCGCCCTGCTGGCCGGGCCAATTTCCGATCGCATGGGACGTAAACGCGTACTGGTTTTTTCCTGCCTGTTCTTTGGTCTCGCCAGTCTGGGCACCGCCTATGCCCAGACGCTGAATATGTTAACGTTTTGGCGGTTTCTCACCGGACTCGGGCTGGGTGCAGCAATGCCGAACGCCATCACGTTGGTGTCAGAATTTGCGCCAAAACGCTGCCGCTCGATGGCGATTAACACCATGTACTGCGGTTTCCCGCTCGGTGCAGCAGGTGGCGGGGTTATCTCCTCCTGGCTGATTCCTAACTACGGCTGGCACAGCGTCCTGCTCGCCGGGGCAATTGCCCCGCTGGCGCTGACCATCCTCCTGGTGTTATTTCTGCCGGAGTCGGTCAAGTATCTGGTCCATCGCGGGAAAGAGATCGCACAAGTCAAACGAATTGCCCGTCGCTTTATGCCAGGTGATATAGACCAGGTCACCCATTTTTATCTGGATGAAGAACGGACTGACGTCAAAAAAGGCAGCGTGGCGCAGTTGTTCAGCATGCCGTGGCTGCCGGGCACGTTGATGCTGTGGATGACCTACTTTATGGGGCTGGTTATCTATTATGTGCTGCTGAGCTGGATGCCGACGCTGATGCTGGGAATGGGTTACCCGCTGGCAGAATCTGCCTGGCTGACATCACTGTTCACCTTCGGCGGTACCGCGGGGATCCTGCTGGCCGGCTGGCTGATGGATCGCTGGGAAGCGCACAAAGTCGTCTCCATCGGTTTTATCCTGACAATGCTGTTTGCACTGGCGCTCGGGTTTGAACATAACCACATCATTCTGTTTGGCGCCCTGATCTTCCTGATGGGGATCACCATGAACGGTGCACAGTCCGGACTACAGACGCTGGCGGCAACGTTTTACCCGACCCACTGTCGCGCAACAGGTATTGCCTGGATGCAGGGCGTGGGCCGCTTTGGTGGCGTCGCCGGGACCATGACCAGCGCCCAATTACTTTCTCTGCAATGGCAGGCTGACAGCATATTGATGTTCCTCAGCGTTCCCGCGCTGCTGGCTGCTGCCGCAACGCTTTATAAGCTGCAACGCTATAAACCGCAGCCTCTGACCGTCGCATAGTACCCGTCCTTTCTGCTATCCTGCCCCCCGTTATTAAGGGGGCAGTATGCTTAACATCGTTTTATTCGAACCAGAAATCCCGCCAAATACCGGCAATATCATCCGCCTTTGCGCCAATACCGGCTTTCGTCTGCATATTATTGAGCCCATGGGCTTTACCTGGGACGACAAGCGCCTGCGTCGCGCGGGGCTGGATTATCACGAATTTACCGCCGTACTGCGCCACCCTGATTACGCCGCCTTTGTGGCTGCAGAAAATCCGCAACGTCTTTTTGCGCTGACCACCAAAGGGACACCGGCCCATAGCGCGGTAAGCTATCAGGATGGTGATTATCTGATGTTTGGCCCGGAAACGCGCGGCCTGCCCGCCAGCATTCTCGACGCGCTGCCTGCAGAACAAAAAATTCGTATTCCGATGATGCCGGACAGCCGCAGCATGAACCTGTCTAACGCGGTGTCGGTGGTAGTGTATGAGGCCTGGCGCCAACTGGGGTATCCGGGCGCCGTATTACGCAGTTGATTTTGTCGGATGGCAGCTGAAGCCATATCCGACCTACATTAATTTGATGTTATTCGTTTCGAGCGTTATCGGCGCAGACAGATTGAACACGGACTGCGCACAGTCACCGGAGCGTACACGCAGTACGTGAGGATGACGAGCACAGCCCAGGTTCAATATGGCAAGTAAGATAGCTCGAAATCAGATGCCATCGCCGCATTCGAACGTATGATGTATCCCGTTGAAATGCTGATCCATATCCATGGACGGCTTATCGCTGTCAGGTTTACCGACAATCCGTGCCGGAACGCCTGCGGCGGTGGTATGTGGCGGTACGGGCTGTAAGACGACAGAACCCGCGCCAATTTTCGCCCCGCGCCCAACCTCGATGTTGCCGAGAATTTTTGCGCCCGCGCCAATCATCACGCCTTCACGAATTTTTGGGTGACGATCGCCGCCCGCTTTACCGGTCCCGCCTAAGGTGACGGATTGCAGGATCGAGACGTCGTTTTCGATCACCGCGGTTTCACCCACCACAATTCCGGTGGCATGATCGAGCATGATCCCACGACCAATTTTTGCCGCCGGATGAATGTCGACCTGGAAAGTCACGGACACCTGATTTTGCAAGAAGATCGCCAGTGCCTGACGCCCCTGATGCCACAGCCAGTGGCCGATGCGGTAAGCCTGCAGCGCATGGAAGCCCTTCAGGTACAAAAGCGGGGTGGAATATTTGTCGACAGCCGGGTCACGCGTGCGCACTGCCTGGATATCGCAGGCCGCCGAGGCAATCATTTCCGGATCGGCGGCGTAGGCTTCTTCCACCACTTCACGAATAGCAATCGCCGGCATGATTGGCGACGCAAGCTTATTCGCCAGCATATAGCTTAGCGCGCTGCCGAGATTCTCATGCTTGAGCAGCGTTGCGTGGTAAAAACTGGCCAGCATTGGCTCACAATCCGCCAGTGCCCGGGCTTCTGCTTTAATATTTTTCCAGACGATATCCAGTTCTTCACACGGCATTGCGTACTCCACAGAAGGTAGCAAAACGACCAACCCGTTCTACGCGGGTCGGGTCGTTATAGTAAAACGGTTCCTTACGGCTAGTGGCTGCTCCGCTCGTCCTTGCGTGCACGACCTAATAACGTCAATGCTGCCTCGCGCGCATTTTTTCCGCAATACAATACTTGATAAATTTCCTCGGTTATTGGCATTTCGACACCAAAACGGTGCGCCAATTCACGAACTTCTTTCGTATTGCGATAGCCTTCAACCACTTGGCCAATCTTGTCCTGCGCGCCCTGAACATCCATGCCCTGACCGAGCATCATGCCAAAACGACGGTTACGCGACTGGTTGTCGGTACACGTCAGCACCAGATCGCCCAGACCCGCCATGCCCATGAAGGTCGCCGGATCGGCACCCAGCGCCGCGCCAAGGCGTGACATTTCGGTCAACCCGCGGGTGATCAATGCCGTACGGGCATTAGCACCAAAGCCGATGCCGTCAGACATCCCTGCGCCAATGGCAATCACGTTTTTCACCGCGCCGCCAAGCTGTACACCAATGAAGTCCGGGTTACTGTAAACGCGGAAACTTTTGCCGCAGTGCAGCAGTTGCTGGAGATCGTCAGCAAACGTCTCGTCCGTTGACGCCAGCGAAATCGCCGTAGGCATGCCTGCAGCCAGTTCTTTGGCAAACGTAGGACCGGAAATCACCGCCAGCGGAATGGCATCCCCCAACGCTTCACGCGCGACATCCTGTAACAGGCGTCCCGTTTCTGCTTCCAGACCTTTTGTCGCCCAAACCAAGCGCGCATCAGAGCGCATCAACGGTTTGATCTGACGCAGCACTTCGCCAAAGACGTGGCTCGGCACCACCACCAGAATATTACGGCTGGCGGCCAGCGCAGTGGCTAAATCACTTTCCAGGCGCAGCGTATCGGGAAAAGGCACATCAGGAAGGAACGCAACGTTGCAGCGATCGTGCTCGAGCGTTGCGATATGTTTGGGATCGTGGCCCCACAGGATAACCGGGTGGCCGTTTCTTGCCAGGGTAATGGCAAGAGCGGTGCCGTACGAGCCGGCACCAATCACAGTCATTGAAGCATTACTTTGATTCATCAGGCATCCTGATGTTCTTCAGTACCTTCGCCAGTCTGCTGCTGTAAATAGTTCATGAACAGCGCATCAAAGTTGACCGGTGCAAGGTTCAGCTGCGGGAACGTACCGCGTGATACCAGGCTGGTGATGCATTCACGGGCATACGGGAACAGGATGTTCGGGCAGTATGCACCCAGGCAATGCGCCATCTGAGTCCCTTCAATTCCGCTGATGGAGAAAATCCCGCCCTGCTGAACTTCGCACAGGAACGCCGTTTCTTCACCCAGAGAAGCCGTTACGGTGACACGCAGCACAACTTCATACACGTCATCTGCCAGTTGGGTAGATGCAGTATCAAGATCAAGTTTAACCTCTGGCTGCCAATCTTTCTGGAAAACATGCGGTGCATTTGGCGCTTCGAAAGACACATCCTTGGTATAAATACGTTGGATCTGGAAAGCCATTTCAGTGTTATTTTGTTCTGACATGTTTAGAAAACCCTTTAGTGTTGTCCTTTAAATACTATCCGTACGCCTTAACGCAGCAGGGGATCCAGTCCACCACGCGCATCCAACGCATACAAGTCGTCACAACCACCAATGTGCTGTGCATCAATAAAAATCTGCGGAACCGTCGTACGACCACTGCGTTTGATCATCTCTTCGCGCTTCACGGCGTCGCCGTCAATCGGAAGTTCCTGGAAACTCACGCCCTTGCTGTTCAATAGCGCTTTTGCGCGATGGCAAAATGGGCAGGTTGCTTTGGTGTAGATCTCGATGTTGGCCATGACTTATCTCCGATATTAACTTACGGTGTTACTTGCCACGTACCAGCGGGAGGTTTTCACCACTCCAGCCTGCTACGCCGTCTTTCAGCACGGACACCTGCTCAAAACCCGCTTTAATCAGCGCAGTTGCAGATTCCTGGCACTGCATGCCAGAACCGTCAACCACAATAACCGGTTTGGCTTTGTGTTTTTCAAGCTCGCCGAAGTTGTTGGCTTTAATTTCGCTCGGCAGCAGGTTAGTTGAACCGGCGATATGGCCTTTGCGGAAGTCATCACGCTGACGTAAATCCACAATAACCGCATCTTCTTTATTGAGAAGACGAGTGGCTTCGCCGCGGGTAATCACCTTCACTTTCGAGGTCAGGCTTTTGATGGTCGTAAATAATACAGCCGCCAGTAACGCAATCCAGGCGATACTCAAGACAGGGTGGCGACTAACAAATTGCATAATTTCTTGCATGGGGGGTAACAACTCCCGACTCAGTGATTAAAAAAACCAGGGAAAGAGTATACCTGCGCGTTGGCGCAAATACAGCCAGAGCGTGTATTGGATTGCATTTTTGCGGGGCGCTACGGAAAAAAAAACGTAAATCCGAGTCCTCCCTGACGTGCTATACCCCATTATTTGATCTTCGGGGGCTACTTTATCGATTCAGCTGTAGTAAAATTACGCAATTATTTTTATCTATTAAGTGTGAGGTTGTCGCAATGTCGGTTTCTAAAAAACCTATGGTACTGGTGATTCTGGATGGCTACGGCTATCGCGAAGACAGCCAGGATAACGCCATTTTTAATGCTAAAACCCCGGTTATGGATGCTCTGTGGGCCAAACGTCCACATACCCTGATTGACGCATCTGGTCTGGAAGTCGGCCTGCCTGACCGCCAGATGGGTAACTCCGAAGTGGGTCACGTCAACCTGGGCGCGGGCCGTATCGTGTATCAGGACCTGACCCGTCTGGATGTTGAAATTAAAGAACGGACTTTCTTCACTAACCCGGTACTGACCGATGCGGTCGACCAGGCGAAAAATAGCGGCAAAGCAGTACACATCATGGGTCTGCTGTCTGCGGGCGGCGTACACAGCCACGAAGATCACATCCTGGCGATGGTTGAGCTGGCGGCAGAACGCGGCGCAGAAAAAATCTATCTGCACGCCTTCCTCGATGGCCGTGACACACCACCGCGCAGCGCTGAAAAGTCGCTGCAAAAATTCGAAGAAAAATTTGCCGCGCTGGGCAAAGGTCGCGTTGCGTCCATTATTGGTCGTTACTACGCCATGGACCGCGACAACCGTTGGGATCGCGTTGAAAAAGCGTATGACCTGATGACGCTGGCCCAGGGTGAATTCCAGGCTGACACCGCAGTAGCAGGTCTGCAGGCCGCTTATGCTCGTGATGAAAACGACGAATTCGTAAAAGCGACCGTGATCCGCGCAGAAGGCCAGGCCGATGCCGCAATGGAAGACGGCGATACGCTGATTTTCATGAACTTCCGTGCTGACCGTGCGCGTGAAATCACCCGCGCGTTTGTGAACGCTGACTTCGATGGCTTCGCGCGTAAGAAAGTGGTTAACCTCAACTTTGTGCAGTTGACCGAATACGCGGCCGACATCAAAACAGCGGTAGCTTACCCACCAACGTCTCTGGCGAATACCCTCGGCGAGTGGATAGCGAAGCACGACAAAACCCAGCTGCGTATTTCCGAAACTGAAAAATATGCACACGTGACCTTCTTCTTCAACGGTGGCGTAGAAGAGCCGTTCAAAGGCGAAGACCGTATCCTGATCAACTCGCCGAAAGTAGCCACCTACGATCTGCAGCCAGAAATGAGCTCCGCAGAGCTGACCGAGAAGCTGGTTGCCGCGATTGAGAGCGGGAAATACGACACCATCATCTGTAACTACCCGAACGGCGACATGGTCGGTCATACCGGGGTAATGGATGCTGCGGTTAAAGCGGTTGAAGCGCTGGATCACTGCGTTGAGCAAGTGGCCAAAGCGGTTGAGTCCGTTGGCGGCCAATTGCTGATCACCGCAGACCACGGTAACGCTGAGCAAATGCGCGATCCGTCTACCGGTCAGGCACATACTGCACATACCAACCTGCCGGTTCCGCTGATTTATGTCGGTGGTAAAAACGTCAAAGCTGTCGATGGCGGTAAACTTTCCGATATCGCCCCGACCATGCTGACGCTGATGGGCATGGAAATCCCGCAAGAGATGACTGGTAAGCCGCTGTTCATCGTGGAATAATCCCTCCCCATGAGGGGAAAGGCGATTAATACCATCACATGGGCCGCAAAACCGCGTAGGTTTTCAGTCAGGCCCTTGTTATACGCCAGCGTGATTAGCGCTGGCGTATTGTTGTGCGCCTTTTCCGCCCACGCGGACGAACGCGACCAGCTCAAATCTATTCAGGCCGATATCGCGGCAAAAGAACGCGCGGTACGCCAGCAACAACAGCAACGTTCCACCCTCCTCGCCCAGCTTAAAGCCCAGGAACAGGCCATCGCCGTTGCGGCACGACAGCTGCGCGAAACGCAAAATTCACTGGCGCAACTGAATGCGCAAATTGCCGAAATGAACGCCGCCCTCGCGAAGCTGGAAAAGCAGCGAGCAGCACAGGAACGCAGCCTGGCCGCCCAACTGGACGCCGCGTTTCGTCAGGGTGAGCACACCGGCATTCAGTTAATCCTCAGTGGCGAAGAGAGTCAGCGCGGGCAGCGCCTGCAGGCCTATTTTGGCTATCTGAACCAGGCGCGGCAGGAAACCATCGCCCAGTTGAAGCAAACCCGCGAAGAGGTCGATTCGCAGAAAGCCGAGCTGGAAGATAAACAGAGTGAGCAGCAAACGCTGCTGTACGAGCAGCGCGCTCAACAGGCCAAGCTGGAACAGGCGCGTAACGAGCGCCAAAAAACGCTCGCTGGGCTGGAGTCCTCCATTCAGCAGGGCCAGCAGCAGCTCAGCGAACTGCGCGCCAACGAATCCCGCCTACGCAGCAGCCTTGCACGGGCCGAGGCCGCCGCCAAAGCGCGCGCTGAACGTGAAGCCCGCGAAGCACAGGCGGTGCGCGATAAGCAAAAGGATGCCTCGCGCAAAGGGTCGACCTACAAGCCGACCGAAAACGAAAAATCCTTGATGTCCCGTACCGGGGGGTTAGGTTCACCGCGCGGTCAGGCATTCTGGCCCGTCCGTGGCCCAACGCTGCATCGTTATGGCGAACAGCTGCAAGGTGAGCTACGTTGGAAAGGGATGGTCATTGGCGCATCTGAAGGCACCGAAGTGAAAGCCATTGCCGATGGTCGCGTTATTCTGGCCGACTGGCTTCAGGGTTATGGTCTGGTGGTCGTGGTTGAGCACGGTAAAGGCGATATGAGCCTGTACGGCTATAACCAAAGCGCGCTGGTCAGCGTAGGTACGCAGGTGCGTGCCGGACAGCCGATTGCCCTGGTGGGTAGCAGCGGCGGTCAGGGCAGACCCGCACTCTATTTCGAAATTCGTCGCCAGGGTCAGGCGGTCAATCCACAGCCGTGGTTGGGAAGATAAGTTTTGCCTCAGTTTCGCCGCATAATATTCTCACTCGCCAGCCTGCTGGCATTCGCTCCCTCTGTTTTTGCCGGTAAGCTTGCCATCGTGATCGACGATTTCGGTTATCGTCCGCACAACGAGAATCAGGTGCTGGCGATGCCTTCTGCGATCTCCGTTGCCGTTCTGCCCAATGCACCACATGCACGGGAGATGGCGACCAAAGCGCATAACAGCGGACATGAAGTCTTAATCCATCTGCCGATGGCGCCTCTCAGCAAACAGCCGCTTGAGAAAGATACCCTGCGCCCGGAGATGAGCAGCGACGAGATTGAGCGGATTATTCGCGATGCGGTAAGCAAAGTGCCGTATGCCGTCGGGCTTAACAACCATATGGGCAGCGCGATGACCTCCAGCCTGTTTGGCATGCAGAAAGTGATGCAGGCACTGGAACGGTACGATCTTTATTTCCTGGACAGTATGACCATCGGTAACAGCCAGTCCATGCGTGCGGCAGGAGGAACGGGCGTGAAAGTGATTAAACGCAAAGTCTTCCTCGACGACACGCAAAACGAAGCGGACATTCGCCGCCAGTTTAACCGCGCGGTCGAACTGGCGCGCCGCAACGGTTCCGCTATCGCGATTGGGCACCCTCATCCTTCGACGGTACGCGTATTGCAGCAAATGGTTTATAACCTGCCCGCCGACATTACGCTGGTTCGCCCAAGCAGCCTGCTCAATGAACCACAGGTAGATACCTCTACGCCAAATCTGACGCCACCGAAAAACGGCACGCCTGATGCGCCGCGTAATCCTTTCCGCGGGGTGAAACTGTGCAAACCGAAGCAACCGTTAGAACCCGTTTACGCTAGCCGATTCTTTAGCGTGCTCGGTGAGAGCATCACCCAAAGCACGCTGGTACAATATATGCGCCTGCAGTGGCAGGGCTGGTCGTAATCAGTCTTTCAGACCCAGCGTGACATGGGCCAGACGGCGTGGCGTCAGTGATTTATCGCGCCACTTGCTAAACCGGATGGCCCATAACAGCACCTGATAACCCAGCTTAACGCTGCAAATATTGCTCACCATTCGCTTGAACATACCCGATACAAACACCTCGGCAATCATGCGCTGGCGAATCTTTTCGTCTGGCTCTTTGCGGATGCAATGGCATACGCGTAGCGCTTCGTAAATCACCTGCTGTTTGAATTCAGGGTAAATCGGAATACGCCCGGCGTAATCATGATTCATCTTATCCAGCAGGCGGGTAATTTTGATGTAGTGGCGCTGATAGGCCAGGTTCTTCTCTCCGGTACGCGGCAGGCGACTGACGGACGCGCCGTGCAGGAAATATTTATACAGCGGAACCTCCGTGTAACGCGCGCGTTTGGCGTTAAACATAAACTCCGTCGTCCAAATAATATCCTGGTGGTGCAGACCGGAAAGAAAGGTTAGCCCAGCGTCGCGGATGGTTTGATGACGGTAAACCCCCATCCAGACCACATGCCGCCAGCGACGACTGGCAAGTGCTTTGCGCAGCCAGTCCGGCCCGGTCATGACGCCGGTAGAACGAATACGATCGGTGGGAATAGATGCCCAGGTATGACCCGTTTCCGCAATACACCAGTCGGCGTTACACTGGGCAACGTCCAGATTGTCCTGCAGCGCCATATTCATCAGCGTTTCATACATTTCCGGATAGGCAATGTCGTCACCATCGACGTAAGCGATATACTCGCCCTTTGCTACCGCCATACCGGTATTTCGCGCTGCCGAGACGCCCCCGTTGCGCTGGTGCAGCAAATGGACGTGTGGATAACGATCCGCATAGGCCTGAGCAAGCTCCGCCGAGTTATCCGTAGAGCCATCATTTACGATGATGATCTCCAGATTTTTCCAGGTTTGCGCGATCAGCGAATCCATACACGCAATGAACGGTTCACCCGTATTGTAAAGCGGCATAATGACGCTCAATAGGCCGGGAGTATAGGTCATATAAAATCCTGCCAAACAATGTAATTAACGGCAATTTTTAGCATATTACGCGGCAGAAGATCAGAGAAAGTTATTCTTATCTTTGATCTAAAATGCGCCGGACAAGCGGGATCGCGCCAGAAAAAAATCCCCGGGTATTTAATGAACATAAATATCCGGGGACAGCACACAGAACCCATTAATCAGAAACGGTTAATCCCAGCTCAGGATCACTTTCCCTGACTGACCTGAACGCATCGCGTCAAAGCCCTGCTGGAACTCATCGATGGAGAACCGATGGGTGATGATTGGCGACAAATCCAGACCAGACTGGATCAGCGCAGCCATTTTGTACCAGGTTTCAAACATTTCTCGACCGTAAATACCTTTAATAAACAGCCCTTTAAAGATAACCTTCGTCCAGTCGACGGACATGTCTGACGGCGGAATACCCAGCATGGCGATGCGACCGCCGTGGTTCATGGTGTCCAGCATGGTGCGGAACGCTGGCGGCGCACCGGACATCTCCAGACCCACATCAAACCCTTCGGTCATACCCAGCTCGGCCATGACATCAGTCAGGTTCTCTTTCGCTACGTTTACCGCGCGAGTAATACCCATTTTGCGCGCCAGCTCAAGGCGATACTCATTCACATCCGTAATGACAACGTGGCGTGCACCAACGTGCTTCGCGACGGCTGCCGCCATAATCCCGATAGGACCCGCACCGGAAACCAGCACATCTTCTCCGACCAGATCGAACGACAGTGCCGTGTGAACCGCATTGCCGAAGGGATCGAAGATTGAGGCTAAATCATCGGAGATGTTATCCGGGATCTTGAACGCGTTAAACGCCGGGATCACCAGATACTCAGCAAAACAACCCGGACGGTTTACACCGACACCGGTCGTATTGCGGCACAGGTGAGTACGCCCACCACGGCAGTTACGGCAATGTCCGCAAGTAATGTGGCCTTCACCCGACACGCGATCGCCGATTTTAAAACCTTTCACTTCCTGGCCGATGCCGACTACTTCGCCGACATACTCATGCCCAACAACCATTGGAACCGGGATGGTTTTTTGCGACCATTCATCCCAGTTATAAATGTGAACGTCAGTCCCGCAGATGGCTGTTTTACGGATTTTAATCAGCAAATCGTTATGACCGACTTCCGGTTCAGGAACGTCGGTCATCCAAATGCCTTCTTCCGCTTTCAGTTTGGATAACGCTTTCATTTCACATCCTCAGGCAATAACGCCCAGTTGTTTACCAATGCGTGTGAACGCGTCAACAGCACGCGTAATCTGCTCAGGGGTATGCGCCGCAGACATCTGGGTACGGATACGCGCCTGGCCTTTCGGAACCACCGGATAGAAGAAGCCGGTAACGTAAATACCTTCTTTTTGCAGTTCACGGGAGAACTGTTGTGCAACGACTGCATCACCCAACATCACCGGAATAATCGCGTGATCGGCACCGGCTAACGTAAAGCCAGCGGCGGACATTTGCTCACGGAACTGACGAGCGTTTGCCCACAGGCGATCGCGCAAATCATGGCCGGACTCAACCATTTCCAGCACCTTAATGGACGCCGCCACAATCGCCGGAGCCAGTGAGTTGGAGAACAGGTACGGACGGGAACGCTGACGTAGCCACTCCACGACTTCTTTACGCGCTGCGGTATAACCACCGGACGCGCCGCCCAGTGCTTTACCCAGCGTACCGGTAATGATGTCGACACGCCCCATCACTTCGCAGTATTCATGGGAACCGCGGCCGTTTTCGCCGACAAAACCCACCGCGTGGGAATCATCAACCATCACCAGTGCATCGTACTTATCCGCCAGGTCGCAGACGCCTTTCAGGTTGGCAATCACGCCGTCCATCGAGAACACGCCGTCGGTAGCAATCAGCACATGACGCGCCCCAGATTCACGCGCTTCTTTCAGGCGCGCTTCCAGTTCCTGCATATCGTTATTGGCGTAACGGAAACGCTTCGCTTTACACAGACGAACGCCGTCGATGATAGAGGCGTGGTTCAGGGCATCGGAGATAATCGCATCTTCTGCGCCCAGCAGCGTTTCGAACAGGCCGCCGTTAGCATCAAAGCAGGAAGAATAAAGAATGGCATCTTCCATACCGAGGAAGGCCGCCAGTTTTTGCTCCAGCTGCTTGTGGCTGTCCTGGGTGCCGCAGATAAAGCGCACCGAAGCCATGCCAAACCCGTGAGAATCCATACCCGCTTTTGCCGCTGCAATCAGTTCCGGGTGGTTAGCCAGTCCCAGATAGTTGTTCGCACAAAAGTTAATCACGTGGCTTCCATCAGCTACCGTGATATCCGCCTGCTGCGCAGACGTAATAATGCGTTCTTCTTTAAACAGCCCTTCCGCACGTGCGGTTTCCAGGTCGTTCGTTAACTGCTTGTAAAAATTCCCACGCATTGCAATTCTCCAGACTGGGCAAATTTCAGCACATATTACCCAAAGCTATACATTGATACGAGATGACGCGTCATCACTTCTTCAAAATGAAGCATAAATCACGTGTACCCGCACGGCTTATCGGTGAATGGCTGAAGCCAGGGCCATGTAGTGATATGATAGAAGTATTCGTGTCTGAGATTGTCTCTGACTCCATAATTCGAAGGTTACATTTATGATCATCGTTACCGGCGGCGCGGGCTTTATCGGCAGCAACATCGTTAAGTCACTGAATGATAAAGGCATCACTGATATCCTGGTGGTGGACAACCTGAAAGACGGCACCAAGTTTGTTAACCTGGTGGATCTGAATATTGCTGACTACATGGATAAGGAAGACTTCCTGATCCAGATTATGGCCGGTGAAGAATTCGGCGATATCGAAGCAATTTTCCACGAAGGCGCATGCTCTTCCACCACCGAGTGGGATGGCAAGTATATGATGGACAATAACTATCAATACTCCAAAGAGCTGCTGCACTACTGCCTGGAACGCGAAATTCCGTTCCTGTACGCCTCTTCTGCAGCCACTTACGGCGGACGTACTTCTGACTTCATCGAATCCCGTGAATATGAGAAACCGCTGAACGTTTACGGCTACTCAAAGTTCCTGTTCGACGAGTATGTTCGTCAGATCCTGCCAGAAGCGGATTCGCAGATTGTCGGCTTCCGCTATTTCAACGTCTACGGACCGCGTGAAGGCCACAAAGGCAGCATGGCAAGCGTGGCTTTCCATCTCAATACCCAACTCAACAATGGCGAAACGCCAAAACTGTTTGAAGGCAGCGAAAACTTCAAACGTGATTTCGTCTATGTTGGCGATGTTGCCGCAGTTAACCTGTGGTTCCTGGAAAATGGTGTATCCGGTATCTTTAACCTCGGTACCGGTCGCGCGGAATCATTCCAGGCCGTGGCGGATGCTACGCTGGCGTACCATAAAAAAGGCAGCATTGAGTACATTCCGTTCCCGGAAAAACTGAAAGGCCGCTACCAGGCGTTTACTCAGGCGGATCTGACTAACCTGCGCGCAGCAGGCTACGACAAGCCGTTTAAGACCGTGGCCGAAGGCGTAACGGAATATATGGCCTGGCTGAACCGCGACGCGTAAGTATGAAAATTTTGGTGATAGGCCCGTCCTGGGTTGGCGACATGATGATGTCGCAAAGTCTCTATCGCACGCTCAAGGCGCGCTATCCCCAGGCGATAATCGACGTGATGGCACCGGCATGGTGTCGTCCGCTGCTGTCGCGCATGCCTGAAGTCAACGACGCGATTGCCATGCCGCTAGGACACGGTGCGCTGGAGATCGGTGAACGGCGTAAACTCGGCCACAGTCTGCGTGAAAAACGCTACGATCGTGCCTTCGTGCTGCCGAACTCATTTAAGTCAGCACTGGTGCCGTTCTTTGCGGGCATTCCCCATCGTACCGGATGGCGCGGTGAGATGCGCTACGGGCTGCTCAATGATGCACGCGTGCTGGATAAAGAAGCCTGGCCGCTGATGGTCGAGCGCTATGTAGCGCTGGCCTACGATAAAGGCGTAATGCTTTCAGCGAAAGATTTACCGCAGCCGCTGTTATGGCCGCAGCTGCAAGTCAGCGAAGGTGAAAAATCACTGACCTGTAGCCAGTTCTCTCTCTCTGCTGAACGCCCGATCATCGGTTTTTGTCCTGGGGCAGAATTTGGTCCGGCCAAACGCTGGCCGCATTATCACTATGCGGAACTGGCAAAACAGCTGATCGACGAAGGTCATCAGATCGTACTGTTTGGCTCAGCCAAAGATCATGAAGCCGGTAATGAAATTCTGGCGACACTCAACACCGAACAGCAGGCATGGTGCCGTAATCTGGCAGGTGAAACGCAGCTCGAGCAGGCCGTTATTCTTCTCGCCGCCTGTAAAGCGGTAGTCACCAATGACTCAGGATTAATGCACGTAGCCGCCGCGCTGAACCGTCCGCTGGTCGCCCTGTACGGCCCCAGCAGCCCGGATTTTACTCCGCCTCTTTCCCATAAAGCACGTGTGATCCGCCTGATAACGGGTTATCACAAAGTGCGTAAGGGCGATGCGGCGCAAGGGTATCATCAGAGCCTGATTGACATCACTCCTCAGCGCGTTCTGGAAGAACTGAACGACCTGTTGTTACAAGAGGAAGCCTGACGGATGCGGGTTCTGATCGTTAAAACATCGTCGATGGGCGATGTACTGCATACATTGCCTGCGCTAACCGATGCGCAGCGGGCAATTCCAGGTATTCAGTTTGACTGGGTGGTTGAAGAAGGGTTCGCGCAAATCCCATCCTGGCATTCAGCCGTTGACCGGGTGATCCCCGTGGCGATTCGCCGCTGGCGTAAAGCCTGGTTTTCAGCACCGATTAAAGCCGAGCGTAAAGCGTTTCGCGATGCGGTGCGTTTACAGCAGTATGACGCGATAATCGATGCCCAAGGTCTGGTTAAAAGTGCCGCTCTGGTTACGCGTCTGGGGCGCGGCATCAAGCATGGCATGGACTGGAGCACGGCTCGCGAGCCACTGGCAAGCCTGTTTTATAACTGTAAGCATCATATTGCCAGGCAGCAGCATGCCGTTGAACGTACGCGGGAACTGTTTGCGAAAAGTCTGGGGTATACCAAACCACAGTCGCAGGGCGATTATGCTATCGCGCAGCATTTCTTGAACGATCTTAATGCTGATGCAGGCCAATATGCGGTATTTTTACACGCGACAACCCGTGATGATAAACATTGGCCGGAAGCCAACTGGCGGGAGCTGATTGGCCAGTTACATAACGCCGGAATACGCATTAAGCTGCCCTGGGGTGCCCCTCATGAAGAAGCGCGCGCCAAAAAGCTGGCTGATGGTTTTAACTACGTCGATGTCCTGCCGCGGATGAGTCTGGAAGAGATCGCAAGTGTGTTGGCGGGGGCAAAGTTTGTCGTGTCGGTGGATACAGGGCTCAGCCATTTAACCGCAGCGCTGGATCGCCCGAACATTACCCTGTATGGCCCAACAGACCCTGGGCTGATTGGTGGGTATGGGAAGAATCAATACGCACAGCAGAGTCAATCCGGTAATTTACAGGATCTCGATGCCAGCAGCATCAACGCATCATTGCTTGATATTAATTTGCTTTAACTTTAAGAGATGAACCATGCTTTGCCAAAACATGTTTTCTCGCTTTATCGATAATACAAAAAACAACCCATTTAATTTTCTATATCAGCTATTTTACACGGGGATCCTTGTCACCCTTGCGATGGTGCTGGTCAATCCCGATGAGGCACTGAAGGTATTTATTGCCTGTGCGGCCCTGTCTCTGCCGTTGATTGGCAAAAATATAAAGTATGTGCTCAGCAACAAAAAAAATCTGATCTTGCCTTTTATGCTGTTGCTTTTTGGCTTAGTGCAAATTATGTGGGTGGACATCTTTAAGCAGCCCGGCTCTGCCTTTACCGGCGCCTACCGTTCGTATCAGAACGGGGGTAAGATCATGATCTTTGCCGCACTGGTTCTCACCGCGTTAACCTCGCGAGCACCCTGCGAAACCAAAACCCGTATCACCAGTATCTGGGTTATTGTTACGGCAATTGGTCTGTATCTTTTTGCAGGCTACCAGCTAGCCGGTGCCCCTAATCCTTTGGATTATCGTGTTGCTCTTGGCTTTGAGCGCCAGACTGGTACCGCTTATGCGCTGACATTGATTGGCTTATTGGCATCTCAGGCCATTATCAACCTGCGTATAAAACATACCGTTTCACTGTATCTGTTACATTTCTTAATATCGCTGGCGGTTATTATTACCACGCAAACTCGGGCGGCTATTTTAGTATACCCGATCCTGAGTATCGGCCTGTTTCTCATGCACCATCGTCACAACCGTATCATGTTGTTCAAAACATTATTGGGCTTCGTGATACTGGTAGGGGTAGCGTCAATTCCGCTTAAATCAATTATTGAAAATCGTTACCAGAACATGATGGTCGATTTGCAATCCTACAGCCAGAACAATAGTAATACCTCTATTGGCGCGCGACTTGCAATGCAACGAGCAGGTATTGAGGCAGGGAAAGAGCATTACTGGGGACAGTCACTTGAGCAACGAGGTGCAGAAATACAACAACTTGCTTTGCAAGATACCTCGCTACAAGGCGCCGTTGCATTCCTTGACGTTCATCTGCATAACGAGATAATTGATACCTTTTCGCTTAAAGGCATCCCAGGGGTTGTTGTGCTACTCTTGCTCTATGCAGTCATGTTTTTAAGAGCTTACTGGCAACGTAGTTCTCTGTTGTTTGTCATCTCAGGTGCTATCGCTATCTATGGCTTAAGTGATTTATTATTATATGCCAAAGGTGAAGCTTTGAGCAGCGTACTAGCATTGTGTATAGCAGCAATGCTGACCTCGAATCCAACGAGAGAGCGATGCCATGATTAACGCTTCAGGTTATTTACTGAGCATTATTATACCGACATACAACAATGCGGAATTCATCGCAGAAACACTGGCATCGATACACCAGAGTATCACTGACGATGTGGAGGTAATCATTGTTAATGATGGCTCAACCGATCTGACCGAAGAACGCGTTAGTACATTTTATCGTGAAAAAAATTGCAAGAACATTAGATATATAAGCAAAAATAATCAAGGTGTTGCAATCGCCCGTAACGTTGGACTGGCCCATGCGACGGGAAAATATATTGGTTTTGTGGACAGCGATGATATTGTCTGCCGTGATTATTTTTCTATTCTCCTCCCTAAATTAAGAGACGAAAAATATGATATTATTGAATTTAACCTAACCCGTAATATAAAAAATCTGCATAAGAATACTTCTGATACGGAAAAGACTATCGTCCAGCACGAAGTGACTTTAGAAAATGACAACTATGCGCCACTATTCCCAATTTTTCGTGCCGGTCAGTGGCACTTAATGACGAAGATTTTTCATCGTGATGTGATCGGTGAAGATAGATTTGAAGAGTATCGCCGTTATGAAGATGTTATCTTTTGCCCATTTCAGTATTTCAAATGCCATAAAATTTTAAAAATAGAGAATAAACTCTATTACTACCGGATAAATGATAAAAGCATTACCGAGAACATTATCGACAGTGACGCTGACAGTATCTTTTTTGCTATGCGAAAAATGTATAATTACATCAATGAAAATAGTGCAACGCGTACTATCGCTACGTTAATGATCGTTAATTGCTTTCTGGAAGGGCGTAAACTCTTACGTAAGAAAAAAGGTTACTATCGCTATAACGAAAGCATGATAAATGATATTCACAATGCACTTACATGCTGTGATACGAAAGTCATTAAGAAAAAAGTATTTTATAAAATGAAATATCCACACATTGACCGGCATATTTCTGAAATACGCTATACGATAATAAACGCCTGTAAGAACTTACTTGTTCGAAAGGGATTTTAACATGTTTAAGAAACTAGACCGCGTTCTCATTTGCAAACTTAAATTTTATGGCGACGTTCTGTTAATTACCCCTGTAATTGAAAGTATTAAAGCACGTTACCCAAATGCTAAAATTGATCTACTCCTATATAAAGATACCAAGGCAATCTTAGCTGCCAATAAAGATATCAACGTTTTTTATCTTATCGAGAAAAAAAAAGGTCTGCTGGCAACTGCGAAAAATTACATATCGGTACGTCAACAACTGAAAAAAAATCAGTATGATCTGATCATTAACTTAACCGAACAATGGCCGATTGGTGCACTCATCGCTTCTTTACGCCGTCCCTCCATTGCATTTGAGCATAAGAAAAAACTATGGAACAACCTGTTTTCACGCGTCATACCAATGACTGGTACACACATTGTTGAACAAAATTTATCCATTTTAAAAGGCATTGGTTTTGGTGAATCAGAACTAAAGAAAGAAATGTCGCTTTGCTATCGCCAAGAAGACTATCAGCATTTAACCTCCCAACTACCTGCGCTATCTTCAAAAAACTATGTCGTTATTCAACCCACAGCGAGGCAAGAGTTTAAATGTTGGGATGATGATAAATTCGCACACGTCATAGACCACCTGCATCAACGAGGCCTGGATGTGTATCTTACCTGCGGACCGGCACTCAATGAGCAACAGCAGGTACAGCGCATAGCGGCGCTGTGTAAATTATCTCCGGACCTAACATTGGCGGGTAAAACCACCTTCCTGCAGCTGGCTGCATTGATTGACCATGCTGTTCTCTATATTGGTGTTGATTCGGCACCGATGCATATGGCTGCTGCATTAGGAACCCCGCAGGTCTGTCTGTTTGGTGCGACTAATTACCAACAATGGAGACCATGGTCAGACAAAGCAGTATTGATTTGGGCTGGCAATTATCACCCAATGCCTTCAAGAGATGAACTTGACAGGTCAAAAAAATATTTAACATGGATACCAGAACAAGCCGTGATTGACGCTATCGATACGGTACTTCATGATAGTGGCACTGATAAAGGTAATGAGAAGGCATAAATGGACAACAAAAATAATGTTATTAATATTGCTTACTGTACGGATGATAATTATCTGGAGTACGTAGCAGTGTCCATTATGTCCGTCATAATGAACAACCCAGGACAAGAACTTTCATTTTTCGTCTTTGTCTATGATGTCTCAGAAGACGAAATCAATAAACTGTGTTCAACCACTGATAAAATTCAGGTTATCAATATCGATAAAGAAGAGATTGAAAAGTACAACAATGACTTTGCAATCAAACACCTGAATCGTTCAATCTATATGAGGCTGACCGTACCGCGTCTGCTTAAAGATAAAGTAGAGCATTTTATCTATTTAGATGCTGATACTCTGTGCTTCGATAAAATCCATGAAATTAATAGCATTGATATTAGCGAAGTAATTTGTGCTGCCAGTCATGATTCGTTAAATAACAATGATAATATAAATGCTAAACGCTTAAAGCTGAGCACTTCTTCTTATTTTAACTCCGGATTTCTGTATATAAACATAAAAAACTGGCTTAAAAATGATATTGAAACAAAAGCCAATCAGATTTTATTTGATCAAGGGGAAAGTCTTCCCTATCCCGACCAAGATGCCTTGAACATTGCAATGGAGGGCAACGTCAAATTCATTGATAATAGATGGAATTTTTTATTTAATTGGTTTAACGACCAACAAAAAGATAGCTTCTTCTATCAAAAAGATACTCTGCCCCGAATCATCCATTTCACCGGCGGAAGAAAGCCTTGGTACAAAGAACACACTGGACTTTCACAGCAACTTTACCTCTTCTACCATCATTTCACACCATGGCGATACACAGAAATGCGTTCCTACGCTCCGCGCATGAGACCTACTGATTATAGAGTTTACTCGCGTCAGGAAGCCAAAAGGGGAAATTACTGCGGTTCTATCAAATGGTATATAAAATATCTCAAGACAAAACTGCGCTAAATAAA
The DNA here is from genome assembly GCF_005281195.1 of Citrobacter sp. wls613. Classification (NCBI taxonomy): domain Bacteria; kingdom Pseudomonadati; phylum Pseudomonadota; class Gammaproteobacteria; order Enterobacterales; family Enterobacteriaceae; genus Citrobacter; species Citrobacter sp. wls613. Next base: position 39,665 of record NZ_SZXN01000063.1, read on the forward strand.
AAACTCCCTTTCGGGAGTTTTTTTACTTACTTTGTAACTTTGCACGTAAATAGCCGATATAGCTAATTACTGAAGCACAATATTTTCCTTGCAGCCGTTCATGCCTTGATTTCTTTTTATATTGCTTTGGCGTTCTGGCTGGCAACAACGGAACATCCGCCCATGGTGAAGCCTTCCACGCTTCAACAAAGTACTGTGCCGAAGGATAGTTTGCCCAAGAGTTCCACGGCTTAGTCACGCCAACATAATGGATTAGAATAGTATCAGGTGTTATATATTCTTTATATTTTGCAAGATCTTTGCTTTTTAATTCTTGTTTAATACCATAGATAGCATTAAACCTTCTTTCCAAAAAGATCACTTTCTTTAAGAAGAGAATATTCAAAACATCCTGATCTGGGAATGAAAGTTTGTTCTTTTTATCCAATAAAATATCAAAGGCTGCGTTGATAAAGTTTTGTTCTTTCCACTTTTTAAGGTTTGCAAAAATGACACCAGAATTGAAATAATCTCTATTCTCCTCAATATCTCTAGCAGGGCTATCATCAACATCAGTAATTACAGCAGCAACATACTCACCAAGATCTATTTGGGTTAGTTCTTCAAGTGAGCCTTTGCAAATCACATCTGCATCAATGTATAAAAGCGAATTTATTTTCTCAGCAAGATATTCAAACGCAATGAATCTAAAGTACATTGCATGCGACCAGGCATTACCACTCGGTAACATTTTTAACCCATTAGCATCCATAATATAAATTGAGATGTTAGTAGCAAATTGCTCTGCTAATTTTGCAGTGCATTGCTGGTAATCAGCATCAATATAATCAGTAAAAAGATGAAAATGGATATTCAGATCTTTATTATGCAAAAGTACTGATGTCATCGAGATTGCAGCACCAAGCATAAAGTTTTTATCCACACCCCAAGCGATATTGAGTTGTGTTTGTTGTTCAGATGGAGCTTGATTAAAATCAAGGATCTTTTTTATAGACTGATGGCAATCAAAGTTCATTCGCTACACCTATTTAATTTATTATCAATAAGTTACTATTTTTAATTTCAATATGCCTTAGGGCTATGTAACTTATTTTTTATATACATAACATGACTGAGCACAGAACGGATATATTTTCGCTGCACTCTTTCATGTCGTGACTTACGTTTATATAGCTTGGCTGTGTTTGCGTTTAACAGAGATTTTTCTGCCCATGCGGATTTCTGATATGCCTCAATAAAATACTTAGCCACCGGGTATTTGGCCCATGAATGCCATGGTTTAGTGACACCAGTATAGTGAATTAAAACCGTATCATCGGTAATGAAATCCTGATAGACCTTATCGTTTTTATTTTTGAGTTCTCGATCGACTTCATAAATACAGTTAAAGTCCCTTCTCAGGAAAATAACATTTCCAACAAACAAAATATTGAGCACGTCCTGGTCAAAATAAAGTAATTCTTTTTGGCGTTTTTCCAATATAGAAAATGCTTTGGCTAACAACTGCTGCTCACGCCATACTTCGAGATTCGCAAGTACAACACCAGAATTAAAATACCCATTACTCAGTTCAGGGATACCGAGCCTGGTTCCAGATTTAACCCGCACTTCATCAATATCATTGATGACGGCAGCATATTCCCCACAAAAATTAACCTCGGTAAACTCTCGTAGAGAACCTTTACAAATAACGTCGGCATCGAGATACAGTACCGAGCTTAATTCGGTGCTTAAATATTCAAATGCAAAATAACGATAGTACATTGCATAGGTCCATGATTTCGTACTCGGCAGTTCACGAAAAACCGCATTATCGAAAACAAGGACAGTCACGGTCGTACTGTACATTTGTGTCAGTCGTTTTATGCTTTCCAGATAGTCGTCATCGATATAGTCAGTGGCGATATAAAAATGGATATCAATATCAGGATTATTCACTAATACTGAGGTCATAGAAATGCCGGATCCAAACAAAAAATTACGATCGACACCATACGCAACGCTTAGTTTTTTACTCTTGTCATGCGTAGAGCTGTCGATGATATGTTTTTGGATGATCAACTTCTGGAAATCGTTGTTCATAATAAAATAGCCTCAAACTTCATGTGTAATTTATAGCGCTTTTCTTATTGTTCTTTGTCTTATTTTTTGCGCTTTTGTGACAGCCTGTTCAAAGAACCTGACTTCCTGACGAAAGATTTCACGTAATGGCATCGAAAAATAGACACGTAAAAATCGATAGATATCTCTTGATGTCAGCCCGATTTCAAGTGATGAGAAATAGAGCCCAATCAAATCTTTATCGCGCCAACGGCGAGGTACATGTTGGCGTATTTGCGCACGATGCAGATCGATCACCGAGAGTTTAATATCCTCAATTTTTGAGGGCATAGGTTGTTGAAGCAAAAAGTGACAGATATAACAGTCACGATGGTTCACCCCACCACGATGCATTTTACCCACCATTTCTGCCACGCGGGTGATAATGGTCCGTTTTAATACAAAATTAGGGCGTTCAACACTCCAACTAGCGCAAAAATCTTCGAGGCTGATAGCAGGAGAGAGATCTTCAGTGATAATAAATGACGTACGCTCTAATGGATTCAGTCCTTTCTGTCCAAACGCCACCCCGGTCATGGTATCAACATTCAACGCTTGCAAACGATGAATAGCTAACCACTCTCGATCGGCCCCCAGCACTGGCATACGTAACGAAATCAGGTTTTTCACCACTTCTTTGAGCGTGGTTCCATGATGATATTTAAGAAAATATCCTTTCCCCATCATCTCAAAACGTAGAGTACGTCGCGTTTCCAACGCACGAAAAACCTCACCATCCAGTTTAGCGACTTCAGTAAACGGATCTTTTCCCTGCCACTGCGTGGCAAAGGGTTCTTTTAATTCAATCATTCTCAATGCCTAAAATGATGTCTGCAGCCCTGTCAGCCAGACTATAGAGATCTTCTGTATCAGCAAAATGCCGTGCATTGCCAGCCCAGCGACTTCTTTGCTCATTGTTTTGCAACGCATCGAAAAGTGCTGTATTCAAGTTGTTCTGCTCAAACGGTTCAGGAATAACCACGCCACATTGGGCAGCATTGATATAGTCAGCATACCCGCACACCTCCGTGGTTAACACCGGCAACCCTGCAACGACTGCCTCTAATAAGACAATCCCAGCAGCTTCCTGAACAGCAGGATGCAGTAACAAATCCGCAGCAGACATCAATTCGGAGATATCATCCCGCCCCGAGAAAAACTGTACTTGTTTTTCAATACCCAATTGGCGAGCCTGAGCACGGTAACGATCTGCTTTATCCTGACCGACGACCATCAACCGCGTACGCTGGCGTAGAGGTTCAGGCAAAGACACCAGAGCCTGCAATGTACGCAGCACACCTTTACGCTTGAAATCTGAACCTACCTGCAGAAGGAAGAACTGATCGAGACCAATATCATTTTTTTCCCTGACAATCTGTCTACTGTTTTCAGGCTGCTGGCTGTACTTTCGGTCAGGGTAAATACCCGGTGGTAAAATACGAAAACGTGGATTCTCGGTATGATAATGACGTTTAAAATCGCCAATTTGTTTGTTGGTTAACATCAGTAATGTGGTATGAGAACCTTGCTGAAATACCGCCTTTTCAAACGAGGCATAATGGCGATAACGCCGCGTCAGCTTGTAAAAAAAACCTTTTTCACGGGCAACTTTTTCGGCATAACAGACATCGGCTGCATAATACACATCCAGCCCAGGCATTTTATTAAAACCAACAACACGATCAACAGGATGTTGGCTAAAATACTTTTGAACCCATTGATGATATTGCTCATTTTTCCCATGATTTGTTCTGGATGTAACTGGAACGAGTATAATTTCCAAGCCTTCAGGGCGCTCCCCCTGCCATTGTTGGGTAAAGACCTGAACATGATGTCCCCGTGCAGCAACCGTCTGCGCAACCCGCAGAAAATCACGCTGCAATCCACCATAAGGAAAATACTTGTACAAACAAAAAGCAATGATCATGCATTAATATCCGCATCGTGTCGCCAGGCATACCAAGCCAGATACATAAGGGGACTGTAATCCTTACTTGCGCTACCCAAAGATTACTCCACATGCTTCGGCCGCAAACTACCAGAAATTGCGCAATAGTATATCATTGATTATCACTCAATCCGAACTGAATGTTTTTTGAACAAAAAATTAAATTTAATATAAAAAACATATACATAACATAAATTCAATTTCATCGTAAAAGTCGTATCGCACGAGAAGTTAAGCCCTAATATTGGAAGCAGGTGTTTTTTGAAACGACCGCCAGGCATAACAATGCCTTGTCAACACAAGCGTTTTGGTACAACCTGGATAAAAATGATGGTAAAGCCACAGTTAAATACATAGAATCCCCAGCACATCCCTAGGTTAGCCACTATTATGCTCGAATTGCTTTACACCGCCCTTTTCTACCTTATTCAGCCCTTGATCTGGATACGGCTTTGGGTGCGCGGTCGTAAGGCTCCGGCCTACCGTAAACGCTGGGGTGAACGCTACGGATTTTACCGTCGTCCGCTAAAGCCAGGCGGCATCATGCTGCATTCTGTGTCCGTGGGCGAAACACTGGCGGCGATCCCATTAGTCCGCGCCCTGCGACATCGTTATCCGGACCTGCCGATCACGGTTACCACCATGACACCAACCGGCTCAGAGCGCGTCCAGTCTGCATTTGGTACTGACGTTCAACACGTCTATTTACCTTACGATTTACCCGATGCACTCAACCGTTTCCTGAACAAAGTTGACCCCAAACTGGTGTTAATCATGGAAACCGAGTTGTGGCCAAATCTGATCGCGGCACTCCACAAACGTCATATTCCTCTGGTCATTGCTAACGCCCGACTTTCCGCCCGCTCGGCCGCAGGCTACGCGAAACTGGGTAAATTTGTTGGCAGATTACTACGTCGTATTACGTTGATTGCCGCACAAAATGAAGAAGATGGTGCACGCTTTATTACGCTTGGCGCAAAGAGCAATCAGGTGACCGTCACCGGCAGTCTAAAATTTGATATTTCCGTCACCCCGCAGTTGGCCGCTAAAGCGATCACGTTACGTCGCCAGTGGGCACCACATCGCCCGGTATGGATTGCTACCAGCACACACGATGGTGAAGAAAGCATTATCGTCGCCGCGCATCAGGCATTATTAAATCAGTTCCCGAATCTGTTACTGATTCTGGTTCCACGTCATCCGGAACGTTTTCCGGATGCCATTAACCTCGTACGCCAGGCTGGGCTAAGCTATACCACACGGTCCTCGGGAGAAGTCCCGTCTTCAGGTACTCAGGTGGTTATTGGCGATACGATGGGCGAACTGATGCTGCTGTACGGCATTGCCGACCTGGCATTCGTCGGCGGCTCACTGGTTGAACGTGGGGGTCATAACCCATTAGAAGCTGCAGCGCATGCGATTCCCGTACTGATGGGACCACATACCTTTAATTTTAAAGATATTTGCGCCCGACTTGAGCAGGCAAGTGGATTGATCACCGTCACCGATACCACCACGTTGGTGAAAGAGATCTCGTCGTTGCTGACCGATGCAGATTATCGTAATTTCTATGGTCGTCATGCAGTTGAAGTTCTGTATCAAAACCAGGGCGCGCTACAGCGTCTGCTGCAGCTGCTGGAACCTTACCTGCCACCCAAAACGCACTGAGGGTTGTCATGCAAAAACGGGCAATTTATCCAGGAACCTTCGATCCCATTACTAACGGCCATATCGATATCGTGACGCGTGCAACAAGCATGTTCGATCACGTGATTCTGGCGATTGCCGCAAGTCCCAGTAAAAAACCGATGTTTACTCTGGAAGAGCGTGTTGAGCTGGCACAGCAGGCAACGGCGCATCTCGACAATGTCGAAGTACTGGGGTTTAGCGACTTAATGGCAAACTTCGCCCGCGATAAACAGGCAAATGTTCTGATTCGTGGGCTGCGTGCCGTGGCAGATTTTGAGTATGAAATGCAGTTGGCGCACATGAATCGCCACCTGATGCCGCAGCTGGAAAGCGTCTTTTTGATGCCTTCCAAAGAATGGTCATTTATCTCATCATCGCTGGTTAAAGAAGTCGCCCGCCATCAGGGGGACGTGACCCACTTTTTACCGGCGAACGTGCACCAGGCGTTAATGGTCAAGCTGAAGTAAAGGCGTTATCTACGCTATTTCTGGCAGCGACGGCAGTAGAATGTCGTTCGCTGTGCATGTTTTGTCGCAACGATCGGCGCGCCGCATGCACGGCAAGGCTCACCTTCTCGCCCATAGACTTGCAACTCCTGGGCAAAATAGCCCGGCTTGCCGTCACTTTGCAGAAAATCCTTCAGCGTCGTTCCCCCTTGCTCGATAGAGCGAAGCAAAACCGCCTTGATAACGCGCACCAACAGCTCACACTCAGATACCGACAGCGACGATGCCAGGCGGTCAGGATGGATACCAGCCGCAAACAGCGACTCGCTGGCATAGATGTTGCCAACCCCCACCACTAACTTGTTGTCCATCAGCCAGGGTTTAATCGCCGTTTTCTTCTTCGCGCATTTCTGCTGGAGATAACTGGCGTTGAAATCATCGCTCAGCGGCTCCGGGCCAAGATGCGCGAGAACATTGTGTCCCGCCAGTTCTTTGGTCCATAGCCACGCCCCAAACCGCCGGGGATCGGTATAGCGTAGGACTTTGCCATTGCTCATCACCAAATCCACATGGTCGTGTTTTTCTGCCGGGCGTTCTTCAGGAAGAATACGTAAACTGCCTGACATGCCCAGATGAATGATAATCCAGCCATCCGCTAGCTCTAAAAGCAGATACTTCGCACGACGTTGTACGCTAAGCACAGGCTTATCACTAAGACGATAGATTTCTTCTGATACCGGCCAACGCAGACGCCCATTACGCACAATGGCGTGCAGAATCGTTGCCCCAACGAGATGCGGCTCAATACCACGGCGACTGGTTTCGACTTCAGGTAATTCAGGCATAGCATCTCCGGCGGTGTATCAGGTCTCATTAATATGGGGACGGCCAGAAAACAAAAAACCCCGCCGAGGCAGGGTTTTTCTTTACATCAAAGTGAAAATTATTTGATTTTCGCTTCTTTGTATAAAACGTGCTGACGGACAACTGGATCGAATTTTTTCAGTTCCAGTTTTTCCGGCTTAGTACGCTTGTTCTTCGTGGTGGTGTAGAAGTGACCAGTACCAGCAGAAGAAACCAGCTTGATTTTCTCACGAATACCTTTAGCCATGATTTATTTCCTCTTAGTACTTAGTACTTTTCGCCACGGGCACGCAGTTCAGACAGAACTGTTTCGATGCCTTTCTTATCAATAACACGCATACCTTTAGCAGATACACGCAGGGTGACAAAACGCTTCTCGCTCTCAACCCAAAAACGGTGAGAGTGCAGGTTAGGCAGGAAACGGCGTTTAGTCGCGTTCAGTGCGTGGGAACGGTTGTTACCGGTCACCGGACGCTTGCCAGTAACTTGGCAGACTCGGGACATGTCTATTCTCCAAAAATCAAATTAGCTCGAGCTTCGTATGGGGTATTGGCGCCTCGTCAGGCTTCTCAGCCCGGTTATCGCAGTTCAATACACTCAATCTTTCATACTGCATCAACGTTGGATACCGAATGAATGATTTCGTATATTTGCGAACTCTCGATTGCCAGGCCCAAATGCCAAACCCGAGATTCTCAAAGGTGGCGTAGTATACGCTGAGTCAGCGATGTGCTCAAGTCCCGAACAGACAAAGATCCCGATGGATCGCGTAAAGTGCGTTAAATCCAACCGCGTTCCGCAAAAGAAACGTACTCTCCGCGCCCAATTACTAGATGATCAAGCACCCGGACATCCATGAACTGACAGCATTTCACAACACGCTCGGTGATAAGTTTATCTGCTTTACTCGGCTCTGCACACCCCGAAGGGTGATTATGCGCAAGGATCAGCGCCGACGCATTCATTTTTATCGCCTCACGGACAATTTCTCGCGGATGTACCTCGACATGGCTGAGCGTGCCAGAAAAAAGTGTGCTGTGTTTAATCACACGATGCTGAGCATCAAGAAAGATCACCAGAAAGATCTCTCGTTCCTCTTGCGAGAACTGGCTTTGCAGAAACTCACGCGCCATTTCGGGACTCAGTAGCGAACGTTCTTCCATCACGCGCACGTTGTAGTAACGCTTTGCCAATTCGGCAATACCTTTTAGCTGGGCATACTTCGCCACGCCAATACCCTGAACCTGGCTGAAATCCATGTAATCGGCCGATAACAGACCATACAGAGAACCAAAATTTTGCAGTATCTCTTTTGCCAGCGTCAGGACATCTTTCCCTCGCGAACCGGTACGTAAAAAAAGTGCCAATAGCTCAACATCCGTCAGTGAATCTACCCCCAGCGCCATCATTTTTTCCCGGGGCATCGAACATTCCATCTCTTCCATGCATCTCCTCCCTTAGCCCGCGAATGGTTACATAACACCCGCCATGAAGCGACGTCCTGTTTTCACTTCTTCGTGACGCCTCGCAAAGTGCTTCCCGGCAAAAGCACGTCGCATTGAGGATTGTGATAAAATATCCGCCTTCTGGTGAAATCCAACAGGAAAGATCATGATGAGCCTGGCCGGTAAAAAAATCGTAATTGGTGTCAGTGGCGGTATTGCTGCATACAAAACCCCCGAGCTGGTACGCCGTTTACGGGAACGTGGCGCAGACGTCCGCGTGGCAATGACCGAGGCGGCAAAAGCGTTTATTACGCCCCTGAGCTTACAGGCGGTTTCGGGCTACCCCGTTTCCGACAGCTTGCTTGACCCCGCAGCAGAAGCTGCGATGGGTCATATTGAACTGGGGAAATGGGCCGATTTAGTTATCCTGGCCCCCGCCACGGCAGATTTGATTGCGCGCGTTGCCGCTGGCATGGCCAACGATCTGGTGTCAACGATCTGCCTGGCAACGCCTGCGCCTGTTGCCGTCTTACCGGCCATGAACCAGCAGATGTACCGCGCCGCCGCAACACAGCACAATCTCGGCGTTCTCGCGTCACGTGGCTTGCTCATTTGGGGACCCGACAGCGGCAACCAGGCCTGTGGCGATGTTGGCCCTGGCCGTATGCTGGATCCGTTAACCATTGTGGATATGGCGGCGGAACATTTTTCACCTGTCAATTCCCTGCAACATCTCAACATCATGATTACGGCTGGCCCAACACGCGAGCCGCTTGATCCGGTGCGCTACATTTCTAACCACAGTTCCGGAAAGATGGGTTTCGCCATCGCCGCTGCGGCAGCAAAGCGCGGCGCTAATGTCACGCTGGTGTCAGGTCCCGTGTCATTAGCCACGCCGCCTTTGGTGCAGCGTATTGATGTCGTTACGGCGCTCGAAATGGAAGCTGCCGTGCAATCAGTCGTACAGCAACAGCATATTTTTATCGGCTGTGCCGCCGTCGCTGATTATCGCGCAGAAACCGTAGCCCATGAAAAAATCAAAAAGCAGGCGACGCAGGGTGATGAATTCACAGTAAAAATGGTCAAAAACCCGGATATTATCGCCGGGGTTGCCGCACTCAATGCTAATCGTCCTTTTGTCGTTGGGTTTGCCGCCGAAACAAATAATGTGGAAGAATATGCCCGGCAAAAACGTATCCGCAAAAACCTTGATGTGATTTGTGCAAACGATGTTTCACTATCTACTCAAGGATTTAACAGCGACAGCAACGCATTACACCTTTTCTGGCAGGATGGAGATAAAGTCTTACCGCTTGAGCGTAAAGAACTCCTGGGCCAATTATTACTCGACGAGATCGTGACCCGTTATGATGAAAAAAATCGACGTTAAGATTCTGGACCCACGCGTAGGGCAACAATTTCCGCTCCCGACGTACGCCACCTCTGGCTCTGCCGGACTTGACCTGCGCGCATGTCTTGATGACGCCGTAGAACTGGCTCCGGGCGCGACGACGCTGGTGCCAACCGGGTTAGCCATTCATATCGCCGACCCTTCGCTGGCGGCGGTAATGCTTCCACGCTCCGGATTGGGCCATAAGCACGGTATCGTCCTCGGCAACCTGGTCGGCTTGATTGACTCCGATTATCAGGGCCAACTGATGGTATCTGTCTGGAACCGTGGCCAGGACAGCTTCACTATCGAGCCGGGTGAGCGTATTGCACAGATGGTCTTTGTGCCGGTCGTGCAGGCTGAATTTAATCTGGTGGAAGAATTTGAAGCCACCGATCGTGGCGAAGGCGGCTTCGGCCATTCCGGGCGCAAGTAACCCGTAGAGAAGTATCCCACAGCGTAATAACGCAATAACATACCGCAAACAGTTGTTTGCGGTCGCTGTGTGGATGCCTGCCTGGCAAGTGCTTATTTTCAGGGGTATTTTGTAACATGGTAGAAAAGCAAACTGCGAAAAGGAATCGTCGCGAAGAAATACTTCAGTCTCTGGCGCTGATGCTGGAATCCAGCGATGGAAGCCAACGCATTACGACAGCAAAACTGGCAGCCTCTGTTGGCGTTTCCGAAGCGGCATTGTATCGCCATTTTCCCAGCAAGACCCGCATGTTCGATAGCCTGATTGAGTTTATCGAAGATAGTCTGATTACCCGTATCAACCTGATTTTGAAAGATGAAAAAGACACCGGCGCACGCCTGCGTCTGATCGTGTTGCTGATTTTAGGGTTCGGTGAACGTAACCCCGGCCTGACGCGTATTCTGACCGGTCACGCACTGATGTTTGAGCAAGATCGTCTGCAGGGCCGCATTAATCAGTTGTTTGAACGCATCGAGGCCCAGCTGCGCCAGGTTCTGCGAGAAAAACGGATGCGTGAAGGTGAAGGTTACGCCATGGATGAAACGCTGCTGGCCAGCCAGTTACTGGCTTTCTGTGAAGGTATGCTGTCTCGTTTTGTGCGCAGCGAATTTAAATACCGTCCAACGGACGATTTTGACATCCGCTGGCCGCTGATAGTCGCACAATTGCAGTAATCGCTGATTGCCCGGTGGCGCTACTACGCTTACCGGGTCTACAGAAAGTGCGTAGGCCGGATAAGCGTAGCGCCATCCGGCAGTTCTGATTATACGCCGTACGTTTCGCGATACGCCCGCACTGCGGCCAGATGTTCCGCCATCTCCGGCTTCTCTTCCAGATACGCAATCAGGTCTTTCAGGGTAATGATTGAAATGACCTTGCACCCATAATCACGCTCCACCTCCTGGATAGCGGAAATCTCACCACGACCCCGTTCCTGACGATCGAGAGAAATCAGAACCCCAGCTAACATCGCACCATTCGCCTGGATTATCTCCATCGACTCACGAATCGCCGTACCGGCGGTGATCACATCATCCACCAGCATCACACGGCCCTGCAATGCGCTGCCGACCAGGTTACCGCCTTCGCCGTGGGTTTTCGCCTCTTTACGGTTAAAGCAGTACGGCAAATCTTTATCGTGGTGTTCTGCCAGCGCAACGGCGGTCGTTGTGGCAATAGGAATACCTTTGTACGCCGGGCCAAACAGCAAATCGAAATCAATACCGGAATCCACCAGCGCTTCGGCATAAAAACGGCCTAACATTGCCAGGTCACGCCCGGTATTAAACAGTCCAGCGTTGAAGAAATAGGGGCTCTTACGCCCGGATTTCAGCGTAAACTCGCCGAACTTTAGTACCTGCTTGCTAAGCGCAAACTCAATAAACTGGCGCTGATACGGTTTCATGGATTCGCTCCTCATCTCACTTTATAACAGACAAAAAAAAGGCGACTCATCAGTCGCCTTTAAAATTAATTTTCTAACGCCGCCTTCTGCGTCGTTATGATGGATTCAATTCCCCCTCGGGCCAGTGCCAGTAGGGTGAGAAGTTCTTCATGACTGAACGGTTCGCCTTCCGCCGTGCCCTGCACTTCAATAATGCGACCGTCTTCGGTCATCACCACGTTCATGTCGGTTTCTGCCGCAGAGTCTTCAACGTACTCTAAATCGCAGAGCGCTTCGCCATTCACAATACCCACGGACACCGCAGCAACCATCCCTTTCATTGGGTTGGTTTTCAGCTTACCGCTGGCAACCAGTTTGTTCAGCGCATCAGCCAGCGCAACACAAGCACCGGTAATGGATGCAGTACGGGTACCGCCGTCTGCCTGAATCACGTCGCAGTCCAGGGTGATAGTGAATTCGCCAAGCGTTTTCAGGTCAACGGCAGCGCGCAGCGCACGCGCGATCAGACGCTGAATTTCCATGGTACGGCCGCCCTGCTTACCTTTCGCCGCTTCACGTGCGTTACGGGTATGAGTCGCACGCGGTAACATGCCATATTCTGCGGTGATCCAGCCTTGCCCCTGGCCCTTCAGAAAGCGCGGCACGCCTTCATCAATCGAGGCGGTGCACAGTACTTTGGTATCACCAAATTCGACCAGCACGGAGCCTTCAGCGTGTTTTGTATAATTACGGGTCAGGGTGACGGGACGCACCTGGTTGGCACTACGACCTGCTGGACGCATGATAAAATCTCCGGCTTGAAACGAATGTGGCTGCGCATTATACGGAGTTCCGACGGTTATTCCTATCCTGACAAGACATGGATGGCTATAATCCTCCCATCTCATCTTCAAAAACAGGAACGTCTATGATCCGCAGCATGACCGCCTACGCCCGGCGTGAAATCAAGGGTGAATGGGGTAGCGCTACCTGGGAAATGCGCTCGGTAAACCAGCGTTATCTGGAAACCTATTTTCGCCTGCCGGAACAGTTCCGTAGTCTTGAGCCTGTTGTACGCGAACGCATCCGCACGCGTCTGACACGCGGTAAAATCGAATGTACGCTGCGTTTTGAGCCTGATGCCAGCGCGCAAGGTGAGTTGCTCCTGAATGAAAAACTCGCTAAACAGCTCGTCACCGCCGCAAACTGGGTCAAGATGCAGAGCGATGAAGGCGAAATTAATCCGGTTGATATCCTGCGCTGGCCGGGTGTCATGGCGGCCCAGGAACAAGACCTGGACGCTATTGCCGCAGAGATCCTTGCCGCGCTCGATGGCACGCTGGACGACTTTATTGTCGCACGTGAAACTGAAGGCCAGGCGCTAAAAGCGTTAATCGAACAACGTCTGGAAGGCGTCAGCACCGAAGTGGCGAAAGTCCGCGCGCATATGCCGGAAATCCTGCAGTGGCAGCGTGAACGTCTGGTTGCCAAACTCGAAGACGCACAGGTTCAACTGGAAAATAACCGTCTTGAACAAGAGCTGGTGCTGATGGCGCAGCGTATCGATGTGGCGGAAGAATTAGATCGTCTGGAAGCCCACGTTAAAGAAACCTACAACATCCTGAAGAAAAAAGAGGCGGTCGGCCGTCGCCTGGACTTTATGATGCAGGAATTCAACCGTGAATCGAACACCCTCGCCTCTAAATCCATCAATGCCGAAGTGACTAACTCAGCCATTGAGCTGAAGGTATTGATCGAGCAAATGCGCGAGCAGATTCAGAACATCGAATAGGTCATCTCCTCACGTAGCCCGTCGATAAAATGGCGGCGCTACGCCTGCTTTTCAACTATCCGCTTATTTTATCGCCGCTTCGGATTATATTTTCTCATCATCTATACTCAGTTTTTATAGCTTAAAGTGCATACCATCTGGCATGCTTAGTAAATTCGCATTAGCTGTAGTTATTAAAACCACTTCGCCTTAGAAAATCTCAATCGTGACAACGAGCACAAATCGCTAACCTTAGCCCCCAGGAAATCAGGGGGAATACATGCTGTTACACGTTTTATACTTAATTGGCATCACTGCTGAAGCCATGACGGGTGCACTGGCGGCAGGCCGTCGTCGCATGGATACATTTGGCGTTATTATTATTGCCACCGCGACCGCCATTGGCGGCGGG
>NZ_SZXN01000063.1:53631-62068 GCF_005281195.1 Citrobacter sp. wls613
TATTCTTCTCGGCCATTATCCTCTCGGCTGGGTGAAACATCCTGAGTACGTCATTATTGTGGCGACCGCCGCGGTGCTAACCACAATTATTGCTCCCGTCATGCCCTACCTGCGCAAGATTTTCCTCGTACTGGATGCACTAGGCCTGGTGGTGTTCTCGATTATCGGCGCACAGGTTGCACTTGATATGGGACATGGACCAATCATTGCCGTTGTAGCAGCAGTCACCACCGGTGTCTTTGGTGGCGTATTGCGCGATATGTTCTGCAAACGCATTCCGCTGGTGTTCCAGAAAGAACTGTATGCCGGGGTGTCATTTGCCGCTGCCGTGTTGTACATCGTGCTACAACATTATGTTTCCAACCACGATGTGGTCGTTATCTCCACCCTGCTATTCGGTTTTACCGCGCGATTATTGGCGCTGCGCCTGAAGCTAGGGCTGCCGGTGTTTTATTATCACCATGAAGGCCATTAAGGCATAAATCCAGTAACGCGCTGAGCGGCCAACCAGTTGCTCAGCGCGTTGACTTGCCGATTATCCCGCCATTGAATCACCTGTCTGGCACGACGCTCCCCCGTGGAGGGAAGTTGGCGCCAACGGCTCTCATCGCACGCCTGTAATTGCCGCCAGGTACTCTCGTGACTGGCGTTAAGTGTTACCTGTGTTAACGGTATGCCCATGGCGATTAGCCAGCGAGTAAAAGGACGCTGCCGTGACAGATTGAATTGATGCCACAGCTTCTCTCCCTTGCTTACCCCAAGCGCGGACTGTAATTGCTCCGGGGTTAATGCCAGCCAGGAAAAGATATGTTCAAAGCGATACACCTGATGGAGTTCCCGCCATCCCGCCTCGCCGATACCCTCAAAATCCAGCACCTCTTTTGCACTCAGCCAGACCAGTCGGGCAACAAACTGTTGCTGACACTCAGGCGTGGCATAAAAACAGGTCAATGAATTGAAGTGCCCCTCTGGGGGCGTAGGTTTAGTACGTTGAGTGCCGCGCCAGACAACTTCATCGATGCGAGGAATGCCCTGTCCGGCCAGGCTTATCAGGAGGTGATCGCCTGGGGCAATATCCCATTCATTCCAGCGTCTTACAGAGCCGACGTTGACACGCTGTACCCGTTTATCATCCAGCATGACAGGAGCCAGTAGTGCGACCACGGCAACTTTCCCACTTTTACCGACAGAAAACTGAATATCCATGACCTCGGACACGCGAGCGACCGGAGAATATTTCCAGGCCACCACCCAATCACCCTGTCCGGGTAACCAGTTTCGCGCTGGCGGCTCTTTTCCCATGCGCACCACCACACCATCCGTCACGAAAGGCAATGTGGAAGTCCACCAATGTGTACGGGCACGCTCGACCTCATCTGCATTATTCACGGGCTGAGTATAGTGTTGCGTAAAACCGAACCCCGCATCAGCGAGCAGCGTGAGTCTTTCCTGCATCGCCTCTGGGCCATCAGGCCAGGCCCAGATGAAAACAGCCAGGGAGTGTAGTGACTCTGGATTATCCTGACGCATCAGCATTCCTGCCACCTTCGAGCGGGCGTTCATTCCGCCTCTCTTTTGCTGGATATGCCCCTCCTGCTGTAGAAATATTTCACCCTGTAAGGTGCTGTTCGCCAGCAGACCTTTAGTTGTCTGCGGTATGGAAGGGATCCGACGAACCTTCTGGGTCCAGTCTTCCCCTTTAAGTCCATTTCCGCGACTAATCGCCCTGACAAGACTGCCATCCTTATAAATCAGCGTCACCGCAACCCCATCGACCTTCGGTTGTACCCATACATCGCTGCGGTTACGTAACCATTGTTGTATCGCGGGTTTATCTGCAAGTTTACGGACACCGGTATGGGGAATGGGATGCGATATCGTCCCGCTAATCGGTGGGGCAACCACCTCGGCTTGAGGCTCCTCATCAAAACAGCGCTGCCACTGCCGTAATTGCGCATTGAGTTGGTCATAAACGCCATCGTCTACAGCACTGACCCCCTGCTGCCAGTAGCTGGCATCCCACTGGGTTATCTGCTGTTGTAGCTGTGAAATTTCCTCATGAGCCCTGGCTGGCGACCAGACCGGGCACACAGCCCATACGGGTAAGTGCCCTAGCAGCAAAATCAGCACCATGTATTTCCTTATTGCCATCACTACCTCCGCTGTAGGTTGTATTACGCGGCAGGTATAGCGCGAAGCGGCAGAGAATCCGAGTGGTAAAAAGCCATCCTGCGAGGAGCTTTCCGGTCATTTTTACTTGTTGCAGCAACTCTGCGATAAAACAGGAAAAAGATACGCAAAACGCAATAATCCTGCGCAAAAAGTGTGACAAAGACTACGTCGTATAGCGGCTACGTGTATAATAAGCCCGTATGTAGGCTCTCTTTCGACAATCACATACATAAGATACTCATGGCTCAAGGCACGCTTTATATTGTTTCTGCCCCCAGTGGCGCGGGTAAATCCAGCCTGATTCAGGCTTTATTAAAGACCCAACCGTTGTATGACACCCAGGTTTCTGTTTCGCACACCACGCGCGCGCCGCGCCCGGGGGAAGTGCATGGTGAACACTATTTCTTTGTGAACCATGATGAATTCAGGACCATGATTGGCAGAGATGCGTTTCTGGAACACGCAGAGGTATTCGGCAATTACTACGGCACCTCGCGTGAGGCAATTGAGCAAGTACTGGCATCGGGCGTAGATGTCTTTTTAGATATCGACTGGCAAGGTGCGCAGCAAATTCGTGAAAAAATGCCGCATGCACGCAGTATTTTTATTTTGCCGCCTTCTAAGATTGAACTGGACCGTCGCCTGCGTGGGCGTGGTCAGGATAGCGAAGAAGTGATCGCAAAACGTATGGCACAAGCTGTTGCAGAAATGAGCCATTACGCCGAATATGATTATCTGATTGTGAATGATGATTTTGATACTGCCTTGGGCGATTTGAAAACGATCATTCGCGCCGAACGTCTGCGCATGAGCCGCCAAAAGCAGCGCCATGACGCTTTAATCAGCAAACTGTTGGCAGACTGAACCCACATTCAGTATCATGCCCAGTCATTTCTTCACCTGTGGAGCATTTTAAGTATGGCACGCGTAACTGTTCAGGACGCTGTAGAGAAAATTGGTAACCGTTTTGACCTGGTACTGGTCGCCGCGCGTCGCGCTCGTCAGATGCAGACAGGCGGAAAGGATCCGCTTGTACCAGAAGAAAACGATAAAACTACCGTAATCGCGCTGCGCGAAATCGAAGAAGGTCTGATCAACAACCAGATCCTCGACGTGCGTGAGCGCCAGGAACAGCAAGAGCAGGAAGCCGCTGAATTACAAGCCGTTACCGCTATTGCTGAAGGTCGTCGTTAATCACAAAGCGGGTCGCCCTTGTATCTGTTTGAAAGCCTGAATCAACTGATTCAAAACTACCTGCCGGAAGACCAGATTAAGCGTCTTCGGCAGGCGTATCTCGTTGCACGTGACGCTCACGAGGGCCAGACACGTTCAAGCGGTGAACCCTATATCACGCACCCGGTAGCGGTAGCCTGCATTCTGGCCGAGATGAAACTCGACTATGAAACGCTAATGGCTGCGCTGCTGCATGACGTGATTGAAGATACCCCCGCTACCTACCAGGACATGGAACAGCTTTTTGGTAAAAGCGTTGCAGAACTGGTTGAAGGGGTATCGAAGCTTGATAAGCTTAAGTTTCGCGATAAGAAAGAGGCGCAGGCCGAAAACTTTCGCAAGATGATTATGGCGATGGTGCAGGATATCCGCGTCATTCTCATCAAACTTGCTGACCGTACCCACAATATGCGCACGCTGGGCTCATTACGCCCGGACAAACGTCGCCGTATTGCCCGCGAAACCCTCGAAATCTACAGTCCGCTGGCGCACCGTTTAGGTATACATCACATTAAAACCGAGCTGGAAGAGTTGGGTTTTGAAGCGCTGTACCCGAACCGCTATCGCGTGATTAAAGAAGTGGTTAAAGCCGCACGCGGCAACCGCAAAGAGATGATTCAAAAAATCCTCTCGGAAATCGAAGGGCGTTTGCAGGAGGCAGGCATTCCGTGTCGCGTAAGCGGTCGCGAGAAACACCTGTACTCGATCTACTGCAAAATGGTGCTCAAAGAGCAGCGTTTTCACTCGATCATGGACATCTACGCGTTTCGCGTTATCGTCCACGACGCCGACACCTGTTATCGCGTACTTGGTCAAATGCACAGCCTGTACAAACCCCGTCCTGGTCGCGTGAAAGACTATATCGCCATTCCGAAAGCGAACGGATATCAGTCTTTGCACACCTCGATGATCGGTCCGCACGGGGTTCCGGTTGAAGTACAAATTCGTACTGAAGACATGGACCAAATGGCGGAGATGGGGGTTGCTGCGCACTGGGCATATAAAGAGCACGGCGGTGAAAGCAGCACCACAGCGCAAATCCGCGCGCAGCGCTGGATGCAAAGCCTGCTGGAACTGCAGCAGAGTGCCGGTAGCTCATTTGAATTTATTGAAAGCGTCAAATCTGATCTCTTCCCGGATGAGATTTATGTTTTCACACCGGAAGGGCGCATTGTTGAACTGCCTGCCGGTGCAACACCTGTCGATTTCGCTTATGCCGTGCATACCGACATCGGTCATGCCTGCGTCGGTGCACGCGTCGACAGACAGCCTTACCCGCTTTCGCAGTCGCTTTCCAGCGGCCAAACTGTTGAGATCATTACCGCTCCGGGCGCGCGTCCGAATGCGGCGTGGCTCAACTTTGTCGTTAGCTCGAAAGCCCGCGCCAAAATTCGCCAGCTGTTGAAAAACCTCAAGCGCGATGATTCCGTTAGCCTGGGTCGCCGTCTGCTTAACCATGCCTTAGGCGGCAGCCGTAAACTGGCTGAGATCCCGCAGGAGAGCATCCAGCGTGAGCTTGAGCGCATGAAGCTCGCCACGCTTGACGATCTGCTCGCGGAAATCGGCCTGGGGAATGCCATGAGCGTGGTGGTAGCGAAGAACCTCCAGCAGGGTGACGCATCTGCGAATGTTCCTGCGCAATCCGGCCACGGCCATCTGCCGATCAAAGGCGCTGATGGTGTGCTGATCACCTTCGCGAAATGCTGTCGTCCCATCCCTGGTGACCCGATTATCGCCCACGTCAGCCCGGGGAAAGGTCTGGTCATTCACCATGAATCCTGTCGTAACATCCGTGGTTACCAGAAAGAGCCAGAGAAGTTTATGGCGGTGGAATGGGACAAAGAAACGGAGCAGGAATTCATCACCGAAATCAAGGTGGAGATGTTTAACCACCAGGGTGCTCTGGCTAACCTGACGGCGGCAATCAACACCACGACTTCCAATATTCAAAGCCTGAATACGGAAGAAAAAGACGGTCGCGTCTACAGCGCCTTTATCCGCCTGACCGCTCGCGATCGCGTGCATCTGGCGAATATCATGCGCAAAATCCGCGTAATGCCGGACGTTATTAAAGTCACACGTAATAGAAATTAGCGCTTACACAAAATCATTCGAATTGCATCAAGGCGGCAAGCGAATGAATCCCCAGGAGCGTACAGAAGTACGTGAATGGGGTAAGTGAGTGCAGCCAACGCCGAGGCAGTTCGAAGGATGAAGTGTAATGAACTCAAACCGTTATGCGCGTATTTGTGAAATGCTCGCCAGGCGTCAGCCCGATCTGACCGTCTGCATGGAGCAGGTCCATAAACCTCATAATGTTTCTGCGATCGTTCGTACCGCAGATGCAGTCGGTGTGCACGAAGTCCACGCCGTCTGGCCGGGTAGCCGCATGCGCACCATGCTCTCTTCTGCCGCAGGCAGTAACAGCTGGGTGCAAGTCAAGACCCACCCGACTATTGGCGATGCGGTCACCCATTTAAAAAATCAGGGCATGCAGATTCTGGCGACGCATCTCTCTGATAAGGCTGTCGATTTCCGCGAAATTGATTACACGCGCCCCACCTGCATCCTGATGGGTCAGGAAAAAACCGGCATCACCCAGGAAGCGTTAGACCTTGCGGATCGGGATATCATCATTCCTATGACCGGCATGGTGCAGTCATTGAATGTCTCGGTTGCCTCCGCACTCATTCTGTATGAAGCACAGCGCCAGCGGCAAAACGCCGGCATGTACCAGCGAGATAACAGCATGCTGCCGGAAGACGAGCAGCAGCGCCTGCTTTTCGAAGGGGGTTATCCGGTGCTGGCCAACGTCGCAAAGCGCAAAGGTCTCCCTTACCCCCACGTCAATACGCAGGGCGAAATTGAAGCCGATGCCGCGTGGTGGGCCACTATGCAGTCAGCGAGATAAATCCGATGAAAGGCCGTTTACTGGATGCCATTCCACTTAATTCCCTGACGGGCGTTGGCGCAGCGCAAAGCAGTAAACTGGCTAAAATCGGCCTGCACACCGTACAGGATCTCCTGTTACACCTTCCTCTGCGTTATGAAGACCGCACGCATCTGTACCCAATTGGCGAGCTTTTGCCGGGCGTCTACGCCACTGTAGAAGGAGAAGTGCTGAACTGCACTGTCACCTTCGGTGGTCGGCGAATGATGACCTGCCAGATAAGCGACGGTTCCGGCATCCTGACGATGCGTTTTTTCAACTTCAGCGCGGCAATGAAAAATAGCCTGGCGACAGGTCGGCGAGTGCTGGCCTACGGTGAAGCCAAGCGCGGGAAATACGGGGCAGAGATGATCCACCCGGAATACCGCGTACAGGGCGATCTCAGCACCCCGGAACTGCAGGAAACGCTCACGCCAGTTTACCCAACCACGGAAGGGGTTAAGCAGGCTACGCTGCGCAAACTTACCGATCAGGCGCTGGATTTGCTCGATACCTGCGCCATTGCCGAACTGCTGCCGCCCGAACTGTTACAGGGCATGATGAGCCTACCGGAAGCGCTGCGCACGCTGCATCGTCCACCGCCATCGTTACAGCTCAGCGATCTAGAAACCGGACAACATCCGGCGCAGCGGCGCCTGATCCTCGAAGAGCTCTTAGCCCATAACCTCAGTATGCTGGCATTGCGCGCCGGGGCGCAGCGTTTTCATGCCCAGTTACTGAGTGCCAACGATACGTTGAAAAACCAGCTGCTGGCCGCATTACCCTTCAAACCCACAGCCGCACAGGCGCGGGTGACCGCTGAGATCGAACGCGACATGGCGCTGGATGTCCCGATGATGCGCCTGGTACAGGGTGATGTCGGATCTGGTAAAACCCTGGTCGCCGCGCTCGCTGCCCTACGGGCCATTGCCCACGGTCAGCAGGTAGCGCTGATGGCACCAACCGAACTGCTGGCCGAACAGCATGCGAATAACTTCCGTAGCTGGTTTGCCCCACTTGGCATTGAAGTCGGCTGGTTGGCCGGTAAGCAGAAAGGTAAAGCGCGTCTTGCCCAACAGGACGCCATTGCCAGCGGGCAGGTACAGATGATTGTCGGTACACACGCCATTTTTCAGGAGCAGGTTCAGTTCAATGGTCTGGCGCTGGTGATTATCGACGAACAGCACCGCTTTGGCGTTCATCAACGTCTGGCTCTATGGGAAAAAGGTCAGCAGCAGGGTTTCCACCCGCATCAGCTGATCATGACTGCCACGCCGATCCCGCGTACTCTGGCAATGACCGCCTACGCCGATCTCGACACCTCGGTGATAGACGAACTCCCGCCGGGTCGTACGCCGGTCACCACGGTCGCTATCCCGGATACCCGTCGCAGCGATATTATTGATCGCGTGCGCAACGCCTGTACCCATGAAGGACGTCAGGCTTACTGGGTCTGCACGCTGATTGAAGAGTCTGAATTGTTAGAAGCCCAGGCGGCAGAAGCCACGTGGGAAGAGCTGAAAATTGCCCTACCGGAACTCAATATTGGTCTGGTGCACGGACGCATGAAGCCCGCTGAGAAGCAGTCGGTGATGGCTGCCTTCAAGCAGGGAGAACTGCATCTGTTGATCGCCACCACGGTGATAGAAGTCGGCGTGGACGTCCCCAACGCCAGCCTGATGATTATCGAAAACCCGGAACGTTTAGGTCTGGCCCAACTGCATCAGCTACGCGGCCGCGTCGGTCGTGGCGCGGTGGCCTCCCACTGCGTGCTGCTCTACAAATCACCGCTGTCAAAAACCGCGCAGAAACGCCTGCAGGTCCTGCGAGACAGTAACGACGGATTTGTGATTGCGCAAAAGGATTTGGAGATTCGCGGCCCCGGAGAATTACTGGGGACACGACAGACGGGGACGGCGGAATTCAAAGTAGCGGATTTACTACGCGATCAGGCAATTATTCCGGAAGTTCAGCGCATTGCCCGTCATATTCACGAACGTTACCCACAACAGGCGGTGGCGCTGATTGAACGCTGGATGCCGGAAACCGAACGCTATTCCAACGCGTAATCGATAAATAGCGGCGGCGGTTGTCACACCGCCA
>NZ_SZXN01000063.1:62107-70609 GCF_005281195.1 Citrobacter sp. wls613
TGCGCAAAAATTGGCAACAACAAATACAGCTTAATCACCAGCGCGTTAACGATGTCGATAAAGAACGCCCCTACCATCGGCACGACTAAAAATGCAGTATGCGATGGACCAAAACGCTCGGTAATCGCCTGCATGTTGGCAATCGCCGTCGGCGTTGCGCCGAGACCAAAACCACAGTGCCCGGCTGCCAGCACAGCGGCATCGTAGTTCTTGCCCATCATACGCCAGGTGACAAATATGGCGTACAGCGCCATGAAGATCGTCTGCACCACCAGAATCGCCAGCATCGGCAGCGCCAGCGAAGCCAGTTCCCACAGCTTCAGGCTCATCAACGCCATCGCCAGGAACAGCGACAGACTCACGTTGCCCAGCACGGAAACCGCGCGTTCAAACACCCGATAAAAGCCCATTAACGCCAGGCCATTGCTGAGGATCACCCCAACAAACAGCACGCAGACGAAGGTCGGCAATTCCAGCACGGTACCCACCAGCAATTGCGCAACGATTTTGCCCACCGTCAGACAGATAGCGATCAGCGCGATGGTTTCAATCAGCACCAGAGAGGTGATGATGCGCCCGACATCCGGTTTTTCAAACGCAGTCGGCACGGCCTGATCGTCCGGCATACCGTCAGGTGTAGTGGAGTGCTTCACCAGATAGCGCGCGACCGGGCCGCCAATCAGTCCACCCAGCACCAGGCCAAATGTTGCGCACGCCATCGCCACTTCGGTGGCATTGGTAAAACCGTAGCGCTCAATAAACAGCTTACTCCACGCCGCGCCCGTACCGTGTCCACCGGAAAGCGTAATCGAACCGGCAATCAGCCCCATCAACGGGTCAAGACCCAGCAGGCTCGCCATCCCGATCCCAATGGCGTTCTGCATCAACAGCAACCCCACCACCACAATCAGAAAAATGCCCACCACGCGGCCACCGGCGCGCAGGCTGGCGATGTTGGCGTTCAGGCCGATAGTGGCAAAGAACGCCAGCATCAACGGGTCACGCAGCGTCATATCGAAATTAACTTCCCAGCCCATGCTCTTTTTCAGTACCAGCAGTGCGATCGCCACCAGTAAACCACCCGCAACGGGCTCAGGTATCGTGTATTTCTTCAGGAAGGGAACAGACTGGACGAGCTTACGTCCCAGCAGCAACACCAGCGTTGCCGCAACCAATGTAGATAACGTATCGAGGTAAAACATAGACAGCTCCATTAGTGCGTTTAGCACAATCACGCACGATGTATTCCAGATCGATTTTTAGGTCTTTTTAGGTCTTTTTAGGTTTTCGGGGTGGATTTTAAGCAGAAAATGACAAAAAGTTATATAAAAAGGTGAGTTCATCGGTTTTAAATATTAAGAATACCTGCTAGCAAACGTTTGCTTTTCTGTTCTGGTCAGATAAAATCACCGCTTTTCCACCATGGGATTGCCTCTGATGTCCGTTAACGCCGTAGAGCCAACAAATGCGCAACCGGTTGCGCAGGCTCACAACAGTGAACTGATTTACCGTCTTGAAGATCGCCCCCCGTTAGCCCAGACCCTGTTTGCCGCCTGCCAGCACCTGCTGGCGATGTTCGTCGCGGTGATCACGCCAGCCCTGCTTATCTGTCAGGCGCTCGGTTTACCGGCTCAGGATACTCAACACATTATCAGTATGTCGCTGTTCGCTTCCGGCGTAGCCTCCATCATTCAGATTAAAGCCTGGGGGCCGGTGGGCTCAGGGCTGTTATCCATTCAGGGCACCAGCTTTAACTTTGTAGCACCGCTGATTATGGGCGGCACGGCGCTGAAAACCGGCGGTGCAGATGTCCCGACCATGATGGCGGCACTGTTCGGTACGCTGATGCTGGCGAGCTGCACGGAAATGGTTATCTCGCGCGTACTGCATCTGGCGCGCCGTATTATTACCCCGCTGGTCTCAGGTGTGGTGGTGATGATTATCGGCCTGTCGCTGATTCAGGTAGGCCTGACGTCAATCGGTGGCGGCTATGCCGCAATGAGCGACAACACCTTCGGCGCACCGAAGAATCTGATGCTGGCCGGCGTTGTACTGGCGCTCATTATTCTTCTTAACCGCCAGCGCAACCCGTACCTGCGCGTGGCATCACTGGTGATTGCCATGGCCGCAGGCTATCTGCTGGCCTGGTTTATGGACATGTTGCCGCAAAACACCGCCCCGGTGAGCCAGGACTTCATCATGGTACCAACGCCGCTATATTATGGCCTGGGCATCGACTGGAGCTTACTGCTGCCACTGATGCTGGTCTTTATGATCACCTCACTGGAAACTATCGGCGATATTACGGCCACCTCCGATGTCTCCGAACAACCGGTCTCCGGCCCGCTGTACATGAAGCGTCTGAAAGGCGGCGTTCTGGCAAATGGCCTGAACTCGTTTGTTTCCGCCGTGTTCAATACCTTTCCGAACTCCTGCTTCGGGCAGAACAACGGGGTGATTCAGTTGACCGGCGTAGCCAGCCGCTATGTTGGCTTTGTAGTCGCACTGATGCTGATCGCGCTGGGTCTGTTCCCGGCGGTCAGTGGGTTTGTACAGCACATCCCTGAGCCGGTTCTGGGCGGCGCCACGCTGGTGATGTTCGGTACCATCGCCGCCTCCGGGGTGCGCATTGTTTCTCGCGAGCCGCTGAATCGCCGCGCTATTCTGATTATTGCACTGTCGCTGGCCGTTGGCCTGGGCGTCTCCCAGCAGCCGCTGATCCTGCAGTTTGCCCCGGACTGGGTGAAAAACCTGCTCTCCTCAGGGATTGCCGCAGGCGGTATTACCGCTATCGTTCTGAACCTCGTTTTCCCGCCAGAGAAACAGTAAGCGACATGCGGCGTTGATTCAGAATCAACGCCGCTGTTACGCTCTTTCACCATTCCCGCCTTGAGGATTGCGCGTAAATCGTGCATAACTTGACTACGTGTACTTTGCGGGATGGAAGACCATGAAATTTATTGGAAAGCTGCTTCTTTACGTGCTGATCGCCCTTGCAGTGGCGATCCTCGGTCTCTATTTTCTACTGCAAACCCGCTGGGGCGCCGAGCATGTCAGCGCCTGGGTGTCAGAGAACAGCAGCTACCACCTGACGTTTGATGCCATCGATCATCGGTTTTCTTCACCCTCCCACATTCTGCTGGAGAACGTCACCTTTGGTCGGGATGGCCAGCCTGCCACCCTGGTAGCAAAAAACGTTGATATTGGGCTGAGCAGTCGCCAAATCACCGACCCGCTGCACGTCGACACCATCCTGTTGCAAAACGGTACGCTGAATCTTTCTCCACAAACTGCACCGCTGCCGTTCCAGGCCGATCGCCTGCAGCTACAGGATATGGCACTCAACAGCCCCGGAAGCGAGTGGAACCTCAGTGCGCAGCGCGTGAACGGCGGCGTGATCCCCTGGAGCCCTGAAGCCGGAAAAATACTCGGCAGTAAAGCGCAGATCCAGCTCAGCGCCAGCTCGTTAACGCTGAACGATGTTCCTACGACTAACGTGCTGATTGAAGGCAGTATCGATAACGATCGCGTCACGTTAAGCAATATTGGCGCCGATGTGGCGCGCGGCGCATTGACCGGCGTGGCGCAGCGAAACCCCGACGGCAGTTGGGTGGTGGAAAATCTACGGCTAAACGACATTCGGTTGCAAAGCGATAAATCGCTGACCGACTTTTTTGCGCCGCTCACCACCATTCCCTCGCTGCAAATTGGTCGTCTTGAGGTGACAGATGCCCGTCTACAAGGCCCTGACTGGGCGGTAACGGATCTCGATCTCAGCTTGCGCAACATGACCTTCAGTAAGGACGACTGGCAAACCCAGGAAGGTAAGTTGTCGATGAACGCCAGCGAATTTATCTACGGCTCGCTGCACTTCTTCGATCCTATTCTCAACGCTGAGTTCTCGCCGCAGGGCATTGCGCTGCGCCAGTTCACCACCCGCTGGGAAGGCGGTATGGTCAGAACCTCCGGCAACTGGTTGCGCAATAGCAAAGCGCTTGTTCTCGACGATGCCGCAGTTGCCGGGCTGGAATACACGCTACCGGAAAACTGGAAACCGCTGTGGGTGAAGCCCTTGCCCACCTGGCTCGACAGCCTGACGCTGAAGAAATTCAGCGCCAGCCGCAATCTGGTGATCGATATCGACCCAGCCTTCCCGTGGCAGCTCACCGCGCTGGACGGTTACGGCGCCAACCTCGGACTGGTGCAAAATCACCAGTGGGGGATCTGGAGCGGCAGCGCCACGCTCAACGCCGCGGCCGCCACGTTTAACCGCACCGACGTACGCCGCCCTTCGCTGACGCTTACGGCCAACAGCAGCACGATCAATATCAGCGAACTGAGCGCGTATACCGAGAAAGGGTTGCTGGAGGCTACCGCCAGCATCTCACAACTTCCGCAGCGCCAGACGCAGGTCAGCCTGAACGGTCGCGGTGTGCCAATGACTATCCTACAACAGTGGGGATGGCCTGCGCTGCCGATTTCCGGCGACGGTAACATCCAACTGACTGCCAGCGGCACTCTGCAGGCAGATACGCCGCTGAAGCCCACGGTGAACGGTCAACTGCATGCGGTGAATGCCGACAAGCAGCAAGTGACACAGACGATGAGTGCAGGTGAGATTTCGGGCGGCGAAGTGATGTCGACCGAGCCTGCGCAGTAAGGTATCGCCGGTAGAGCAAATACTACCGGCCCAAAAAGTTGTGCACACCGTGGTGCCGGCATCGCCATCCGGCACCACGTTCACATGCACTTACAGGGTAATGGTCAACACATTGCCTTCTGCTGCAATCACCACACCCCACTCGCTCCCTGTAGATGAACCGCCCTTCACGCCGCCAATTTGCGGGATGTTACGCAGACACAGCGTCCAGTTGCGCGCCTCACCTTCCCCCGCCACGGTGATGGTGTTATCCACACGTTTCACCCTCAGCGTGAAGATTACCGAGCCGTCAGCGGCCGGCACGTCACAGACGGCTTCACACCCCTCCTCCAGATGGAACAGCTGGAACGCAGTGCCTTCATGCCAGGCGTAATCCGGCTTCTGGTTATTGCTGCCCAGCGCCAGCAGGGTGTTGTCACGCACGTAGACCGGCAGGCTCAGGAAGTCATGCTGCTGTTTATGCCAGCGACTGCCCACAATCTCGTCGTTACGCCACAGGTGCGTCCAGCGACCTTCCGGTAGGTAGAACTGCACATCTCCCGCTTCAGAGAACACCGGGGCCACCATCACGCTGTCTCCCAGCATGTACTGACGGTCAAGGTAATCACACGCCGGATCGTCCGGGAATTCGAGCATCATCGCACGCATCATCGGCGTGCCATACTCGCTGGCGCGCACAGCTTCGCGATACAGATACGGCATCATGCGGCATTTCTGCTCGGTGAAGTAACGCACCACATCGCAGGATTCGTCGTCGTACGCCCATGGTACGCGGTAGGATTTGCTGCCGTGCAGACGACTGTGGCTGGAGAGCAGCCCAAACGCACACCAGCGTTTGTAGACGTGCGCCGGGGCGGTATTCTCGAAGCCGCCGATGTCGTGACTCCAGAAGCCAAAGCCGGACAAGCCGATGGATAAGCCACCGCGCAAGCTTTCCGCCATTGATTCGTAGTTGGCGTAGCAGTCGCCGCCCCAGTGCACCGGAAACTGCTGCGCGCCCACGGAAGCAGAACGGGCGAACAGCACCGCCTCTTCTTCCCCCACGGTCTCTTTCAGCACGTTCCACACCAGTTCGTTGTAGATGAACGCATAATGGTTGTGCATTTTCTGCGGGTCAGCGCCGTCAAACCACTGCACATCCGTCGGGATACGCTCGCCAAAATCAGTCTTGAAGCAGTCCACGCCGATATCCACCAGGCCTTTCAGCTTGTTGGCATACCACTCGCAGGCCTCTGGATTGGTAAAGTCATAAATCGCCAACCCCGGCTGCCATTTATCCCACTGCCACACCGATCCATCCGGCCGCTTAAGCAGATAGCCTTTTTCTTTCAGTTCGTTGAACAGCGGCGATTTCTGCCCGATGTACGGGTTGATCCACACGCAGACCTTCAGGCCTTTCTCCTTCAGGCGACGGAGCATGCCTTCCGGGTCCGGGAACGTCACCGGGTCCCACTCAAAATCACACCACTGGAAGGCCTTCATCCAGAAGCAGTCGAAATGGAAAACGTGCAGCGGCAGATTGCGCTCGGCCATGCCGTCGATAAAGCTGTTCACCGTCGCTTCATCGTAGTTGGTGGTGAACGAGGTGGTGAGCCACAGACCGAACGACCACGCTGGCGGCAGTGCCGGGCGACCGGTAAACTGGGTATAGCGATCCAGCACCGCTTTCGGGGTCGGGCCGTCGATCACGAAGTATTCCAGATACTCGCTTTCCACGCTGAACTGTACCTTTGACACCTTCTCGGAGCCAATTTCAAACGACACACACTGCGGATGGTTCACCAGTACGCCGTAACCACGATTGGTGACATAGAACGGGATGTTCTTGTAAGACTGCTCGGTACTGGTGCCGCCATCGCAGTTCCAGGTCTCGACCGTCTGACCATTACGCACCAGCGACGTAAAGCGTTCGCCAAGTCCGTACACCGTTTCGCCGACGCCCAGATCCAGGCGCTCGAACATATAGTTGCGATCGCTGTTAGCATCCTGCACGTAGCCATTATTTTTCAACTGGCTACCGGTAATGCGCTCCCCGTTGCGTAAAAAATCGAGGGCCCAGAATTCGCCTTTGGTTACGCGCACACTTAAATTACCGCTCTTCAATTCGGCAAAGTCGGCGTTATCGCACATCTCAACCTTCACGTCCTGCAGCATGTTCAGCGGATAATGCGGGCCGTTATCCAGCGCTCCCTGAAAGTGCTCCATACGCACGCCCACCACGCCTTCCTGCGGCGAGAAGAAGCGCAGCGTAAACATCGGGGTGTCCAACTGCCA
Organism: Citrobacter sp. wls613; assembly: GCF_005281195.1. Lineage (NCBI taxonomy): Bacteria > Pseudomonadati > Pseudomonadota > Gammaproteobacteria > Enterobacterales > Enterobacteriaceae > Citrobacter > Citrobacter sp. wls613. Next base: position 69,042 of record NZ_SZXN01000063.1, read on the forward strand.
GGTTCGCTCACGCACGTCGCGCGGCGCAACGTAGACCACCATCTCATTACCCTGCTGTTCAACATCGAACACCTGAACGGGGTTTATTACATTCAGACCTGGCTGGGTCATCCAGTTTCCGTCACTAATTTTCATCGTCTGTTCCTTTAGTTCTGAAATGCTTTCGCCGTAACGTCCTGTTGATTGCGTCGGTCAGATACGGGGCATAAGGCGTACACAGGCATACTGGTACCGGTTACAGTTTTTGTAAATCATCACGCGTGACATGGGTATTCCGATATCTCGTTATCAAATTACGATTCTTGTTTTCTGTGATCGGGGTAGCGTCAAAAAATAAACATCACTGTAACTTATGGATTTTGTGGGGATTTATATGAAACCGGTCATGGTATAGCGAAACGGAAGTTAAAAAAGTGAGTCAGGGGGTGTGGAAACCCGAGGAAGTAGCTATAATGCGCCCCGCCTCCATGTAGCAATCGAGGCGCGGAAGATCGTCATCTCCGGTGAGGTGGCTGGACTTCAAATCCAGTTGGGGCCGCCAGCGGTCCCGGGCAGGTTCGACTCCTGTGATCTTCCGCCAAAATGCCTCACGTTAGTTCTTCTTAATTCACATCTCTTCTTAGCTTTCTATATCCCGTATTGATCTCTGGCATACTACGTTGAATGTAGCGTTATTAGTCAGGTAACAACGGAGGCGACATGACAGATAAACACTTACCACAATCCCCGACAGGCGAATTTATTATGTTTGCCAGCGATGACGGAAGAGTCCGTGTTGAATGTCGCTTTGAGTCAGACACCATCTGGTTATCTCAGGCAATGATCTGCGAACTGTACGGCAAAGCTAAAGCCACTATCAGCGGGCATATTAAAAACATTTTTGAAGATGGCGAGCTAGAGGAAAATTCAGTTGTTCGGTTTTACCGAACAACTGCCAGTGATGGCAAAAACTATCAAGTTCAATACTTTAGCCTGCCATTAATACTCGCAGTGGGTTATCGCGTCCGTTCGCCCCGCGGCACTCAGTTCCGTCAGTGGGCAACCCAGACGCTCCAGGAATTCCTGATCAAAGGTTTTGTGATGGACGATGAGCGGCTGAAGAATCCGCCCGTGGGTTCATCGGCTGTACCCGACTATTTCGATGAGATGCTCGAACGCATCCGCGATATTCGGGCCAGTGAGCGCCGGGTATATTTGCGGGTTCGGGAGATATTTGCTCTGGCTGCCGACTATCAGCCATCACTTAAAGAAACCACGCAGTTTTTTCAAACGATCCAGAACAAGCTACATTTTGCCTGTACAGGCCATACCGCTGCTGAACTCATTCATCAGCGTGCTGACGCCAGCCAGCCGCATATGGGGCTAACCAGCTATAAAGGTGAAGAGGTACGTAAGGGTGACGTGACGGTGGCAAAAAATTATCTCACCCAAGATGAGGTCAGCGAACTTAATCGCGTGGTTAACATGTGGCTGGATTTTGCCGAGGATCAGGCCCGTCGTCGTCAGCAGGTCTTTTTACGCGACTGGCAGGATAAGGGAAGGTGCGAACAAGTCCCTGATATGAGATC
>NZ_SZXN01000062.1:0-1591 GCF_005281195.1 Citrobacter sp. wls613
CATATCAGGGACTTGTTCGCACCTTCCCTAGCACACCTTAAGAAACAAATTCATTACAATCGTGTAATGTACATAGCTGTATTACATTTACGTCATCTTCCCCACAGGTTGATTATTTTTATATATGATCATAAGGACATCTTTTATGTACCTCAGAAGGTAATTACACATGAATATATTAATCACGGCCACTGCGTTTACAGCTTTATTTTGTGGGGCAGCTTTTGCTCAGTCCAGTGATATTGCCCATGAAGCACATCGATTTGTTAATAATGCCTCAGCCGTCAGTCATGTGAATTCCTCGACGCATGAAAACTTACCGGACAGGGTTAATAAAAACAACACGCCCTCATTCTCTGAAATGAATGAACATGAAAGGGCCATTGTTGCTCATTCATTTATGAACAACAGCGCGTCCTATGCACATCAGAAAATGATTGAGGAACATAAAAAAATGCTGTCCGACAGTGGTGCAAATTCAAAGACCTCCTCTTCTTCTTTTAACGAACTGAATGCCGGAGAGAAAGCCGCCCTCGTGCATGAGCAGGTCAATAATGCCGGTGCGGAAGCTCATCAGACACAGGCAAGAAAGCTTCGCGGCCTGTATTCCTCCAGGTAACTGCAGGCGGGTTAGTGCTTAGCAGGGCTTTACTGACGGGTTACGTAGCAGGACATGAGCCCCATATTGCTCTGCCGTAACCTGTTTCAGTCCCGTTAATCATCACCGTCAGGCTGGTCATACAGTTCCCAGATCTTCAGGAGCAAACGGGAAACAAGATATGTTACAAAAATGACGACCATCAACGGTGCTCCCGATTAACTGGCAGATGACACGCCTCCTGAAAACCCCTAGCATACGCCGCAGTGTTCATGCTAACGGCGAATTCCAGTAAATGTATTCTACCGATGTCGTAAAAGAAAATGCTTACCTTTCAGCCACCCGCTCGGGGCTGGAATCGAACGAGATCGCTATCCTTCAGCGCTCTTTGCCTTCCCGCTTTAATCTTCGGCATTTGAAAAAAAATGAATCATTAAAACTCGTACTGCAAAAGAAAGCGGGAAAATCACGTGTAGTGGCTTATAAATTTACGTCCGGCTCATTTAATTACACGGCGTATCGTATATCAGACAAAAAGTTCTATAATCTTTCCGATACTTCCGGGAAAGGCAGTCTCGATTATCCGTTACCAGCCACAGCAAGACTCAGTTCACCTTTCAATCCTGCAAGACTTAACCCGGTATCGGGAAAAGTGAGTCCCCATAATGGCATTGATTATTCCATGCCCATGAACACGAAAATAGTCAGCGTCATCGACGGAAAAATCACCCGGGCCGAATACAACAGTACCATGGGATATTTTGTTGAAGTAACGGGAAAAGCCGGTGTTAAAACTCGCTATCTCCACCTCAATAAAATACTCGTTACTAAAGGGGCCAGAGTTACCCGGGGAGGTGCTATTGCGTTATCCGGTAACAGCGGACGTTCATCCGGTCCTCATTTACATTACGAGCTGGTCATCAATAACAATCCTGTTAATTCACTGGCGTTCCGGGCATCGGCACCCGCTGATAACAAACTCGAACAGCATGC
>NZ_SZXN01000061.1:0-4566 GCF_005281195.1 Citrobacter sp. wls613
AAAGCGCTTGGCGTAACTTTTCCATAAATACCACCAAGTAAATATTATGGCCACAAGAAAACAAGACACTGCCTCTAAATGACCATCGAAATTATCTTAAAAAATCAGTAAAATAAATACTAGCGCATAATGTTTTTTTGAGTTATAGCCTCCGCGATCTGAATTGTTTTATTCTCATCACCAACATAAAACGATAATGTCTTTGCTGAATTGAGTTGCGAAAGTGAGATAGCCTTTCCGTTTAAAACCATAAGAATATAATTATTCTTATTTTCTAATGCTTTATCAATTATCAATTGTCCATTCTTGTTAGGACTGATCTGTAGAAACCAATTACCTTCATTACTTTGACCAAATGACATGGACGCAAGTTCATTCCGAGTCAGAACAGTATTTGTATCGAAATACCATTTCCTGTCGACGATGATAATTTCAGCCCATCCATTGTGCGGCTGCTCAGAAAGAGGAAGAAGTATAAGAGAAGATACCTCTTTATTTATTTGGGGGGTGAGAGGAGTTACAACACTTTTAACATTCTTCTGATGACAGGCGCTCAGAGTGAATAAAATAACTAATAGGCTTAGGATTGTGATATTTCTTTTCATATATTTACCTTGAAATTGCTTTATACTATCTATTACTGTACAGCAACAAAACCTTATGTTTATAAAAGTTACACCATTTACTTTCCTATATTGATTATTTTAATTTTTATTAGATTCTGGTGGGCAAATGGAATTTTCAGGTTTAATAGCTCTCCAGTATATATTAGCGACTAATTTATCTGAGTTAAAAATAATTTTAAGTTGACAAATTGTAACTTGATTGTTAGTGTGTTTTAACGTATTGAAGTGAAGGAGATAATCCCATTCTCTCACAGAAAATAGACCTTCACCAAAATGCGGCCTACCGATAAGCAAATAGACCTGATCTTTGGTCATCCCTTTATTCAAAAGCGAAATACTTTCGGATGTCGGGAATACTCCACGTCCTGATCTTAACTTCGCGTTTACAGGTTCTGGCCACACTATCTCTTTAACTCCACCATCACGATCTGGGCGACTCATGTTTTGATTACATCCTGAAATAATTGTAGCACATGCAATAAAAATTATAATTTTGAATGAGTTCGATTTCATTATTTGCTATCCAAATCAAATTTTATTTATAGGGGTGTTTCCACCCCTGTTTTATCAGAACTGAAATCCTACTCCAACAGATGCTCCAGTTTGACTTCTAGTTGTTGTTGAATAAGAACCTTTTAATATCCAATTGCCGTTATCTGAGATGGTTGAAAGGCCAATAGCTAAACTGTTTTCACCTTGGAATGACCCACCGCTCATGGACATCATACTTTTACCTGGAATATACGCCTGTGTTAACCCCGCCGTTGCAATAGCAGCAGCTGCACCTGCGTTAGCTCTACGTTCAACCCGATTAATTTGGTTGTCAAGACTACTGAAAGCCTGTTGTAGCTGTCCGTAGTTAACAGCATCACTTGTACGCTTGGCATTACCAACATTTTGTATGGTATTTCCTCCCATGTCAATATTAGCACCACTTGAGACAGCTAAAGACTCTGTAGTAGTTAATGATTTAACATTAACATTGTCGTTTAGATTAATGCTCAGCACATTACCATTAACTGTCGTCTTGATATTTTTATTATCACCTTTAACATTTACCAAACTTCCCATTTTTGCTTCATACGGTGTACCACTATCTGCCTTAAACGTAATTGGTTTAGTTACTTCACTGCTGATAAACTCATGGAGTTGCCCACCATTGACAGCATCTTTACTCCCCTGAGCAATAATACCATCAGCTATATTAGCAATCTTTAATCCGGCACCATCAATACCAACTTGGCTCAGAGAAGGGCCATTTTCAACACTGATGCTCTCTTTAACGTTGACAGAATCGGAAAGGTTAAAACTAACCTGATTATCTTTTTTGGATATGCTGATATTTTTATCAGTATTATTAAGGTCAACTGTTTCAGAAGGTTTTATAGCACTTTCTTGTTTACCATTTACTGACAGGTTCCAACCTCCGCTTACTGATTCAGCAGTCGTTCTGATGGAATCAATAGCATCATGAATAGTATTTTTCCCTGTATTACCTACATTGCTGGAGATCATCTCACCATTATGGCTTACATAAGTATCACCTCCAATAACATTGGCAATTGATGTAGTAACTGTATGAACTTGTCCACCATTCACGACATCGCTACTGCCCATAGCGATGGCACCGTCACTAACGCCAGAAATTTTCCCACTGCTATTGCTATTTATAACAACATTGCCAAATACTGGACTTTCAGATATTTGAATTGATATAACTCCGGAGGATGCATCCGCAACTGTTTTAATGTTTTTTCCACTATAATTACCATTAACTGCACCATCTCCTTTCAGAGCTAAAACCTCACCAGATTTACGTTTGATATCATCGCCTTCATTAGCAGAAAACGTTACCCCTTGGCTAACTGAATTTGAAAGATTATCTAACTGACGTTTATTGACCGCATCACTGTCATTTACAGCATCTGCAACATTAGTGATAGTTTTATTTCCAGCATCTATACCTGTAACTGTGACAGTGGGTCCACCTGTAATATAAAGCCCTGAGTTGTTAATTAATGTATTACCAGTCTTAACGCTAGTGACATCTAGATTATTCGCCAGTTGAATATCTATTATACCGTCATTAGCTTCAGTTCTAATGTTTTTGTTACTTGCAGTTTCTCCATTTGTAAGACCTCCGCGGATAGTAGTTGTTTCACCAAAGAAGCGTTTAAACGCTCCAGAATTACCAGCAAATAAGTTGCCCTTATCTACTTCAGATGAAACTGCAAATAGCTGACTACCATTTATGGCATCAGTGCTAGTAGCCGAAATTCGTCCAGCCGCAAGATTCGATAGAGTGCGCTCTTTTCCAGAAGCACCAATACTTACAGTTGATACTGGAGTTGAGCCTGCAAATGAGTGTGTCACCCCATTTACTATATATTCTGGAGTTGCAACAGCAGATGATACTGTCGTAGAATTACCTAGGGCAACTGAATTATCTATAGCATTATCTACTGCATTTCCAAGGATAAAAGCATTATTTGCCGTTATTTTATTGTTATTACCAATTGAATAAGAAGCGGACCCTGATATAGTGCTTGGGTCACCTATTGCACCCGATTTCTCACCACTTACGATGTTTCCTGTACCTATACTGATAGTATCCATAGCAACTGCTTTTGCACCGTTACCTATCGCTATCGAATCAGGTCCCGAAGCCATAGCATTAGTGCTTAGAGCTGTAGCATTGACCCCAGAAGCCGTGGTAAAGCGACCTATAGCTGTTGCATTATTTGCCGATGAATTTGCATTAAAACCCACAGCAATACTTTCAAACCCCGTAGCCTTAACAGAAGACCCAAGCCCCACTACATTTCGTGTTGGAGCAGCAACGCCTCCATTGGCAAAATTACCGATTAATACACTTCTGTCATTATTTGTTCCTAATCCTGCCTGAGAACCTATAATAATTGATCGATCTGACATTGATTGTTGCCCAGCTAAGTGGCCAACATACACATTATTATCACCAGTTGACCGATCGCCAGCAATAGAACCTACAGCGACATTACTATCACCAGATAGTTGTCGTCCCGAAGCATTCCCGACTAAGGTATTTCCACCAGGGCCATATCCTGGAAAAGTAGTGTTTTTACCATCATTAGAACTCAAACCAACTCCAGCCCCGTTTCCAATCATTATATTAGAAACGCTTCTATTATCTGTGATTTCTGTTCCAGCATTATCTCCTACAGATATATTTCCATATGATACTGTGTTTTTTCCTGCCTGCTTACCAATATTAATACTTGGAGCTCGTTTGCTATCTTCGGTAGCATCTTGAGAGCCAGATAGCACCATCCCTGCTTCAAAACCCAAAGCAACACTATAATCTCTTTTTGCCTGACTTCCAGCATTAGTACCTATGTTGATATTCTGAATATTCCAGTTATCAATAGTCCCGCTTCCTGCATTCTCACCGATAGAGATCACTCGACCACCATCAGCTACGGAACCTACTCCAAGGGCAATATTATTTTGTTTTCCAATCCAGGTTCTCTCAGACTTACCAGCATCTTTTAGGCTTAAGATATCTTCTCGCCCTGCACGTGCATTTGTACCTATTGCCACAGATCCAGTTGTAAATGAGTTGTCGGAACCAATACTGATAGTATTTGCAGCCGATGCAATTGCACTATTCCCTATCGCAATAGCATTTTGTGCAGCAGATTTTGAGTTATAACCAACTGCTAACCCAGCACTAGCATTTTTACTCACTAGTGCGTTGTTCCCGATCGCTATACTCTTCACGGAACCACTAGTATTGGCCCCTGCACCACAAAACAGGTCATTTTCACTTGTACCTGTAGTACTACAGGAAACAGGTGTAGCTGAGTAAACTGAATTAAATCCTATTGAGTTTATTACCAGAAAAGCAACCGGTGTAAATACGGCATGTTTTCTCTTCATTATAGAGTTGTCCCTATCAACT
>NZ_SZXN01000070.1:0-1223 GCF_005281195.1 Citrobacter sp. wls613
TGGACTGCCCCCACGACCGTAGACAAATTCTGTCCTCACGACGAGGCCTGTTCGAAGGCCTCCGGACTGACGCCGCCGAGGTGACTGTGGCGCCGGGCCCGGTTGTAGAACACTTCAATGTAATCGAAGATATCCGCCCGGGCTAGATCCCGGGTTTTGTATATTCTCTTCCTGATGCGCTCTTTTTTCAGTGAACTGAAGAACGATTCGGCCACCGCATTATCCCAGCAGTTGCCACGCCGGCTCATGCTCGGGACCAGGTTATTAGCCCGGCAGAAGCGCTGCCAGTCGTCACTGCCGTACTGGCTTCCCTGGTCTGAGTGCACGATGACCTCGCCGTCGGGTTTACGTCGCCAGACCGCCATCATCAGTGCATCCAGCGCCAGTTCGCGTGAGAGAGTGGGCTTCATCGACCAGCCCACCACGTTACGGGCGAAGAGATCGATAACCACCGCCAGATACAGCCAGCCCTGCCAGGTACGGATATAAGTAATGTCGGTGACCCAGACCTGATTGGCCCGGACAACAGTAAACTGCCGCTGCACGCGATTAGGGGCAACCACTGAAGGTCTGCCAGCGATACGACGCGGCGCTTTATAGCCGCGCACGGCTTTAATCCGGTTCAGTTGCATAATACGGCCCACCCGGTTTTTACCGCAGGTTTCCCCAATTTCGTTCAGGTCGCCATGAACCCGCCGGTAACCGTATACGCCTCCGCTCAGTGAATAGGAGTCACGGATAAGCGTCAGCAGACGCTGATTATCTTTATCACGTGCCGAGACCGGGTTATGCAGCCACGCGTAGAACCCGGCCCGGGCGACATCCAGTACCCGACACATTGTCATCACACCCCATACAGTGCGGTGCTCATTGATAAAGCGGTACTTCAGTCGGGCTCCCTTGCAAAGTACCGCGCGGCCTTTTTCAGGATATCCCGTTCTTCTTCGGTACGTTTTAGCTGCGCCCGTAGTTTCAGGATCTCGCTTTTGGCTTCCAGTAAATCCCGGGCATGCTGCTCGCTGTTATCCGGTTTGATAGCCCGTAGCCACTTGTAGAGGCTGTGGGCAGAAACGCCCAGACGGTCAGATACTTCGGCAACGGAATAACCGCGTTCCGTTATCTGTCGGACGGCTTCTTCCTTAAATTCAGGTGTAAATCGTGGTGTGCCCATATGCTCCCCCTATGCTCAAACTATAGGGCAGGATCGTCTACCGGGGTGGGGT
>NZ_SZXN01000069.1:0-50462 GCF_005281195.1 Citrobacter sp. wls613
GGTCGCTGGTTCAAGTCCAGCAGGGGCCACCAAACAAAACAAGGAGTTAGATGAGAGATCGTCTGACTCCTTTTTCTTTGGATGCAATTTGGGTCCGCTTCCCCAACATGCAATACGACTATGATTGAACCGCCCCGGTATGTCATCTTGAACACTACATCCTTGGTGATGCCGATGTCAGGAAAAGCCCTCTTACGCCAACATTGAATTGAAGGGAAAAATCAGAAAGGGTGGCTAACCCTCTATTTTCATTACATTATATCAAAACGTATATTTAGATATATCTATTATATTGTTTGTTTTGATTTTCTTATATGTTTATATTCTTTTAAGAAAATTAATTCAAAAGGATAATTCATTGCTTACACAATCTGATTTTTCAAAATTCAAAAACCTGAATATTTCGATTAACAACATTCTTGTTTTTGCCGCAGTCATGAATACAGGAGGGATAGTTTCTGCTTCATACTATATGAACTGTTCACCGTCTGCAGTGAGCCTTTCGTTGAAAAAATTTTGTACTTGTTTTCCCGAAAAACTATTCAGCAGAGAGGGCCGTTGTTTAATACCAACAGAAGAGGCACAATTGCTGTATAACGACATTAGCCCTGCAATAAGGAATCTCTTATATGCAATGACGTCCAGCACTGACATTTCCTCAACTGCCGTAGAGCAGATTTCATAAACGTCGTGGCAAGCACATCGTTATTCACAACGAGAACCCTAAATTGTGCATGCTGAGGTAAACTGACAATCGCTTTAATAATAAAATCACGACTACATTGCTGTCGGCAATCCGTACAGCGGGATATGGCAATATTAACTTTCTCACTTATAATCGTGACACTCTTTCATTAATTTCACGTAAACTTAATTGAAGACGGACTGATATTCTTTTCCGATAGGTAGCAGCAGTTTTATAGCTAATCCCCATTCGCCTCGCTGTTTCGTTCAGTCCTATTTTTTCTGTCTGCAGGACAAACCACTGCAATTCCCTTTGTGGTAATCGAACTCCGCCGACCTGGCCGACTTTCCTGGTGATCAACGGACTCATGATCGTGCCTGATGATGCGTCAGCGGAGAAAAACATGAGTTTAGATAAGATATTAATCGCCTCCGCGCGATGAACAATGCCCATAGGTTGAAGATTTGCGACTGCTGCCAGCAACAGAGGGTCACGTAAACGGGTAAAAACAATAATACTATATTGGTCTGCAGGCCACTCGTCCTTTGCAAACTTTAAGAATGCTAATCCTTCCGCCAGCGTCTCACTTTCGCTCGTTAACTCGGTAATAACGAGTACCCGCCCTGGTTCCCCATGACGGGCTGACACTTGTTTCTGCAATGCGGAAAGCGTCATTACTCTTAGACTAATTGAGCGACCTGCCAGGCTATCAATAAAGGCACATAGCCCAAGGGCACTATAATAGATAGTGTCCATAACCAATACCCGCTCGTAGGAAAAATTTAAATTTTCCATATTATGCTCTATTTTTTGTCGAATACATTTTAAAAGCACTATTTAGCATAACCAATGGTTATGTTTCATTAATTTTTATTTTCACCGATAGCTAATTCACAATCGGCAACAGCACTTTCCCCATGACAGACAGTATCAAGATTATAAAATGCAAGTTTAAGTTGATGACTTAATTCCACAGCATATTCAGTAGGATTGAGATTGCGACCTTCACGTATGAAAAGGGTGTCATTAAAGTAACTTCTGACTCTTTTCAAGTGCAGGCTAATAGATGATGCAGAACAACCAAGTACCAGTGAGGCACCATACAAACTGCCCGTGTCAACAAAAACGATAAACGTTAGTATGGACCTAAAATCCACATCCATAAGATGACGAAGCCTAGAGTCATAATTAATTAAATCCATATTAAACGCCTCAATAACTTTTTACCAAAATATACTTTTCTTTTCAAAGGTGCAATAATCATGCAAAAATAGAAACATTAGGTAAAAACAATTAATAAAAGCAAAAACAAAGATGATTATTTCATACCTTTTTAATAAGGAAGTGAAAAAAATCATATAAATCAAAGCAGATAGAGTTAAATTCCGAAAACATTAAAAAATGAAATAGTTAAATATTACTCAATGATTTAATAAGTTTTATTATTTGAGATACTATCAATAATAAAATAAGAAACCAAACTCTATTAAAGCCCATGTTATTTAAGAGTTTTCCATTCTTAAAACTTACATTAGTCGTCGAAAAATGGTTGGCAAAAAAAAGAAATGTCGATTTATCAGTTAGGTTTCATAAATAAATAAATTCGAGAAAAGTCTTAACCGTCGTTTAGCAAAGTATTAAAAATTAGTTTCAATAGGGTAACCACGCACATTCCGGGCAGCGTAAAAGCACCCCCACCGTCCAGTGTTAATCTGATAATGTTAATGCTGAAGTTAAATTAGAGGATTCAACACGTTCAATTAAGCGGAGCGGTACACAATGTGTCCATCTGCACCAACGCAAAAAAATCGGCACTGTCTGGCTGGTTGAGGGCAACTCTTTTGGACGCCACCACCTTGAAAGTGGAAACGTCCGTTAGCGTGTTATTCGATAGTCAGCTCACACGAGTTCTTTGAGCTGCTCCTGCATATAGGTCGAAAAGTACTCAGGGTTCTTGATAAGGATACGGTTACCGGAGGCGACTTTTTCAGCCCATCCAGCGACTTTTTTTGTGAACTCAGGATTCCATCCCTCTTGCTCACCGCGTGCCATCACATCTGCTGCGCTCACTGGCACACCTAAATCATGCAAATACTTTAAAATTCCCTTGGCCGTACTTTCATCCATGGAATGGGGTACTGGCGCCGATGTGTTCATACCACCAATAAAATCCAATGCTTTCTCAATTGCTGTTGGCATGCTCTTATCCTTAAAATTAACCGCGTATTAAACACCTTTATACTATGTACCCAAGTCAGCCGGGATATCAAAGAGAACGTTGCCTTTATTTGATTTATGCCGCAGCCAAACGCTTGCGGTGGTGGTTTTCTGCACTATTTTTTCGCATCACCAGCCAAAACCAGCCCGGTTGCCACCGCATTTCGTGGCCCTTCGGTTCCCCGAATATTGCCCTGACCGGCAACAACGCCGTAATGCGCCAGCGCGTCGGTGATCATCTGCGGGATTTCAAAATCCAGCGATGAACCGCCCACCAGCACCACAAAAGAGATGTTGCGAATTGAGCCGCCGGGTGAGACCTGCCGCAATGCGCGCAGGCAGTTCGTCACAAAGACCTTCTCCTTGGCCTGACGACGTACCAGCCGAATTTTCTCCAGCGACGTCTGGTTCTCAATGGGGATGGCTTTGCCCGCTTTCAGATACACCACTTTGGCAAACACCGACGGGCTGAGCGGTTCACGAAAGAACTCCACCGAGCCGTTCTCGTGGCGAATACTGAACAGACTCTCCACTTTCGCCAGCGGATATTTTTTTATCTCCTCTGCCAGAAAAGGATCGCTCAAGCCGAGCTCCGTTTTGATAAGCAAGCTGACCATGTTCCCTGCTCCCGCCAGATGTATCGCCTTAACGGTGCCATCGTTATGGATAATCGCGGCATCGGTGGATCCGGCACCTAAGTCGAGGATCGCCAACGGCGCGGCGCATCCTGGCGTCGTCAATGCCCCGGCCACCGCCATATTGGCCTCCACGCCCCCCACTTCAACCGGCGTATTCAGCCGCACACTCAGCTCACGGGCGATCGTCTGCATCTGTAGCCGATCGGATTTCACCATCGCCGCAATGCCAACCGCGTTTTCCATTGAATATTCCCCGGCAACACCGCCCTGGACTTTACGGGGAATAAACGTATCGACCGCCAGCAGATCCTGAATATGTACTGAATTCATATCGTGCCCGCTCAGCGAGGCCATCACCTTACGCACGCGCTCCAGCATGCCACCCGCGTGAGTACCAGCCTCACCGCGAATGTCGCAGACCGGCGCACAGGCGTTCATCGCTTGCATAATTGCCTGAGCGCCTTGGGCCACATCGGCTTCTCCGCCGCGCTTTTCACCACTGATAAAGATCTTGCCCGCCGGGATCACCCGTGATTGCACTTCGCCCTGCGGGGTTTTCAGCACCACAGCGGATCGGTTGCCGATCAGTGCCCTGGCGATCGGGACGATCGTTTTTGTTTCCTCCGGCGTCAGGGCAAAGAAAGTGGCGATGCCATAAGGATTCGACAGTACCCGAACCACCTGTCCTGCTGCCGCCACTTCTACCGCCGCCAGCACCCCTTCCGGGACCTTCTCCAGCAGCGTGACTTCATCAATCACCGGCAGCGTTCGTCGCAGACGATTATTGACCAGTACGCCATCGTCCTTTTTCAGGATCGCCGCCACCACATCGACGCCGCGATCCAGCGCCGCATTGATAAGCCACACCGCCTCGAGAAAATCCATCTCTGCGCCCACCAGCGGGATCCAGCCCTGCGCAAACCGATCGAGGCTCAACGATGCCAGTTTCTCCACGGCGATCGTGGTACCCATCCCTACGCCAACACCGCCTGGCGTTTGCGGGTTATGACCAATCATTGTCGATTCAGTGATGATGGTTTCGGTGATCGTCTCCATCGCCACATCACCAATGACCGGCGCGGCCTCGTTGATGCAGATTTTCGTCACGTCCTGAAGCGACGACGATGTTTTTTCCAGCGCCTGCTGCAGGGAGGCCACTACCCCGGCAATGTTATCCCGCGTGCCTTTCATGCCCGTGGTCGCGACGATCCCGCTGGCAACAAACCGGCCATCCTGCGCCAGCGCCACTTCCGTGGTGGCGTTGCCGATATCAATCCCTGCAATTAACGGCATACCGCCTCCGTCACTGACTGCCTTTACGCAGCTTATTTCTCTGCTGGTACACGTCTGCCGATTCGCGGACAAACCCGGCATTCACCGTGGCATGCCAGGTGTGCTCCAGTTCATCGGCAATGGCCTGTAACTCCGTAAATGAAGAACGAAATGGGCGCAGCGCATTGTAGATTTCCAGAATGCGAGCATCTGGGATGGCAATCAGTTCCGCCGCACGGCGGAAATTACGCGCCACGGCGTGACGCTGCATCTGCTCGGCGATCTGCGCCTGATACTCCAGCGTTTGCTGAGAAATACGCACATCCTGTGGCCCAACACGCCCTGCCAGTACATTCTCAAGAGTAATATCAGTTAACGGCTTTCCGGTGGGCGTGAGGATTTTCTCCGGGCAGCGAGTCGCTAACGGATAATCCTGCGCGGTCATGATGTTTTCGTTCATCGTCATTCCCTTACTAAGGCAATATGCAGCGTGACAGGCGCGGCATCCTGCACCACGTGTTTGGTTTCTTTAATGTGGAACAGCGCAGCCTTGGCCATAAATTTCGGTCGCACCATCTGGTCATTAACGACCGGTACCGGCGAGGGCGACTCTTTGCGTGCGTAACGCGCGGCGTTCTTACCAATCTGGCGATAGGTTTCCAGCGTCAGCAGCGGGGCCTGAGAAAAAAGCTCCAGGTTGCTCAGCGGCAGCAAATCACGCTGATGAATCACCGTGGTTCCTTTCGACTGAATACCAATGCCGATGCCGGAGCCGCTCAGATTTGCTGCATCCCAGGCCATAAAGGAGACATCCGAGGTGCGCAAAACTCTGACCACCCGCGCATGTAATCCCTCTTCTTCAATTCCGGCCACCAGCTCTTTCAGGATCGCCTTGTGCGGCATATCAATCAGGGTCTTATGCTGGTATTTATCAAAGGCCGGCCCAACGCCAATCACCACTTCATCCGCGCGATCGTCCGCTTTTGCCGCTTCGCCTTCGCTAACCTGCAAGGTGAAAACCGGCTTACGTTCAGTTGTACATTCCACCGCATACCGCCTTATTCAATGCTGCCAGGCTGAACCACACCCGCAATATTTTTAATTTCCGCCCAGCGTTCGGCAGAGATGCGATAGCCGGTGCCGGGTCCCTGATAATCATTGATGTCATTAACGGCGCTGACCACCTCAAACTGGCGATCCAGAATGGCGGATGTTTGCAGATAATCGCCGGTCACACGCTGCCTCAACATGTTGAGAATGTTGCTGGCGATATCGTCAAAACCGCTGGCACTCAGCGCGCCAACAACATCCAGCCCGGTGATATTGCGCTTCATCATTTCTTCCACCGCGGCCAAATCCTCTACCACATTACGCGCGGGCATATCTTTGCTGCCGTGAGCATAGGTGGCGGCGTCGACCTCTTCATCGCTAATCAGCGGCAGGCCCAGCTCGCGAAACACCGCCTGAATAGCGCGAGCCGCCTGATTGCGAATAGCGATAGTTTCCTCTTCCGTTACCGGACGCAGACCGCCATCAACCATCAGATCACGTTGCAGAATGTTGTAATCATCAAAGTCCTCGGCATCGAAGTTCGACCCAGCAAACATGTTGTCGTAGTTCGGTACCGCGCTGTAGCCGGAAAAGATAAAGTCGGTACCGGGCAGCATCTGCATCAATGTGCGGGCGGTACGGCGAATATCGGAGTGCGAGAAGGTCTGGTCATTCGCCGACGCCACTTCGAGGTCGAGCATCGAGGCAATCAGGTTTTCCGCCAGCACAGCACGGATCCCCGACGGTACCGCCCCGGTCATACCAATACAGCTGACCGCGCCGTTTTGCAGTCCCTGAACGCCCGCGCCCTTAGTGATAAAAATGCAGCGCGACTCCAGATACAGCATTGATTTGCTTTCTGAGTACCCCATCAGCGCCTCCGAGCCGGTGCCGGAGGTGTAGCGCATCTTCAGCCCGCGGGATGCGTAGGCTGAGGCGAGAAAGGATTTTGACCACGGCGTGTCATCGCCGTCGGTAAACACTGACTCTGTACCGTATACCGACACCGTTTCGGCGTAGCTGGTTAAGCCGCGCATACCCAGTTCCAGTTCGGTGGCTTCTTCAACGGAACATTGGGTAAGCACGCCAGGACGGCCGCACTGCGAACCAACCAGCAGCGCCAGCGCGTTAAACGGCGCATAGCGGGCGATGCCTACGGTCGTTTCTTGCTCGGAAAAACCACGGATCCCCGCCTCGGCGGCATCGGCGGCAATTTGCACCGGGTTATCTTTCAGGTTGGTGACGTGACACTGGTTAGAGGGTGTGCGTCTGGCGCGCATTTTTTGCAGCGCCATCATCATTTCCACCACGTTCATTTTTGCCATCACCTCCACCGCTTTCGCCGGGGTGATGGCGGTGGTAATGGCAATAATCTCTTCCCGACTGACGTGGATATCCACCAGCATTCTGGCGATGTCCAGCGCGTCGAGTTGCATTGCCCGTTCGGTTTCCGCGACGTTAATCGCGTAGTCAGCAATAAAACGGTCAATCATGTCGAACTGTGCACGATCTTTACCGTCCAGTTCCACAATACGGCCATTTTCCACCTTCACTGACGACGCGGGATCGTAGGGGCTTTCCATGGCGATCAGCCCCTCTTCCGGCCATTCGCCAATCAGCCCATCCTGATTGACAGGCCGCTGGGCAAGAACTTCGAATCGTTTTGATCTTCTCATAGCGCGTGACTCAAAAAGTAAATAATAAGGACGCCGGGCCGTATCGCTGGTGGTTTACCGTCCCAGCAATCGCCTTTATCAGCAATAGCCGAACTTTAAATGAGCAGAATAATAAAAAAATAAAATTAATTACGTTCCAATTTGGCACGCAATTAAAACGCATCGTTTCATATTGAAACGCGTATTTGGAATATCCATAGAGAATTGTGACGAGGTTAAATGATCATTATCAATAAACGCCAAAGGAAGATCACTCACTTGCTATTTTAGAATTTTTTACTGTATTGACTTAATAACGTGCTGCGCGAAAATAAATAAAACCCAATGATAAAAAATAGCTGCGCGCGATATTTTTCGTGACCTCAGCCCTACACAATTAACAGGAGATACCGTGAATAAGAGCCAACCCATCGCCACCATCACGCTGGCGGCCGCACAGAAAATGGCGGTCGCCGTTGAGGCTAAAGCGCTTGAAATCAACGTCCCGGTCGTCTTTTCCGTTGTTGACCACGGCGGAAACACGCTGCTGATACAGCGCATGGATGAGGCGTTTGTCACCAGCTGCGATATTTCACTCAATAAGGCCTGGACCGCCTGCTGCCTGCGACAGGGTACTCACGAAATTACCGATGCGGTGCAACCCGGTGCATCGCTTTATGGCCTGCAGCTCACCAACCAACAGCGCATTATTATTTTCGGCGGAGGGCTTCCAGTTATATTAAATGGAAAAATAATTGGCGCCGTCGGCGTGAGTGGTGGCACCGTCGAACAGGACCAGCTATTAGCTGAAACCGCACTATATTGCTTCTCTGAATTATAAAATAAACGTAAGAAGGTATATTATGAGCTATCGTATGTTTGATTATCTGGTGCCAAATGTGAACTTTTTTGGCCCCAATGCTGTTTCCGTAGTGGGTGAACGCTGCAAACTACTGGGTGGGAAAAAAGCCCTGCTGGTGACCGATAAAGGCCTGCGGGCAATTAAAGACGGTGCGGTAGATAAAACGCTCGCGCATTTGCGTGAAGCCGGTATTGAAGTAGCAATCTTTGACGGCGTCGAGCCAAACCCCAAAGACACCAACGTACGCGATGGCCTGGCGGTGTTTCGTCAGGAGCAATGCGATATTATTGTCACCGTCGGCGGCGGTAGCCCACATGACTGCGGTAAAGGTATTGGTATCGCGGCCACTCACGAAGGCGATCTCTACAGCTATGCCGGAATTGAAACCCTGACCCACCCGCTGCCGCCTATCATTGCGGTCAACACCACCGCCGGTACCGCCAGTGAAGTGACCCGTCACTGCGTACTGACCAACACCAAAACAAAAGTGAAATTTGTCATTGTCAGCTGGCGCAACCTGCCGTCAGTATCGATTAACGATCCGCTGCTGATGCTTGGCAAACCTGCGCCTCTGACCGCGGCCACCGGGATGGATGCCCTGACCCACGCCGTGGAAGCCTACATTTCCAAAGATGCAAATCCGGTCACCGATGCCGCCGCTATTCAGGCAATCCGCCTGATCGCCCGTAACTTACGCCAGGCCGTAGCGCTGGGCAGCAACCTGAAAGCTCGCGAGAACATGGCCTACGCTTCACTGCTGGCGGGGATGGCCTTTAACAACGCCAACCTCGGCTACGTACACGCCATGGCGCACCAGCTTGGCGGCCTGTATGACATGCCGCACGGCGTGGCGAATGCCGTACTGCTACCGCACGTGGCACGTTATAACCTGATCGCTAATCCAGAAAAATTTGCCGATATCGCCGAGTTTATGGGCGAGAACACCGACGGCCTGTCTACCATGGACGCCGCCGAGTTGGCGATTCACGCTATTGCCCGCCTGTCTGCTGATATCGGCATTCCACAGCATCTGCGCGAACTGGGCGTAAAAGAGGCCGATTTCCCGTATATGGCAGAGATGGCCCTGAAGGACGGCAACGCGTTCTCGAACCCACGTAAAGGTAACGAGAAAGAAATTGCCGCGCTCTTCCATCAGGCTTTCTGACAACAAAGGGGACGCGATGCCACTTTCATCACCGAGCGTAAACCTGTTTTATCACCCATGCTGGCAGGATTCCCGCGTGCTTGATGAACTATGCTGGGGGCTGGAAGAGCAAGGCGTCCCTTGCCGGGCCATCAGCTGCGACGACAGCGGCAACGCGCTGGCGCTCAGCAGACGGGCAGCAAAAAGCTCGGCGCTGCGCGTAGGTCTCGGCCTCAGCGTGAGCGGCGAGATTGCCTTAATGCATGCCCAGTTGCCCGAGGATCGGGCGCTGATCTGCGGGCATATCGCCGCCGGGATCGAGCAGATCCGCACGCTCGGCGCCAACGCAGGCCAACTGGTCAACGTGCTTCCCTTCAGTGAGATAACATAAATGTATCGCATCTATACCCGAACCGGCGATAAAGGCACCACCGCGCTGTTTGGCGGCAGCCGCATCGACAAAGACGACATCCGCGTTAACGCCTATGGCACGGTAGATGAACTGATTTCCCAGTTGGGCGTATGCTATGCCACAACCCACCAGACCGAGCTACGCGAGGATCTGCATACCGTCCAGAAGACGCTGTTTGTGCTGGGTGCGGAACTCGCCAGCGACGATAAAGGGATCATTCGCCTGAAGCAGACGATTAGCGATGAAGATATTCAGAGACTGGAGCGGCTGATCGACCGCAATATGGCGCACAGCGGCCCGCTGAAAGAGTTTGTCATTCCGGGGAAAAACCTCGCTTCTGCACAACTACACGTAGCGCGCACGCTGGCACGTCGACTGGAGCGTATTCTCACGGCGATGGACAGAACGCTCGCCGTGCGCGACGAACTAAAGCGGTACATCAATCGCTTGTCCGACGCGCTCTTTTCGATGGCCAGAATCGAAGAAACTACTCCAGATGTTTGCGCTTAAACTGGCTGGCGTCGATGTCGTATTGCTTCATCTTGCGCCACAGCGTGGTGCGCCCAATGTTCAGCAGCTGCGACATCTCCTGCACGCGCCCGCTGGTGACGCGGGCGGCGTGGATAATCGCCTCTTTTTCGATGGCGGTAAACGTCAGGCTGGCAGGCAGCAGCGAAGATGTCGTATCCATACCCGGTCGTTCGGCAAACAGATAATCTGGCAGGTTGCTCAGGCGAATATGGCCATTCTCGCTGCTGATGGCGATGTTCTCGATAATGCTGTTCAGCTCGAAATCATTACCCGGCCACGAATAGGCCACCAGTTGCGCCAGCGCGTCATCATCCACCTTCAGGCTGGATGAAAAGCGTTTTTTCAGGCTGTTCAGGCGAGTATAAATCAGCGCCGGAATGCTGTTGCGCCGCGCGCGCAGCGGCGGAATAACGATTTCAAACGAGTGCAGCGCGTAATACAGCTGACGACTAAAGCGGTTTTGTTCCACCAGATTGGCAAGATCGACCGTGGTGGTGGCGATCACTTTCACATCCACCGGGATCAGGCGTCGAGCGTCGAGACGGGTCAGCACCCCCTGCTTGATCACCTGCAATAATGCAGACTGTAACTCCGGTGCCAAATATTCGATTTTTTCCAGAAACAGCGTACCGCCGTTCGCCAGTTCAAGGCGGCTCAGTCGGCCGTTTTCATCATCGGTTGGCGCACTGCCCATAAAATCCTGTCCCAGCACGCTGTTGGCATACAGCTGACAGTTAACGGCGATATACGGGCCGCTGGCCCGTTCACTTTCATTGTGGATCGCCTGACTGAGCAGCTCTTTACCGACGCCCTCTTCGCCGCACAGCAGGATCGGAAAACTTCCCCTCGCCGCCTGGCGACCAAAATGGATCAGCCGTCGGGTTTCCGGATCGTCCGCCGACATCTGCTCAAAAGTATGGCTTACTTTGCCCAACTGACTGGTCATCAGCTGGCGCATTTGCTCGACCGGATGCAGCAGCAGAATAAAGCTGTTGCCCTGCTCTTCCACAATCGGCTTTAAGGTGATCACCGCATCAACAAACTGGTGCTGGCTCTCAAAGGTGACTTCGACGTGATTGAGGCCACGAGCATGTTTGATTGCCCGGCGCAACAGCATCGGCATATTCACCAGGTCATGAAGATTTTTCCCCTGACTGGCCTGCACGTCCAGATGCAACAGCATGGCGGCACGCGCATTGAGGAACTGCAGCACGCCCTGTTCATTCCATGCCATCACGCCATCATCCATGCTCTCCAGCAGCCCGTACATCTGATTCAGATGGCGATTAGATTCAGCCAACAGGCTGTCGGTCAGCAACGAATTGCCTACCTCTCTGGCAATCGCCAGCGTCAGGGAGAGATCGGAAACGGACTCATGTTCCACCAGGCAGCACAGCGAGATGGAGCCAAACAGTCGCCCGTGGTTATCAAATACCGGCGTTGAGCAGAACGACCACGGATGTAGCGCTTTTTTAAAGTGCTGATCGCCTGAAGTTTTTGTTGGCTGCCCCGGCATAGTCGCCAGCGACAGCGCACAGCTACCAATAATACTCTCCGCACAGTAGCTGCCGTCGAGAAAACCCAGCTCCGCCAGCTGTTCCACCGTCTGTGGATCGCCGCAGCGGCTGAGAATACAGGCGGACTCATCGAGGATAAACAGCGCACAGGGACGACCATCCATAAACTCCCAGGCGTCTTCCAGTGCGGCCTGAGCAATCGTCACCAGCGCAGTCTTGCGGCGGCAAATCGAGGCAAACGTCAGCCCTTGCGCCTGATGCGGCGCCTGCCAGGTTTCCCGCTGCATAAACTTACTGCAACGGTGCCATGACTGGGCAATAACCGAAGAGACGTCCTTTCCAATGTTCTGAGTGTGCGCCGTCATATTCCTTTCCGCTGTTTTACCCTGGACACCCCCTCCGACAGAGACGGTCAGAGGAGAGAAAATGCCGGCGCAGAGCGTTACTGATGTCTGATTAACGCGCCAGCCACTGCTGTCCCAACAGGTCTGCCGTCAGAATAGCGGCATGCACGCTTTCAGGCGTCACCGGGAACGGCATGTTGTGAATGGTTTCACCTTCTGCGCAGGTGGCTTTGGCAACAGCATGAATTTTGTCGTCAATGCCGTCTTTCACGCCCATTTGCGCCAGGGTGACCGGCAGGCCGACTTTTTGACAGAACGCCAGCACGGTTTCGATCTCTTCCATCGGGCTGTTCTGCAACACCAGCTGCGCCAGCGTACCAAACGCGACTTTTTCGCCATGGTACAAATGGTGGCACTCTTCCAGAATCGTAAAGCCGTTATGAATCGCATGCGCCCCCGCGAGGCCGCTGCTTTCAAAACCAATACCGCTAAGATAGGTGTTCGCTTCCACAATGCGCTCCAGCGCATCGGTTACGACGCCTGCCTGCGCCGCGCAGCGGGCTTTTTCGCCTTCTGCCAACAACGTATCATAACACAGGCGCGCCAGGCTCAATGCTGCCACGGTGGACTGTCCACCCGCCATGCTGGTCGCGCGGGCGTCATAACAGGCCTTCGCTTCAAACCAGGTAGAGAGCGCATCGCCCATCCCGGCAACCAACAAACGCACCGGCGCTTTAGCGATAATCGCGGTATCCATCACCACCATATCCGGGTTTTTCGGGTAGATCAGATACTCTTCAAACTCACCGGCTTCGGTATAAATGACCGACAGCGCGCTGGTTGGCGCATCGGTCGAGGCGATGGTCGGGATCACCACCACCGGCAGCTTCTGGTAATAGCCAATCGCTTTGGCGGTATCCAGCGTTTTGCCGCCGCCGATCCCGACCACGCCACGGCAACCGTGTTGCTTCAGAATGGCAATCAAACGATTAATTTCCACATGGCTGCATTCGCCGTTAAAGCGTTCCGCATGGCAGCTAATATCGTGATTATGCAGGCCATTGAGCACTTTCTCTCCCGCCAGATTCATCACGAAATCATCCGCAATCACAAAAAAGCTGTCCGCCAGATTTTTAGCATATTGACCAAATAAGATAGATGCATCAGGGCCCTGGAGATATTTGGCTGGAGATTGAATAACGTTTAGCATTCCTTTCATCCTCAAATAAGTACATGTTTTGACATGATGAGCCCTGGCATTGACCTGTTTAGCCTGATGCTAACGGCGAAAACAAAGCGCTACCGGAGCGATGCAATCAGTGTATGGCGAGGCGAGTACAAAAAAATCATTCGTCTTTTTGTTCTGATATGAAACGGATAAAAGGAAAATACGTTCCATATTGAAACAATTAACCCTAAAAAAGATAAGGTTTGCGATCCCGATCCGTTCCTTTAGCCCATATTTCTGTCACGCAAAGAGGCCCGGTTTCGCCTTTTCGTTATCTACCGCCGGAATAACCGGCAAAAAAAGCGCTCTGTCCCGAACACCCTGCCCTGACGGCCGGTGAAAAAAGCCGCGTGGGTTCGCATTTAGCCATTTCCACTCGTCATTACGTTCCATTTAGGAACAAAAAACAGTTTTTACGTTCCGAAATGAAACTCATTTTACTTGAGTTTTTTTCCGCGCTGACTCGGCCAGAATCTCTCCATCGCCTCCGCTACCATGACCATGCATTCGGGGGTTTGTTTAATACTCAACCTGCCGGAGCCGTTATGTCTCAATTCTTTTTTAACCAGCGTACCCATCTCGTTAACGATGTCATTGACGGTACGATTATCGCCAGTCCGTGGAATAACCTGGCACGCCTGGAGAGCGATCCGGCCATCCGCATCGTAGTGCGTCGCGATCTCAACAAAGAGAACGTCGCAGTGATCTCCGGCGGTGGCTCAGGTCACGAACCCGCCCACGTTGGATTTATCGGTAAAGGCATGTTAACTGCCGCGGTTTGCGGTGACGTGTTTGCTTCGCCGAGCGTCGATGCGGTACTGACCGCCATTCAGGCGGTGACCGGTGAGGCAGGCTGCCTGCTGATCGTGAAGAACTACACCGGCGATCGCCTAAATTTTGGCCTGGCCGCCGAGAAAGCGCGTCGGCTCGGTTATAACGTCGAAATGCTGATCGTCGGCGACGACATTTCGCTACCGGATAACAAGCATCCACGCGGGATCGCTGGCACCATCCTGGTGCACAAAGTTGCCGGCTATTTCGCCGAACGTGGCTACAACCTCGCTACCGTGCTGCGTGAAGCGCAGTATGCGGCGAACAACACCTTCAGCCTGGGCGTCGCACTCTCCAGCTGTCATTTGCCACAGGAGACCGACGAGGCTCCGCGTCACCATCTGGGCCATGCAGAGCTGGGCATGGGCATTCACGGCGAGCCGGGTGCGTCGGTGATTGACACGCAAAACAGCGCGCAGGTGGTTAATCTGATGGTAGAGACGCTGATGGCCGCCCTGCCGGAAACCGGCCGTCTGGCAGTGATGATCAATAACCTCGGCGGCGTTTCCGTTGCCGAAATGGCCATCATTACCCGCGAACTGGCCAACAGCCCGCTGCACGAACGTATCGACTGGCTGATTGGCCCAGCCTCGCTGGTCACCGCGCTGGATATGAAAGGCTTCTCGCTGACCGCCATGGTGCTGGAAGAAAGCATCGAAAAAGCGCTGTTGACCGAAGTGGAAACCAGTAACTGGTCAACGCCCGTGCCGCCACGTGACATCACGACCGTGCCGTCATCTCAGCGCAGTGCACGTGTGGAATTTCAGCCTTCGGCTAACGAACAGGTTGCCGGGATTATTGAGCAAGTCACCGCAACGCTCGCCAATCTTGAAGCACACCTCAATGCGCTGGATGCGAAAGTCGGCGACGGCG
Organism: Citrobacter sp. wls613; assembly: GCF_005281195.1. Classification (NCBI taxonomy): domain Bacteria; kingdom Pseudomonadati; phylum Pseudomonadota; class Gammaproteobacteria; order Enterobacterales; family Enterobacteriaceae; genus Citrobacter; species Citrobacter sp. wls613. The sequence continues at coordinate 15,260 of NZ_SZXN01000069.1, forward strand.
ATACCGGGTCAACCTTTGCCGCAGGTGCGCGTGAAATTGCCGACCTGCTACATCACCAGCAGCTTCCGCTGGCTAACCTTGCCACGTTGTTTGCACTGATTGGCGAGCGCCTGACCGTGGTCATGGGTGGCTCCAGCGGCGTATTGATGTCAATTTTCTTCACCGCTGCCGGACAAAAGCTGGAGCAGGGTGCCGGGGTCGCCGATGCGCTAAATACGGGGCTCGCCCAGATGAAGTTCTACGGTGGTGCAGATGAAGGCGATCGTACGATGATTGATGCGCTGCAGCCCGCGCTAACATCGCTACTGGCACAACCACATAACCTGCAAGCCGCCTATGACGCTGCGCTGGCAGGCGCAGAACGGACCTGCCTGTCGAGCAAAGCCAACGCCGGGCGCGCGTCGTATCTCAGCAGTGAGAGCCTGCTTGGTAATATGGACCCCGGCGCACACGCGGTGGCAATGGTGTTTAAAGCGCTGGCAGAGAGTGAGTTGGGCTAAGTTCTTCGTTCTACGGGTTATCAATGCCTGATGGCGCTACGCTTATCAGGCCTGCGGTTTGCTCGCTTTTGTAGGCCGGATAAGGCGCTTGCGCTGATATCCGGCGAAGAAATGCCTGATGGCGCTTCGCTTATCAGGCCTACGGTTTGGTCACTTTTGTAGGCCGGATAAGGCGTTTGCGCCGCCATCCGGCGAAGAAAGGCTGTTGCGCTTCGCTTATCCGGCCTACGAAGTACGCACTCCGGCAAAACATTAACGATAAACGCGAAGTCCGCCCTCTACGCCCCGGCTAAACAGCACCTGCCAAAGCTCGATATCTCTGGCACGGAATGCCCCAGCACACGCGCATAAATAGTAATTAAACATCCTTTTGAAGGTCGCGGAATAACGCGACGACAGCGTCGGCCATGCCTGGTTAAACCGTTCATGCCAGGCCATCAGCGTTTTATCGTAGTCGCTGCCGAAGTTATGCCAGTCCTCCATCACAAACCGCGATTCGCTGGCCTCGGCAATGTGGGAAATCGCCGGTAAACAGCCGTTTGGGAAGATATATTTATTGATCCACGGATCCACACTCATCCCTTTTTTATTGCTGCCAATGGTATGCAGCAGGAACAGTCCATCGGGTTTTAAGCAGCGGTCGGCAATACTGAAATAGGTGTCGTAGTTTTTCGGGCCCACGTGTTCAAACATCCCCACGGAGACAATACGATCATAGTGTTTATCGAGGTCGCGATAATCCTGCAGCAGAATAGTGACATCCAGCCCGTCACAGCGCTGCTGCGCCATTTTCTGCTGTTCTTTCGAGATGGTAACCCCGTCTACCGCTACGCCATAATGGCGTGCGGCATATTCAGCCAGCCCGCCCCAGCCGCAACCGATATCCAGCAAACGCATGCCCGGTTGCAATTGCAGCTTCTCACAAATCATTTTTAATTTGGCATTCTGCGCGTCGTCTAATGTTGTCGCGTCTTTCCAGTAGCCGCAGGAATATTGCATGTGGGGATCAAGCATCAGGGCGAAAAGATCGTTACCTATATCGTAGTGTTCTTTGCCGACAATCCAGGCACGGCTGCGTGATTGCAGATTAAACAAACGCGCGCTGGCAATGCGTAAAATATCTTTCAGATTGCCCGGCATTTTTTGGTCGAGTTTTGCTTTAAGGATTTTGCAGAACAGAATATCGAGCCGCTCGCAATCCCACCAGCCTTCCATATAGCTTTCACCCAGCCCTAACGAGCCTTGTTGCAGCACCCGTTTAAAGAAACCGGCATGGTGAAGTTGAATGTCCCAGGCGCGCGAACCATTAATCTGGATATCAGCCTGCTGGAGCAGGTCTTTCCCCATTCGGGTCCAGTTATCATTTGTTTCATTGACGATGACAGCATCAGAACACAGCGAATTCATGGTATTTACCAAAGGTGGACGAATAATTCTTACGCAAGATTATTATGGAAAACAGGGTGTATGTATTATGATTTGCGGACAAGATCTATCGAACAGAAGCCACATCACCGGAAGTATCAGGTATTTTTTATGGACACCCTCAGGCAAAAACAGTGGAGTTCTTTCCCGGATGATTCAATGGCGGAACTGCCGCAGGACGTGTACTTTCGTTCTTATGTCCTTGAAGCGAATAACCATGTTCCACCGCATTCACACGCATTTACCCAGTTTCATTTCGCCCGTAAGGGCAGCATGCGCATTGATGTCGCCGGTAAATGCTGGATAATTCCCGCACATTACGGTATCTGGATCCCGAATAATATTGAGCATGCGGTATGGGCGCTGGATGACGTGTATTTAGAGAATCTGGATATTAAGCCAGGCTTTCTTGAGAAGCGCATCGACGAGTGTAAAGTGGTGGCGATCAGTGATTTCGCCAGAGAGTTTATTCATTACGCCACCAACGTTATTTCAGGCCATTATGATAGCCAGTCAAAAGAAGGAAAACTGGTGAGCGTGCTGGTCGATATTATTTTGCAATTACCGGAAGTCGCCTTTGTATTACCCTGGCCGCAGGATGCAGAATTAACAAAAGTGTGCCGGACAATACAGGAATCTCCTGCACGGGAACACTCGGTGGAGTACTGGGCTAATCATCTTGGCATGTCCGCCCGAACTTTCTCGCGTCATTTCAAAAAAGAAACCGGGTTACCGTTCAGCGTCTGGAAGCAAAAGATGCGTATTCTGGAATCGGTGTTAATGCTGAAGAAAAATAAAAGCGTTACCGCCGTGGCGCTCGACGTGGGGTATTCGAGCACCGCGGCGTTTAGCTACGCGTTCCGCCAGGCATTTGGCGTTCCGCCGTCAAATTATTAATCAGCCGCTTTCCGCTGATGCCAGTAGGCTGCCGCACGCACCCGCTGCGGGTCAAACGCCTCGGTTTCAAAGCGGGCGCTCAAATTTTTTACCACTTTCCCTTCGCCGGTTACCCAGATGAAATAATCGTCTGCAGGCACCGTCAGCCGAGCCAGCGCGTCATCCACCGCCTGTTCGTCATGCCCGACAAACCACTGGATAGCAAACCCATCCAGATGGGCAAGGTAGTCCTGATACGCCGCATCCTGCACGCTCACCAGCGCCGTGACGTTCGGGCGTCGCGCTAAACGACTGAGCGCTTCCAGGCGACGGCGCAATGCAGGCATTCCCGATTCATCGCACACATAAACCTGATACGCATACTCTTCCGGTACCACCAGCGAGCCGCGCGGTCCGCCAATCGTCAGTGTATCCCCTGCACGGGCATGCATCGCCCACGTACTCGCCACGCCACCGTCATGAATATAAAAATCCAGCGCCAGTTCATGACGCGCATCATCGTATAGCGGCGTGTAATCCCGGGACGCAGGGCGCACACCGTCAGCCCAGACGATGCCCTCATCGGTAACCACCGGCGGCACAAAATGGCTGCCTGGCTCAGGAAAGAAAACTTTGGCGTGGTCATCAAAGCCGCGTGAGCTGAAGCCGTCCAACGCCTCCCCGCCCAGCACGATGCGCTGAAAACCTGCGCTGATACGCTCAACGCGCAGGATGGTAAGTTCACGGAAGCGCAGTTCATTACGAACGCGCTGGGGGTAGCGTGAGGTGTTTTTTGTCATTTTTCGCCTTCGTGAGGATAATACGATATATCTAAATTAATATTCAAATGATAATGATTGCTAATAACAAAGATTGCAAGCATTTTTTTGATACACGCCACGGCGTAAATCCCCTTCTCACCATTTATAATAATTGACATAAAAATCAATCAATTAAAACACCAGCCTATCACGCACTTGCAAAATCATAACTTTTAGATATAAATTAGATATATCGAAATAACATCTGGAGACTACTATGCAAAACCACCATGACGGTTGCTGCAAACATACAGATCACCCACACGAAGGTTGCTGCAAAGGCGAAGAACATCGCCACGAAGGCTGCAACAGTGAAGGACATCACCACGAGCACGGCTGCGGGCATCGCCATGGTCGCGGTGGCGGCGGGCGTCGTCAGCGTTTCTTCGGTCACGGCGAATTACGCCTGGTGATTCTGGATATTTTGACCCGCGATGCCAGCCACGGCTATGAGCTGATCAAAGCCATCGAAACGCTGACTCAGGGCCACTACACGCCGAGTCCAGGGGTGATTTATCCGACGCTGGATTTCTTGCAGGATCAAGAGCTGATTGTCATCAGCGAAGAGGAAGGTGGGCGTAAACAGATCACGATCACGGCGCAAGGCCTGCAGTGGCTGGAGGAAAATCGCGAGCATCTGGCGCTTATTCATGAACGCGTTAAAGCACGCTGCGTTGGCTTTGAATTACGTAAAAATCCGCAGATGAAACGCGCGCTGGAAAACTTTAAAGCCGTGCTGGATCTGCGGGTCAATCACGGTGACACCAGCGATGCACAGATCAAAAAAATCATCGGTATTATCGATCGCGCAGCGCTGGATATCGCTCAGCTGGATTAATCGGGTCATCGGGCGGAACCCGTTGTTCCGCCCGAATAGCGGTGCTTAATGCAGCACCGTCACCGCATCTTCCAGGCGCCCGGCGCGATGTTTCACCCGCACTGAAATTTGCGCGCTCTCTTCAACCAGTTCGGCATTTTTCTGCGTAATGTTGCTCAACTCATTCACCGCGCGAGTCAGGCTGGTCAGCCCGTCTGCCTGTTCCAGCGTCGAATGGCTGATTTGTGCGATCAGTTGGGTGACGTTCTGTACCTGCGCCACAATGTCGTCCATCGTGCGGCCAGCGGCGTGAACCTGGCTGGATCCGGACTGCACCTTGTCGGCACTGGCATCAATCAGCTTGCGGATGTCATTCGCCGCACTGGCGCTCCGGCTGGCAAGATGGCGTACTTCCCCTGCCACGACGGCAAACCCTTTCCCCTGCTCGCCCGCTCGCGCCGCTTCAACCGCCGCATTCAATGCCAGGATATTGGTCTGGAAAGCAATATCGTTAATCAGCGTGGTGATGGTGCCGATACGCTGGGTGCTGCTGGCGATATCGTCCATCGTTTTGATCACCGTCTCCATCGCCTCGCCTCCCTGCGTTGCCGCACTGCTGGCGGCAATCGAGAGTTTGTCAGCCGCAGATGCTGTCGCCGAGTTTTGCTTCACCGACGCCGCCATCTGGTTCATCGTCGTCACCGTTTCCTGCACGTTTTCAACCGTTTGCTGGGTGTGCTTGTTTAAATCATCGCTACCTTTTGCCAGCGTATCGCTGTCGTTACGCACGCAGGAAACCTGGCTTGAAACGTCGTGAATAAGCCAGCGGCACATTAATCCCAGTTGCCCCACAGCCCGCAGCATCAGGCCCAACTCATCGCTGCGGTTCAGGTGCGTCACGCTGTTGCGCTCGCCGGTCGCCACTTTCAGCGCCTGGCGGGCGACATTTTCTATCGGGCGTACAATTTGCCATTCGAAAATCGCCGTACCCGCCAGCATCACCAGCGCACTCACCAGCAGCAGCGGCCACGCCGCGCCCATTTGCTGCAACGCTGCCGCCAGCACGGCAAACATCAGTGTCATCACGCTGCGCACCCGCCAGCGAACCGGCAGCGCCGGCAGCTTTCCCAGCCAACTTTTACGCACCACGAGTCCCTTATGGATGCGTTTGTTGCAACGTCCTTCATTTAGCGCCTGATACAACGGCTCGACCGCCGCAATCTCCTCCTGCGTCGCCCGGGTTCGAATCGACATATACCCGGTCATTCGCCCTTCACGTACCATCGGCACCGCATTAGCTCGCACCCAGTAGTGATCGCCGTTTTTACAGCGATTTTTTACAATGCCGCTCCATGGCTCCCCCTGTTGCAGCGTGTACCACATATCAGCAAATGCCGCCTTGGGCATGTCCGGGTGACGAACCTGATTATGCGGCTTGCCGAGCAGCTCGCTCAGCTGATAGCCGCTAACCTGGACAAACGTGTCATTCGCATGAGTGATGTAGCTTTGTAAATCGGTAGTCGACATGAGGGTAATATCATCATCCAGCGGAGTATGCTGCTGACTAACGTAGGGATCAGAAGACATGGTTGCGTCCTATGCAGGTTATCTGGTTGTTAACTTTTTCGGCATATGTTATTTCGGCGATAATTTTTTTATCTTTAGTTGTTAAATTTGATTTAGATCGCAATTTGCGATTAAACCTCAGAATTTGTATGTTTTCTAATTCATTGATTTAAAATACTTTCATCCTGTAACTATTCAATCAGGCTTCACTCTGCGCACCGTCACAGTGCAACTTCTGCCTGTTTTTGGCGCAGAAGATCGCGTATCTCACCTGTTTTCAGAGAGTCAACTTGGGCAAAATACCGCCAAATGTTAACTTTTGGTATTAAATGTTTCACAAATGAAATATATCCTGGTGTTTATCCCGATTTTCGTTAAGCGCGCCGGGATGGCGTAATCCCTGCAATACTTAATTCAGTATCATGTGATACGCGAACTCCGGGAGCATATTTTGAACAGGTTACCTTCCAGCGCATCGGCCCTGGCCTGCAGCGCACACGCACTGAACCTCATCGAAAAGCGAACGCTTGATCATGAGGAAATGAAAGCACTTAACCGAGAGGTCATTGAATACTTCAAAGAGCATGTCAATCCGGGGTTCTTAGAGTATCGAAAATCTGTAACTGCCGGCGGGGATTACGGAGCCGTAGAGTGGCAAGCGGGAAGCCTGAATACGCTTGTCGACACCCAGGGACAGGAATTTGTTGACTGCCTGGGCGGTTTTGGAATTTTCAACGTGGGGCACCGTAATCCAGTAGTGGTCTCCGCCGTACAGAATCAACTCGCTAAACAACCTCTGCACAGCCAGGAATTACTTGACCCCTTGCGGGCTATGTTGGCGAAAACGCTCGCCGCACTGGCGCCCGGCAAGCTGAAATACAGCTTCTTTTGCAACAGCGGAACCGAGTCGGTTGAAGCGGCGCTGAAGCTGGCGAAAGCCTATCAATCGCCACGCGGCAAATTTACGTTTATTGCCACCAGCGGCGCGTTCCACGGTAAATCGCTGGGCGCACTGTCCGCGACGGCCAAATCCACGTTCCGTAAACCGTTTATGCCATTGCTGCCGGGCTTCCGTCATGTTCCGTTTGGTGACATTGACGCGATGCGTACCGTGCTCAGCGAGTGTAAAAAGACCGGTGACGATGTAGCTGCCGTGATCCTCGAGCCGATTCAGGGTGAAGGTGGCGTGATCCTGCCACCGCAGGGATACCTGACCGCCGTGCGCAAACTGTGCGACGAGTTTGGCGCGCTGATGATCCTTGATGAAGTGCAAACCGGCATGGGTCGTACTGGCAAGATGTTCGCCTGCGAGCACGAAAACGTGCAGCCCGACATTATGTGTCTGGCGAAAGCGCTAGGCGGCGGCGTAATGCCTATCGGTGCGACCATCGCTACCGAAGAGGTGTTCTCCGTGCTGTTCGATAACCCATTCCTGCACACCACCACCTTTGGCGGCAACCCGCTTTCCTGTGCGGCGGCACTCGCAACCATCAATGTCCTGCTGGAGCAGAATTTACCGGCTCAGGCAGAACAAAAAGGCGATATGTTGCTGGATGGCTTCCGACATCTGGCGCGGGAATACCCGGATCTGGTGCAGGACGTACGCGGTAAAGGCATGCTGATGGCGATCGAATTTGTTGATAATGAGATCGGCTACAACTTTGCCAGTGAGATGTTCCGCCAGCGGGTGTTGGTCGCCGGAACGCTGAACAACGCGAAGACGATCCGCATCGAACCGCCGCTCACGTTAACCATCGAACAATGTGAGTTGGTATTACGCTCAACGCGTAAAGCGCTGGCCGCATTACGCGTCAGCGTGGAGCAAGTGTGACAGACGCCGGATGGCGCTGCACTTTTCCGGCCTACGGGATCACATGTAGGCCGGATAGGGCGTAACCGCCATCCGGCAGCATCACACGCTTACACAATCCGCACGCCTGCGGGCATCACGCGCTCTGGCGTCAACAGCACGCTTTCACTGCCATCGTCCGTTTCCGCACACAACAGCATGCATTCTGACGTTTCGCCGCGCATTTTCGCTTTTTGCAGATTACACAGCACCACCACCGTTTTCCCCATCAGCTCATCTTCGCGGTAGTAAGGCACCAAGCTGGTCACGGTTTGCAGCGTTCGTTCGCCGACATCGACCTGAACGATGTAGAGTTTATCGGCATTGTCATGACGCTTTACCTGGGTAATTTTTCCCACGCGAATTTCCATTCGGGTGAAATCCGTAAATGCGATCGTGTCCATTCTTTTCTCCTTTGGTAAAATTTTACTAAATGTTAGCAAAAAACCGTCCTGGCATTGTTCTCAAAAGCCGTAAAATGATGCGCCCATCACACTCTGAAAGCGGGGTTTTACCGTGAATATGTCAATTAGAAGTACTTTTTTTACTGAAAACAGGTGAATAGATAAGCACTTCATTTACAATGCGGGGGTAACTCAGGGAAAAGGTAAACATGGCAACACTTAAAGACATCGCAATCGAAGCTCGTGTATCCCTGGCGACAGTGTCCCGGGTGTTAAATGATGACCCGACGCTAAACGTAAAAGAAGAAACCAAGCGTCGCATTCTGGAGATCGCGGAAAAGCTGGAGTACAAAACCAGCAGCGCGCGTAAACACCAGACCAGTACGGTCGGCCCCCAGCATATTCTGGCGCTCTACAGCTACCAGCAGGATTTGGAAATCAACGATCCTTACTATCTCGCCATACGACACGGGATTGAAACGCAATGTGAAAAGCTGGGGATCGAACTGACCAACTGCTATGAACACAGCGGGTTGCCCGACCTTAAAAATATTACCGGCATTCTCATCGTTGGTAAGCCATCTCCTGCCCAGCGCGCCGCAGCAACCGCGCTGACCGACAATATCTGCTTTATCGACTTTCATGAACCCGGTAGCGACTATGATGCCGTCGATATCGATCTGACCCGCATCAGCAAAGAGAGTATCGATTTTTTCATCGCCCAGGGCGTGACCCGCATTGGCTTCATCGGCGGTGAAGACGAGCCGGGCAAAGCGGATATCCGCGAGGCCGCGTTTGTCGAATACGGTCGCCTGCAGCAGGTGGTCTCGGAACACGATATCTATCGTGGCGGATTCTCCAGCTCGTCAGGTTATGAGTTGGCGAAAAAAATGCTGGCCAAAGAAGATTATCCCAGCGCCCTGTTTGTCGCCTCAGACTCAATCGCCATTGGCGTTCTGCGCGCAATTCACGAACGTGGCCTGGCGATTCCACAGGATATTTCGCTGATTAGCGTCAATGACATTCCGACGGCACGATTCACCTTCCCTCCGCTGTCCACCGTGCGCATCCATTCAGAAATGATGGGCAGTCAGGGCGTTAACCTGCTGTTTGAAAAAGCCCGTGACGGACGCGCGCTGCCGCTGCTGGTTTTCGTGCCCAGCAAGCTGAAACTGCGCGGCACCACCCGCTAACCTCCCTTTTTTCGCGCCCGGTTTCTTCTGATACCGGGCATGCTTTGTCATGCCTTGTTTTTCTCTGCACGGGTTATTTTCGTGATCAAGTTAAAGTAAATCATCTTACCCACTATATTTTAGTAAAACTTTTACTAAAATCACCTGCAATACCACTTACTCACCATCACTTTGAATGGTTCCGATTTCTCTCCACCGGGAGGCCTTATGAATCGCTGGGAAAACATTCAGCTCACCCACGAAAATCGACTGGCGCCACGCGAATACTTTTTCTCTTATGACTCGGTTGCGCAGGCTCGCTCGTTTGCCCGTGAAACCAGCAGCCTTTTTCAACTGCTAAGCGGTCAGTGGAATTTTCAGTTCTTTGAGCATCCGCTGCAGGTGCCAGAAGCCTTTACGTCGCAGTATATGCACGACTGGGGCAGCATCACCGTCCCCGGCATGTGGCAGATGGAAGGACACGGCAAGCTGCAATATACCGACGAAGGTTTCCCGTTCCCGATTGATGTGCCCTACGTCCCCACCGATAACCCGACCGGTGCATATCAGCGGATGTTTACCCTCAGCGAAGGCTGGCAGGGAAAACAAACGCTGATTAAGTTCGACGGCGTTGAAACCTACTTCGAAGTGTACGTCAACGGCCAGTACGTGGGCTTCAGCAAGGGCAGTCGTCTGACGGCCGAATTTGATATCAGCGCAATGGTGCACACCGGTGACAACCTGCTGTGTGTGCGCGTGATGCAGTGGGCAGACTCTACCTACGTCGAAGACCAGGATATGTGGTGGTCCGCAGGGATCTTCCGTGACGTCTATCTGGTGGGCAAGCAGGCGACCCATATTCAGGATTTTACCGTTCGTACCGAGTTCGATGATAACTACCGCGATGCCACTCTCTCCTGCGACATTGTGCTGGAAAACCTTGCCGACTCACCGGCACAGACCTCGCTGGAATACACCTTATTTGACGGTGAGCGGGTGCTGCACAGCGGTGTTATCAGTCATCTGACTCTCGATAAGCTCACCCGTACTGCCTTTGATTTCGAGGTTAGTGCGCCACAGCAGTGGTCGGCTGAGTCGCCGTATCTTTATCATTTAGTGATGACGTTAAAAGATGCCAGCGGCAATATTATTGAGGTGGTTCCGCAGCGCGTCGGATTCCGCGACATTACGATCCGCGACGGGCTGTTTTACATCAACAATCACTACGTAATGCTGCACGGTGTTAACCGCCACGATAACGATCATCTGAAAGGCCGCGCGGTCGGAATGGATCGGGTCGAAAAAGATCTGCTGCTGATGAAGCAGCACAACATTAACTCGGTGCGTACCGCGCATTACCCGAACGATCCGCGCTTCTATGAGCTGTGCGATATCTACGGCCTGTTTGTGATGGCCGAGACCGACGTCGAATCCCACGGCTTCGCCAACGTCGGCGATATCAGTCGCATCACCGACGATCCGACCTGGGAACCGGTATACGTTGAGCGCATCGTGCGCCACATCCACGCACAGAAAAACCATCCGTCGATCGTCATCTGGTCACTGGGCAACGAATCCGGGTACGGCTGTAATATTCGTGCCATGTACCACGCTGCGAAAGCGCTGGATAACACGCGTCTGGTGCATTACGAAGAAGATCGCGACGCCGAAGTGGTGGACATTATTTCCACCATGTATACCCGCGTGCCGCTGATGAATGAGTTTGGTGAATATCCGCATCCGAAACCACGCATCATCTGCGAATACGCCCACGCCATGGGTAACGGCCCCGGCGGGCTGACGGAATATCAAAACGTTTTTTACCAGCACGATTGCATTCAAGGACACTATGTCTGGGAATGGTGCGACCATGGCATTCAGGCAAAAGATGATAACGGCAACGTCTGGTATAAATTTGGCGGTGACTACGGCGACTACCCGAATAACTACAACTTCTGCCTCGACGGCCTGATTTACCCCGATCAAACACCGGGACCGGGTCTGAAAGAGTATAAGCAGGTGATCGCCCCAGTGAAGGTCTACGCGAAGGACCTGACGCGCGGTGAACTGCGTGTCGCAAATAAGCTGTGGTTCACCACGCTTGACGACTACACCCTGCAAATTGAAGTGCGGGCCGAAGGAGAAACGCTCTCCACGCAGCGGATTAAACTTCACGACGTGGCCCCCAACAGCGACACACTGCTGCACTGCACGCTGCCGACGCTGGATGAGAGGGAAACCTTTCTCAATGTCATCGTCAGCAAAGACTCCCGCACGTCCTACAGCGACGCCGGGCACCATATTGCCACTTACCAGTTCCCGCTGAAGGCCAGAACCGCTACGCCAGTGCCGTTTAGTCAGCAAAACGCCAGCGCCCTGACGCTGGAAGACGATCGCCTGCGCTGCACCGTTCGCGGCTATAACTTCGCGATAACCTTCTCAAAGCTGAACGGGAAGCCGATCAGCTGGAACGTGAATGGCGAAGAGCTCATTACCCGCGAGCCGAAGATTAATTTCTTCAAGCCGACGATTGATAACCACAAACAGGAGTTCGAAGGTCTCTGGCAGCCAAATCATTTACAGATTATGCAGGAGCATCTGCGGGATTTTTCCCTCGAACACACTGACAATGCGGTGGTGATTACCAGCCAGACGATCATCGCCCCGCCGGTATTTGATTTCGGTATGCGTTGCACCTACCGCTGGCGGGTAACGGTCGACGGTCAGCTGAATGTTGAGCTTTCCGGTCAGCCTTACGGCGAGTATCCGCACATTATTCCGTGCATTGGCTTCACCATGGGCATCAACGGTGATTTGGGGCAAGTCGCGTATTACGGACGTGGTCCGGGCGAGAATTACGCCGACAGCCAGCAGGCCAACATTATCGATATCTGGCGTTCGACCGTGGATGCGATGTTCGAGAACTACCCGTTCCCCCAAAACAACGGCAATCGCCAGGATGTGCGCTGGGCAGCGCTGACCAACCGCCATGGCAACGGTCTGCTGGTCGTCCCACAACGTCCTGTCAATTTAAGTGCCTGGCGCTATACGCCCGAAAATCTCTTTGCCGCACAGCACTGCAATGAACTCCAGCGCAGCGAGGACATCACTCTGAATCTGGACCATCAATTACTGGGCCTGGGTTCCAACTCCTGGGGAAGCGAGGTACTCGACGCCTGGCGCGTCTGGTTCCGCGAGTTCAACTACGACTTTACGTTGCTGCCCATTTCCGGCACCGAGGCCACCGTTCAGACCACTGCTAATCGCGCCTTTGGCACGGAGTTCTTTTCCACGAATTTGCACAGCGAGAATACAAAATGAGGATCATCGATAACTTAGAGCAGTTCCGACAACTCTACGCTTCAGGTCGGAAGTGGCAGCGCTGCGTTGAGGCGATTGAAAATATCGACAACATTCAGCCCGGCGTCGCCCATTCCATCGGTGATTCGCTCACTTACCGCGTGGAGACCGACTCCGCTACCGATGCGCTATTTACCGGTCATCGCCGTTACTTTGAGGTGCATTACTACCTGCAAGGGCAGCAAAAAATTGAGTATGCCGCCAAAGAGGATTTACAGGTGGTTGAATACTATCGCGATGAAACCGATCGCGAATACCTGAAGGGATGCGGAAAAACGGTAGAAGTACACGAAGGGCAGCTGGTTATTTGCGACAACCACGAAGCCTACCGCTTTATCTGTAATAGCGCGGTGAAGAAAGTCGTACTCAAAGTCACCATCGAAGATGGTTATTTTCATAATAAATAAAAAGACAGGCGGCACAGAAGTTGTGCCGCCAGTACCCTACAATAATCAGGAATCGGAGATGTGCTATGTCTGATACCAAGCGTAATACCATCGGCAAGTTCGGCTTACTGTCGCTGACCTTTGCCGCCGTTTATAGTTTTAACAACGTAATCAATAATAATATTGAGCTTGGTCTGGCATCTGCACCGATGTTTTTCCTCGCCACGATTTTCTACTTTATTCCGTTCTGCTTAATCATTGCCGAATTTGTTTCACTGAACAAAAACTCCGAAGCCGGTGTTTACGCATGGGTAAAAAGCTCACTGGGCGGGCGCTGGGCATTTATTACCGCCTACACCTACTGGTTCGTTAACCTGTTCTTTTTTACCTCGTTACTTCCGCGCGTAATCGCCTATGCCTCCTATGCATTTTTAGGCTACGAATACATTTTGACGCCGTTCGCTACCACCGTGTTAAGTATGGTGCTGTTTGCCTTCTCAACCTGGGTTTCGACCAACGGCGCAAAAATGCTCGGGCCGATTACCTCCGTCACTTCCACGCTGATGCTGCTGCTGACGCTGTCTTATATTTTACTGGCGGGGACTGCGTTGGTTGGCGGCGTACAGCCTGCCGATCCCATCACCGTGGATGCCATGATCCCGAATTTTAACTGGGCCTTCCTCGGTATTACGACCTGGATTTTTATGGCGGCAGGCGGCGCGGAGTCCGTGGCGGTGTACGTCAACGACGTGAAGGGTGGCTCAAAATCATTTGTGAAAGTGATTATTATCGCCGGGATTTTTATCGGTGTGCTTTACTCAATCTCCTCAGTGCTGATCAACGTTTTTGTCAGCAGCAAAGAGCTGAAGTTTACCGGTGGCTCGGTGCAGGTATTCCACGGTCTGGCCGCATACTTCGGCTTACCTGAGCTGGTGGTTAACCGCTTTGTCGGTCTGGTGTCCTTTACCGCAATGTTTGGGTCACTGCTGATGTGGACCGCAACGCCGGTTAAAATTTTCTTCTCCGAAATCCCGGAAGGTATTTTTGGCAAGAAAACCGTCGAACTGAATGAAAACGGCGTTCCCGCTCGCGCAGCCTGGATCCAGTTTTTGATCGTGATACCGCTGATGATTATCCCCACGCTCGGTTCGAATACCGTGCAGGATTTAATGAATACCATCATTAACATGACCGCTGCGGCATCCATGCTGCCTCCGCTGTTTATTATGCTGGCCTATTTGAATCTGCGCGCCAAGCTGGACCACTTACCGCGCGACTTCCGCATGGGATCGCAAAAAACTGGGATTATCGTGGTATCGATGCTGATTGCCCTGTTCACCATTGGATTTATCGCTTCAACGTTCCCAACCGGCGGCAACATTATCACCATTATTTTCTATAACGTCGGCGGTATTGTTATTTTCCTCGGTTTTGCCTGGTGGAAATACAGTAAATACATCAAAGGACTGACCAAAGAAGAAAAAGCCATTGAAGCCGCACCAGCTTCAGACAGTCATTAATTCATAAAACATAATAACAATAAACAATATTCGCCAAGGCTATAACAATAAAAACATTATTTTATTTTGCTTAGGATAGAAGCATGAAAATCAATAGCCATTGTTGCAGGGCATTTATTGCCCTGCCCTTTTTCTGTGTTTCCTCTCTGGGTGCAGAAGAAGTGCGACCGGCAGAACACGACGACACAAAAACGCCCGCAATATCCTCTCCTTCATTTCGTTTTTATGGCGAACTGGGAATGGGGGGATATATGGATTTAGAGGGACAGGATAAACATAAATACAGTGACGGAACCTATATCGAAGGGGGCCTGGAAATTAAACACGGCTCGTGGTTTGGTCTGATCTATGGCGAAGGCTGGACCGTGCAGGCGGATCACCAGGGAAACGCCTGGGTGCCCGATCATAGCTGGGGCGGGTTTGAAGGTGGAATTAACCGATTTTACGGCGGTTACCGCACCGATGACGGCACGGAGCTAATGCTCAGCCTGCGCCAGGACTCATCGCTTGATGGCCTGCAATGGTGGGGAGACTTCACGCCGGATCTGGGCTACGTCATCCCCAACACGCGCGACATCATGACCGCCATTAAAGTGCAAAACCTGACCGGCCCGCTGCGTTATAGCGTGACCGCCACGCCTGCCGGACATCATGATGAAAGCAAGGCCTGGCTGCACTTCGGCAAATACGATCGCTACGACGATAAGTATACCTATCCGGCCATGATGAATGGCTACATCCAGTACGACCTGACCGAAGGCGTAACCTGGATGAACGGTCTGGAGATCACCGACGGCACCGGACAACTGTTCCTGACCGGCCTTCTCTCGCCTAACTTTGCTGCGCGCGCCTGGCATCACACCGGACGCGCCGACGGCCTGGATGAATGGGGTACAGAGACCGGCTATATGGTCAGTGCCATGTATGAAGCGCTCAAAGGCGTCTACCTCTCCACCGCCTACAGCTATGCCAAACATCGGCCAGACAACGCCGAGGATGAAACCACCTCTTTTATGCAGTTCGGTATCTGGTATGAATACGGCAGCGGTCGTTTCGCCACCGCCTTCGACAGCCGGTTCTATATGCAAAATGCATCTGGCGACCCGAGCGACCAGATCTTCCTGATGCAATATTTCTATTGGTAACAAGGACCGGAATACCATGAACATGACACCTATTCTTACGCCGCTGGCGTGTGGGCTGCTGATGAGTTTTTCCGCACTGGCAGCTAACGTAGACAGCGTTAAAAACGTCATCACTCGCACCGGCGCGCCAGGTTATATGCACGACTACGATTATGACGACCATCAGCGCTTTAATCCCTTTTTCGACCTCGGCGCATGGCACGGACACCTGTTGCCGGATGGCCCTGCAACAATGGGCGGCTTCCCTGGCGTGGCGCTGCTTACGGAAGAGTACATCAACTTTATGGCCACAAATTTTGACCGGCTGACGGTGTACCAGAACGGTAAAAAGGTCGATTTCACTCTCGAGGCTTACAGCCTGCCCGGCGCACTGGTACAGAAACTGTCATCCACTGCGGTGCAGGTCGAGATGACGCTGCGCTTTGCCAGTTCACATACCTCACTACTGGAAACCAAAATCACCAGCAATACGCCGCTGGATCTGGTGTGGGACGGAGAGTTACTGGAAAAGCTGGAAGCGAAAGAGGGAAAACCCCTCTCCGATAAAACCATTGATGGCGAGTATCCGGACTACCAGCGAAAAATCATCGCTACGCGCGACGGCCTGAAGGTCACCTTCGGTAAAGTGCGATCAACCTGGGATCTGCTGACCTCCGGCGAGTCGGAGTATCAGGTACACAAATCACTTGCCATGAACACCACTGTTGATGGCCACCGATTTACCAGTAAAGCGCATATCAATGGCTCTACCACGCTTTACACCACCTATTCACATCTGTTGACCGCGCAGGAGGTCAGCAAAGAACAGGCGCAGACCCGCGATATTCTGGCGCGCCCGTCTTCTTACATGCTCGCCTCACAGCAGCGCTGGGAATCCTATCTCAAAAAAGGTTTAAACAACCCGGATGCCACCCCAGAACAAACCCGCGTGGCGGTGAAAGCTATCGAAACGCTGAACGGTAACTGGCGCTCACCGGGCGGCGCAGTTAACTACAATACCGTGACACCGTCGGTAACGGGCCGCTGGTTCTCTGGCAATCAGACCTGGCCGTGGGACACCTGGAAGCAGGCGTTTGCAATGGCGCACTTTAACCCGGATATCGCGAAAGAAAATATTCGCGCTGTTTTCTCGTGGCAGGTTAAACCCGGCGATCCGGTGCGCCCACAGGATGCGGGATTTATTCCCGATCTGATTGCCTGGAACCTCAGCCCGGAACGCGGTGGTGATGGCGGTAACTGGAACGAGCGCAACACCAAGCCCAGCCTGGCGGCATGGTCGGTGATGGAAGTCTACAACGTCACCAAAGACAAATCCTGGCTCGAAGAAATGTACCCGAAACTGGTGGCATACCACGACTGGTGGCTGCGTAACCGCGATCATAACGGCAACGGCGTTCCAGAGTACGGCGCCACTCGCGATAAAGCGCACAACACCGCCAGCGGCGAGATGCTGTTCACGGTGAAAAAGGGTGACAAAGAAGAAACCCTGTCAGGGCTGCAAAACTATGCCGCTGTTACCCGCAACGGCCAGTATGACAGTCTGGAGATCCCGGCGCAGGTCGCCGCCTCGTGGGAATCCGGACGTGACGACGCCGCGGTGTTTGGTTTCATCGACAAAGAACAACTGGATAAGTACGTCGCTAACGGTGGCAAACGCAGCGACTGGGTGGTGAAATTCGCTGAAAATCGCAGCCACGACGGAAAATTACTGGGCTATTCGCTACTCCAGGAGTCGGTCGATCAGGCCAGCTACATGGTCAGCGATAACCATTACCTGGCGGAAATGGCGACCCTGCTCGGGAAAACGCAGGAGGCGAAACGCTATCAGGCGCTGGCGACGAAACTGACGGATTACATCAATACCTGTATGTTCGATGCGAATACGCAGTATTTCTATGACGTTCGCATTGAAGATAAGCCGCTGGCAAACGGCTGTGCCGGAAAACCGATTGTCGAACGAGGGAAAGGGCCGGAAGGCTGGTCACCGCTGTTTAACGGCGCGGCCACACAGTCTCATGCTGACGCGGTGGTGAAGGTGATGCTCGACCCGAAAGAGTTCAACACCTTTGTGCCGCTGGGCACCGCGGCGCTCACCAACCCGGCTTTCGGCCCGGATATTTACTGGCGCGGGCGCGTGTGGGTGGATCAGTTCTGGTTTGGCTTAAAAGGCATGGCGCGCTACGGCTACCGCGATGAAGCGCTGAAAATGGCGGATACGTTCTTCAACCATGCCAAAGGACTCACCGCGGACGGCCCGATTCAGGAAAACTATAACCCGCTGACCGGCGCGCAACAGGGTGCCCCCAACTTCTCCTGGAGCGCGGCGCATCTGTACATGTTGTATAATGATTTTCTTAAAAAACAGTAAGCTGTGACCTATTGCCGGATAAAGTGCTTGCACCGACATCCGGCAAATTCTTTCTCTGGCCCCACTCCTTTTTTGAATCCCATCACAATCACGGCATTCCCCTTTTCCCTTTTGCGCCGCGACGGCTAAATTAGTAACTCATCCGACCACATAACAATAATTTTACATACTGGACACAATTATGAGCTATCCGTCGCTGTTCGCCCCGCTCGATCTGGGATTCACCACGCTTAAAAACCGCGTGTTGATGGGTTCAATGCATACCGGTCTGGAAGAGTATCCCGATGGCGCAGAACGGCTGGCCGCGTTCTATGCCGAGCGCGCCCGTCACGGCGTCGCTCTGATTGTGAGCGGCGGTATTGCCCCTGCGCTTTCCGGCGTGGGTATGGAAGGCGGCGCGATGTTAAACGATGCCAGCCAGTTACCACATCACCGCGTAATTACCGACGCGGTGCATGACGAAGGCGGCAAAATCGCGCTGCAAATTCTGCATACCGGACGCTATAGCTATCAGCCGCACCTCGTCGCGCCCTCCGCTATTCAGGCGCCGATCAACCGCTTTACCCCGCATGAGCTGACCCACGATGAAGTGCTGCAACTGATTGAGGATTTTGCCCATTGCGCGCAGCTGGCGCGGGAAGCAGGCTACGACGGCGTAGAAGTCATGGGCTCGGAAGGCTATCTGATCAACGAATTTCTCACCCTGCGCACCAACCAGCGGACTGACCAATGGGGCGGCGATTACGCCAACCGCATGCGATTTGCCGTCGAGGTGGTACGGGCCGTTCGTCAACGTGCCGGTAACGACTTTATTATTATCTTTCGTCTGTCGATGCTCGACCTGGTGGAAAATGGCGGCACGTTTGACGAAACTGTCCAATTGGCGAAAGCCATTGAGGCAGCAGGTGCTACGATCATCAACACCGGGATCGGCTGGCACGAAGCACGGATCCCGACCATCGCCACGCCGGTGCCGCGCGGGGCGTTTAGCTGGGTGACGCGCAAGCTGAAAGGTCACGTAACGGTTCCACTGGTCACCACTAACCGCATTAATGATCCGGGAGTTGCCGACGATATTCTGGCCCGTGGCGATGCTGATATGGTGTCGATGGCACGCCCGTTCCTCGCCGATGCCGAGCTGCTGTCAAAAGCGCAAAGCGGGCGAGCGGATGAGATCAACACCTGCATAGGCTGTAATCAGGCCTGTCTGGATCAGATCTTCGTCGGCAAAGTGACGTCCTGCCTGGTGAACCCCCGCGCCTGTCATGAAACCAAAATGCCGATCGTAGCGGCGACACATCTGAAGAATCTGGCGGTAGTCGGTGCCGGTCCTGCGGGGCTCGCCTTTGCCATCAACGCCGCTTCACGCGGTCATCAGGTCACGTTGTTTGATGCCAACGCGGAGATCGGCGGACAGTTCAATATCGCCAAACAGATCCCCGGCAAAGAAGAATTTTACGAAACATTGCGCTATTACCGCCGGATGATCGACGTCACCGGCGTGACGCTGAAGCTGAATCATTTTGTCACCGCAGACGATCTGCTCTCGTTTGATGAAGTGATCCTCGCCAGCGGGATCGAACCACGCACGCCGCCGATCGACGGCATCGATCATCCTAAGGTACTGACCTATCTTGATGTCTTACGTGATAAAACGCCGGTAGGTCAACGCGTGGCGATTATCGGCAGCGGCGGGATCGGCTTTGATACCGCCATGTATCTGAGCCAGCCCGGCGAGCCCACCAGCCAAAACATTGCAGAATTCTGCGTGGAATGGGGAATCGATACCAGCCTCCAGCAAGCAGGTGGTTTACGCCCGGAAGGGCCACAGTTATCCCGTAGCCCGCGCCAGATAGTCATGTTGCAGCGTAAAGCCAGTAAACCGGGACAAGGGTTAGGTAAAACCACGGGCTGGATCCATCGCGCCACCCTGCTGTCTCGTGGAGTGAAAATGATCCCGGCGGTGAGCTATCAGAAGATCGATGATGATGGACTGCACGTGTTGATCAACGGCGAGCCTCAGCTCCTGAACGTGGATCATGTGGTAATTTGTGCAGGTCAGGAACCTCGTCGTGGACTGGTCGATCCGCTGCATGCGGCCGGTAAAACAGTACATCTGATCGGCGGGTGTGATGTGGCGTTAGAACTGGATGCCCGACGCGCCATCGCGCAAGGCACCCGACTGGCGCTGGAAATTTAACGTTATGTCTTTCGTTGGCCGGATAAGGTAATTACACACATCATTGCCTGATGGCGCTACGCTTATCAGGCCTACGAGGCAGTTCGTTGTAGGCCTGATAAGGTGTTAACCGCCATCCGGCATCAGCGATTAGCGGCGACGCCCTAATTTCACCGCTTTCAGCACCACAAATTTGTTGTTGGTGGCGATGGTTTCGCAGTTGCCGAAAATCTTCTTCAGCTTGTGGAAGTAGTCGAGGTGACGGTTTGCCACAATATACAGCTCGCCGTTAATCTTCAGGCAACGGCGGGCGTGGTGGAACATCTCCCACGCAATGTTATCAGTCAGTGCGTGCTTCTGATGGAACGGCGGGTTACACAGCACAGCGTCATAGCGGAACGGTTCCACGCCAGACAGCGCGTTGTTGATCATAAACTCGCAGCGGTCCAGCGCGTCTGGCATGTTGGTTTCCACGTTCAGGCGGCTGGACGCCACCGCCATCGGCGATTCATCCACAAACACCACGCTCGCTTGCGGGTTCTTCTCCAGCAACGTCAGACCCACTACGCCATTACCGCAACCGAGATCGACAATCTCACCTTCCAGATTGTCCGGCAGATGTTCGATAAAGAAACGTGCGCCAATATCCAGCCCGGTACGGGAGAAGACGTTAGCGTGATTGTGGATCGTCCAGTCGGTGCCTTCCAGCTTCCAGCTCAGCGTTTGTGAGGCGTCAGCCAGTTCAGGATTGCTGAACGTACAGTTGATCAGACGGGCTTTTTTCCATGCCAGCGTGGTGGTGGTTGGGCCCAGCACCTTTTCAAACAGCTCAAGCGTCGAGGTATGCACATCGCGCGCCTTCGCCCCGGCGATAATACGCGTTTGCGGCGTGACGACCAGGCGTAACGCACGCAACTGCTGTTCCAGCAGCGCCATGGTTTTTGGCAGCTTAATCAGTACCACGCCCGGCGCCTGTGGGTAATCGACCGTGCTGTCGAGGAACTGGACGCTGGATTCGGCAATGTCGTTATGACGCAGGTTTTCACGCGTTGCCAGTTCGCTTAAATAAGAGTCGCCAATGCTGTACGGCGAATGTTCCGCCAGCGCACAGCCCAGCGCACCGAAGGTATCATTCAGGAGCAGCACCGGGCCGCAAATCTCGGTATCGTCCAGCTGTTGCAGCAGATATTCATCTGCAGCTTCCCACGCCAGCAGCGGGTTAACGTCATCCGTTTCCGGGAAACGTTTAAGTGACAGCGAACGGAAACCGTTGTCTATGTGGCTCATCGGCCCTCCTGAATGGTAAAATTTCGGCGTATCCCTGAAAAGGGTGCGTGAGTATACACTTTTTATACTTTATATGGGGCACAAATGAGTCAGTTGACCTATCTGCAGGGCTACCCGGAGAATTTACTTGATCAGGTTCGAACCTTGATCAGCGAGCAACGTCTGGGCGCGGTCCTGGAAAAGCGTTATCCGGGTACGCATGACTTCGCGACCGATAAGGCGCTCTGGCAATATACCCAGGATCTGAAAAGTCAGTTTCTGCGCAATGCCCCTCCGCTCAATAAAGTGATGTATGACAGTAAGATCCACGTGTTGAAGAATGCGCTTGGACTGCATACCGCCGTCTCTCGCGTGCAGGGCGGCAAGCTGAAAGCAAAAGCGGAAATTCGCGTCGCCACCGTATTTCGCAACGCCCCGGAACCTTTTTTACGCATGATCGTGGTTCATGAACTGGCGCATCTGAAAGAAAAAGAACACGACAAAGCGTTTTACCAGCTGTGCTGCCATATGGAACCTCAGTATCACCAACTGGAGTTCGACACCCGCCTGTGGTTAACGCAACAATCGCTAAAACAAACTGCGCAGTAGCGCACTGGCTTTGTCAGCAAGGCATGCTAAATTGGCGCAAGGATCCCTTTTCGCAGCCTGAAGGCCTTTATGATACGTTTCGCAGTGATTGGCACAAACTGGATCACCCGCCAGTTTGTGGATGCCGCCCATGAAACCGGCAAATATAAGTTAACCGCAGTCTATTCCCGCAGCCTTGAACAGGCGCAAAGCTTCGCCAACGATTATCTCGTCGAGCATTTGTTTACTTCGCTGGATGCAATGGCGCAGAGTGACGCTATTGATGCAGTGTATATCGCCAGCCCAAACTCTCTGCACTTCCCGCAGACCGAGCTGTTCTTACGCCATAAAAAGCACGTCATTTGTGAGAAACCGCTGGCATCAAACCTGGCAGAAGTCGATGCCGCTATCGCCTGCGCCCGGGAAAATCAGGTGGTGTTGTTTGAGGCGTTTAAGACCGCCTGCCTGCCCAATTTCCTGCTGCTGCAGCAATCTCTGCCCAAGGTAGGAAATGTCAGAAAGGCGTTTATCAATTACTGCCAGTACTCTTCACGCTACCAGCGTTATCTGAACGGTGAAAACCCGAATACCTTTAATCCAGCGTTCTCAAATGGCTCGATTATGGATATCGGCTTTTACTGCCTGGCTTCGGCGGTTGCGCTGTGGGGCGAACCGCAGAGCGTACAGGCCAGCGCCAGCCTGCTGGCAAGCGGTGTTGATGCCCACGGCGTTGTGGTGCTGAACTACGGTGATTTCAGCGTCACGTTACAGCATTCCAAAGTGAGCGACTCGGTGCTGGCCAGCGAGATTCAGGGCGAATCAGGGTCACTGGTCATTGAGAAAATCTCCGAATGCCAGAAAGTCTGTTTTGTTCCGCGTGGTGGAAAAACGCAGGATCTGACGGTGCCTCAGCACATCAATACTATGCTGTATGAGGCAGAGCGCTTTGCTCATCTGGTTGAATCCGGCGAAGTGGATCACCCGGCACTGGCTGTCAGTCGCATTACCGCTAAGCTGCAAACGGAAATTCGCCGCCAGACCGGCGTCGTTTTCCCAGCAGATAGCGCGAATACGTCGCTGATTGCGTAAAACTGTGTAAAACAAATGTTGCAGGCCATTGACTGAAAGCGTGGCCTGTAATACTTTGTTACCCGCAAAGGGGAGTAACTTCGTTGTCGGTTGATCGTCATTACGATGTGTGAAAAACCACATCCGGTCGCCGGGCGATAACAAAGGAATACGTCAACGTATTCCTTTGTTGTTGTAAGTGAGACCTTGCCGAATGGCAAGGTCTATGCATGAAAAGCAGCGGCTAACGTCATTCGGCGTTGGCCGTTTTTTTATGCATGGGGAAATATAATGAATACTGTCGGCACACCGTTGTTATGGGGTGGCTTCGCTGTTGTAGTGGTGATTATGCTGGCCATCGACCTGCTGTTGCAGGGTCGTCGCGGCGCGCATACGATGTCAATGAAGCAGGCGGCTGCCTGGTCAATCGTCTGGGTCACCTTGTCGTTACTGTTTAACGCCGTATTCTGGTGGTATCTGGCAGAAACCCAGGGGCGTGCGGTCGCAGACCCGCAGGCGTTGGCGTTCCTCACCGGCTATTTGATCGAGAAATCATTGGCGGTGGATAACGTCTTTGTCTGGCTGATGCTGTTTAGCTACTTCTCGGTGCCGCCAGCGTTGCAGCGTCGAGTGCTGGTGTATGGCGTGCTGGGGGCGATTGTTCTGCGTACCATCATGATCTTCGCGGGCAGCTGGCTTATCACCCAGTTCGAATGGCTGCTGTACGTGTTCGGCGCGTTCCTGCTGTTTACCGGCGTGAAGATGGCGCTGGCAAAAGATGATGCTTCCGGCATTGGCGACAGGCCGTTAGTGCGCTGGCTGCGCGGTCATCTGCGTATGACCGACACCATCGAGAACGAGCATTTCTTCGTGCGTAAAAACGGTCTGCTGTTCGTTACGCCGCTGATGCTGGTGCTGATTCTGGTTGAGTTGAGCGATGTTATCTTTGCCGTCGACAGCATTCCGGCAATCTTTGCCGTGACCACCGACCCGTTCATCGTACTGACCTCTAACCTGTTTGCCATCCTTGGTCTGCGTGCGATGTACTTCCTGCTGGCCGGCGTGGCGGAGCGTTTCTCGATGCTGAAGTACGGCCTGTCGATCATTCTGGTATTTATCGGCATCAAGATGCTGATTGTCGACTTCTACCATATCCCTATCGCTATCTCGTTAGGCGTGGTGTTCGGGATCCTGTTTGTGACGCTGATTGTGAATGCGTGGGTCAACCACCAGCACGATAAAAAGCAGCAAACGCAGTAACACTCATCCACTAGCCTACAAAGCCCGACGCCCACTGTGTGCGTCGGGCTTTCTGTTTAACATGTCATCACGATGTTAATTTAAAGTTATAAAATATGATCTCAGCGTAAAATCCAGGATATTTCGCTTCCCGAAGCGTGTTCTTTCCTTATACTCAGCCATGCAAACATTTGCCTCACTCTGAAAGATGCGTCTATAGAACGCACAAGGGTCAGGCGACAACACAATAAAAGGATTACGAAATGACTACGCAACGTTCGTCGGGGCTGATCTCGCGTTTGGCGCAAGGGAGCCTTGTTAAGCAAATTTTGATAGGTTTAGTACTGGGGATTGCGCTGGCACTGATCTCAAAACCGGCTGCAGAAGCCGCTGGTTTGCTGGGCACCCTGTTCGTCGGCGCATTAAAAGCCGTCGCTCCCATCCTGGTTCTGATGCTGGTAATGGCCTCTATTGCGAACCATCAGCATGGGCAAAAAACCAATATCCGTCCGATTCTGTTCCTCTACCTGCTCGGTACCTTCTCCGCGGCATTAGCGGCAGTGGTGTTCAGCTTTGCCTTCCCCTCGACGCTGCATCTTGCCAGCAGCGCTAACGATATTGTGCCACCATCGGGCATTGTCGAAGTGATGCGTGGGCTGTTGATGAGTATGGTGTCGAACCCGATTGATGCCCTGCTTAACGCGAACTATATCGGCATTCTAGTATGGGCCGTCGGCCTGGGCTTTGCCCTGCGCCACGGGAATGAAACGACCAAGAATCTGGTCAACGATATGTCCAACGCCGTCACCTTTATGGTGAAACTGGTGATTCGTTTCGCCCCTATCGGTATTTTCGGCCTGGTCTCCTCCACGCTTGCCACCACGGGTTTTGCTACATTGTGGGGCTATGCGCAGCTGTTGGCAGTGCTGGTAGGTTGTATGCTGCTGGTGGCGTTCGTGGTCAACCCGCTGCTGGTGTTCTGGAAAATTCGTCGCAACCCGTATCCGCTGGTGCTGGCTTGCCTGCGTGAAAGCGGCGTGTATGCCTTCTTTACCCGCAGCTCTGCCGCCAACATTCCGGTGAATATGGCGCTGTGTGAGAAGCTGAATCTGGACCGCGATACCTACTCGGTTTCTATCCCACTGGGTGCAACCATCAACATGGCTGGCGCGGCGATCACCATTACCGTGCTGACGCTGGCAGCGGTGAATACACTGGGGATCCCGGTTGATTTACCGACTGCGCTGCTGTTGAGCGTCGTGGCATCGCTTTGTGCCTGTGGCGCATCTGGCGTGGCGGGTGGCTCTCTGCTGCTGATCCCACTGGCGTGTAATATGTTCGGTATCCCGAATGATATCGCCATGCAGGTAGTTGCCGTCGGCTTTATTATCGGCGTGTTGCAGGACTCCTGTGAAACCGCACTGAACTCCTCAACCGACGTATTGTTTACCGCTGCAGCCTGCCAGGCTGAAGACGAACGTCTGGCAAACAACGCCCTGCGCGGCTAATCACTTTTCCCCTCCGTCATGGTGCGGAGGGGTTTTCTTTCTGTACGCTTTTTTCAATTTTGAAGGGATCTATCCCCCGTTTTTGCATGCGTCTGAAACGAATAATATTCAGGCCGTTCATCACCAGAAAACTGCCTTCAATCATCGTGCCGCCAATCGATCCCAACCAGAAATTATGCACCACCCAGCAGGCAGTCGCGCACCACATCACACAGCGGACGGTTAATCCTTTACAGCGAAACAGCGCCCAAGTGCTGGCCAGCGTGCCAATAATGGGGAGTAACTCCATCGCATGCTGTAGTTTCGCCAACCCAAGAACCAGCGTGAGAACGATAAAAACGGTCATCACCCACAGTTTGCGGGTGCGCATCGAGACCAGGGTTCGGATGGTGTTTAGCTCCGCACTCATCCCCGCGGGCCAGGCCCCCATCAAAAAGAAGTGTACCCCGATAGTGGCACTATAGACGGCAAGCTGCAGCCGGAAGCGGCGCTCATCGCGGTTGAAAAAGGTGGTAATCCCGATCAGAAAGGCGATGACACCTACGCCCTGGGCCAGCCAATACGCGGTCATGAAAAATCCTTGTGAGGAAATGCAAAAACAAACGGCGCCTCATATTATGAAACGCCGTTTTTAAAATCTACTCTATTTCGATTACCCAATAGATTTCGTGCGACAGCAAGGCGACAAGCATGTAGGCCGGATAAGGCGTTTACGCCGCCATCCGGCAACGGTTTATGCCTGATGGCGCTACGCTTATCAGGCCTACTGATCGCGTAGGCCTGTACAATTATTACAACGTTACGCCACTTTTGAAAATAGCCAGCTCGCGGAAGTCATTACGTTCGTTACAGGTCGGTTTACCATTAGCAAACTCGACGATGGTATCGACAAACTCATTCAGCAGTTGAGGCATGGCTTTACCGTGGATCAGCTGTCCCGCATCAAAATCGATCCAGTGCTTTTTCTTCGCCGCCAGCTCGCTGTTCGTGGCAATTTTCACCGTCGGTACAAAGCCGCCGTAAGGCGTGCCGCGACCGGTACTGAATAGCACCATATGGCAGCCAGCACCCGCCAGCGCGCTGGTGGCAACGGCGTCGTTCCCCGGCGCGCTTAACAGATTCAGACCGTGCGTTTTTAGCCGTTCACCGTAACGCAATACATCGACAACCTGGCTGGAACCCGCTTTCTGCGTGCAGCCCAGTGATTTATCTTCCAGCGTGGTGATGCCCCCCGCCTTGTTACCCGGTGACGGGTTCTCATAAATCGGCTGGTCGTGGGCAATGAAGTACTGCTTGAAGTCATTGACCATCGTCACCAGCTTACCAAACGTCTCTTCGTCACGGCAATGGCTCATCAGCAGTTGCTCAGCGCCAAACATTTCCGGAACTTCGGTCAGCACGGTGGTGCCACCGTTGGCAATCACATAGTCGGAGAAACGTCCCAGCATCGGGTTAGCCGTGATGCCGGACAGGCCGTCAGACCCGCCGCATTCCAGACCAAACTTCAGCTCGCCCAGTTTACCCGGCTCACGCTTATCGTGGCGCATCACGTTGTACAACTGATGGAGATGTTCGATCCCCGCCTCCACTTCGTCTTCCTGATGTTGGCAGACCATGAAGTGCACGCGTTCAGGATCGAACTCGCCCAACGTTTCGCGGAAGGCATCCACCTGGTTGTTTTCACAACCAAGCCCCACCACCAGCACCGCCCCCGCGTTCGGGTGACGCACCATGTTTTGCAGCATGGTGCGGGTGTTGATGTGATCGTCACCCAGCTGCGAGCAGCCGTAGGTGTGGCTGAAAAGATGAACGCCATCGATGCCTTCAGCATCGTTGGTCTCTTTCAGGAAGCGGGTCTGCATCTGTCGCGCCATGGCATTGACGCAGCCGACCGTCGGCAGGATCCACAGTTCGTTACGCACCCCGACATCGCCGTTGGCACGACGGTAGATCTGCACATCGCGATCTGCCGGTTGTACCTCAGGTTCCTGAAAGTCGGGTTGATAGCTATATTCATCCAGATCGCTCAGATTGGTGCGCGTATTGTGAGCATGGATATGTTCACCCGCCGCAATATCCGCCAGAGCATGGCCAATCGGCAGGCCATATTTAATGACGTTCTCACCCTGAGCAATATCGCTCAAGGCAAATTTGTGTCCACGTACAACGTCCTGTCGTAGCGTTACGGTATGGCTATCTACACTAACCTGCGTGCCTTGCGCCAGATCGGCCAGCGCAACCGCAACGTTATCCAGCGTATGGATCTTGATGTATTGCATATCAACCCGGACCTTAGTTCAGTTCAATGGCAAAATAATCGCGCGCATTGTTGAAGCAGATATTTCTCACCATTTCACCCAGCAGCTGGATATCTGCCGGGGCTTCACCCGCGGCAACCCAGCGGCCAATCATCTGGCACAGAATGCGGCGGAAATATTCATGGCGCGTATATGACAGGAAGCTACGGCTGTCGGTTAGCATGCCGACAAAACGGCTCAGCAGACCGAGCTGCGCCAACTGCGTCATTTGGCGTTCCATTCCGTCTTTCTGATCGTTGAACCACCAGCCGGACCCGAACTGCATTTTTCCCGGCATACCTTCGCCCTGGAAGTTGCCGATCATGGTGCCCAGCACTTCGTTGTCGCGCGGGTTCAGGCAGTACAGGATGGTTTTTGGCAGCAGGTTTTCTTCGTTCTGCTTGCTCAGCAGTTTGGAGAGTTCTTCCGCAACCGGACGATCGTTGATCGAATCGAAGCCCACATCCGGCCCCAACAGTTTGAACTGACGCAGGTTGTTATTACGCAGTGCGCCAATATGGTACTGCTGGACCCAACCACGACGGGCATATTCCGCACCAAGGAACACCAGCACGGCCGTTTTAAACTGCGCCACTTCATGCTCGCTCAGCGTTTCACCGGCCAGACGACGCGTCAGGATGTTGTCGAGTTCAGATTCATTAGATTCAGCAAACAGCACTACATCCAGCGCATGGTCAGACACTTTACAGCCGTGTGCAGCGAAGTGATCCAGGCGTTTGGTCAGCGCGGTTTGCAGATCGGTGAAGCGACGGATATCGGTGTCGGACACCTCACCCAGCTTCGTCATGTAGTCGTTAAAGGTTGCCTGCTCAATATTGAAGGCTTTATCCGGGCGCCAGCTCGGCAGCACTTTGACGGCAAAGGTGCTGTCCTTGGCGACCGAGGCGTGATGTTCCAGTGAATCAATCGGATCGTCAGTGGTACCGACCATTTTCACGTTCATCTGCTGCATGATGCCGCGCGCGGAAAATTGTTCCTGCGCCAGCAGTTCGTTGCACTGATTCCAGATTTCATCCGCCGTCGCAGGCGACAGCAGCTTACCTGTAATACCAAACGGGCGACGCAGTTCAAGATGCGTCCAGTGGTAAAGCGGGTTGCCAATAGTGTGCGGAACCGTCGCGGCCCAGGCGTCAAACTTCTCACGATCGGACGCATCGCCGGTACACAGGCGCTCAGCAACACCGTTAGTACGCATAGCGCGCCATTTGTAGTGATCGCCTTTCAGCCAGATGTCATACAGGTTGTTAAAACGGTAGTTGTCCGCGATTTGCTGCGGCGGCAGATGGCAGTGGTAATCGAAGATTGGCTGATCTTTGGCGTAATCATGATACAGACGGCGGGCAAATTCGGTATCCAGCAGAAAATCTTCAGTCATAAACGGGGTCATTATCGTCTTCCTCTCAGCGAGTGCGTCAGATTGCTTATGTTTTGATGCTGACAAAGTTATCACACCAATTTCCACAGACTGAAGATATTTTCGTGAGTTAGATCAACAAATGGCGACAAAAAAATTACTCTCAAAGAGGTAAATCTTACGCCAGCCCGCGCCAGCACTGGCTTTGCTGAATCGAAATAATGACCACACGAAGATTCACACTTTTGTGATGGCACTCACCTTTTAAAGCTGTATGACAAGTTATCTTTTTGCCGTCGCAATACATAAGCCGACGGAATGCAAATTACCGATGGTCCACCATCGGATTGACCGGTACGGAAACCGAATTAGCACGATTCTTGAAATGGCAAAGTTCGGGGAGTCCCGGTTTTTTTCGGTCACCCCTTTCGTAAAAAGAACATCCTCCGCCCTACACAGGAAGATGACCGCTCGTTCGCGGAAATAACAAAACGATGAGGTTTTACATGCGTAAAATTAAAGGGTTACGTTGGTATATGATCGCACTGGTGACGCTTGGCACCGTGCTGGGTTACCTGACGCGTAACACTGTGGCGGCAGCTGCGCCAACGCTGATGGAAGAGTTACACATCTCCACTCAACAGTATTCCTATATCATCGCAGCGTACTCTGCTGCTTACACCGTTATGCAACCCGTTGCTGGCTACGTTCTGGACGTGCTGGGAACAAAAATAGGTTACGCGATGTTCGCCGTTCTGTGGGCCGTCTTCTGTGGCGCGACTGCACTGGCTGGAAGCTGGGGTGGACTGGCGCTGGCGCGAGGCGCGGTCGGTGCAGCTGAAGCGGCGATGATCCCAGCGGGTCTGAAAGCCAGCTCGGAGTGGTTCCCGGCCAAAGAGCGCTCCATTGCCGTCGGTTACTTTAACGTCGGTTCCTCTATTGGCGCGATGATTGCGCCGCCGCTGGTAGTCTGGGCCATCGTGATGCACAGCTGGCAGATGGCGTTCATTATCTCTGGTGTCCTGAGCTTCATCTGGGCCATGTGCTGGCTTGTGTTTTACAAACACCCGCGCGATCAGAAAAAACTGTCCGACGAAGAACGTGATTACATTCTCAACGGCCAGGAATCACAGCATAAAAACGGCACGGCGAAGAAAATGTCCGTCGCGCAGATCCTGCGTAACCGCCAGTTCTGGGGCATTGCACTGCCGCGTTTCCTGGCAGAGCCGGCCTGGGGTACCTTTAACGCCTGGATCCCGCTGTTCATGTTTAAAGTTTACGGCTTTAACCTGAAAGAAATTGCCATGTTCGCCTGGATGCCCATGCTGTTTGCTGACCTCGGCTGTATCGTTGGTGGGTATCTGCCGCCGCTGTTCCAGCGCTGGTTCGGCGTCAACCTGATTGTGTCACGTAAAATGGTCGTCACCATGGGCGCATTCCTGATGATTGGCCCGGGCATGATTGGTCTGTTTACCAGCCCGTATATTGCCATCGCGCTGCTGTGCGTCGGGGGCTTTGCTCACCAGGCCCTGTCCGGTGCGTTGATCACCCTCTCTTCTGACGTCTTTGGTCGTAATGAAGTGGCTACAGCGAACGGTCTGACCGGGATGTCTGCCTGGCTGGCAAGTACCCTGTTTGCGCTGGTCGTGGGCGCCCTGGCTGACACTATCGGCTTTAGCCCACTGTTTGCGGTACTGGCAGTATTCGACCTGCTCGGTGCGTTAGTCATCTGGACGGTGCTGCAAAACAAACCGGCCAGCGAGGTCGACTCGGGACCGCAAACCGGCGATCCCGCACCACAAAGTTGACCTGACTCAATCACCAACGAAATACGTTCAAAGCCGCCAGCGTTCTGGCGGCTTTTTTATCGTCACAAGTGGAGCCAAATTCGCAAAAGTGGTATAACAAATAGAGTCTGCCGTATCATGCCTGGAGCGCATATGGAAATCACCGAACCACGACGTTTGTACCAACAACTTGCTGCCGATCTGAAGGCGCGCATTGAGCAGGGTGTTTACCTGGTGGGTGAAAAACTTCCCGCCGAGCGCTTTATCGCCGATGAAAAGAACGTCAGCCGTACCGTGGTCCGTGAAGCCATTATCATGCTCGAGGTTGAGGGCTACGTTGAGGTGCGTAAAGGATCCGGGATCCACGTCATCTCTAACCAGCCAAAACACTACGTCGCGCCAGATGCCAATCTTGAGTTTGCCAGCTACGGTCCATTTGAACTGCTGCAGGCACGCCAGCTTATAGAGAGCAATATTGCCGAGTTTGCCGCCACCCAGGTGACCAAACAGGACATCATGAAACTGATGGAAATCCAGGAGAAGTCGCGCAACGAAAAAAGCTTCCGTGACTCCGAGTGGGATCTCCAGTTCCATGTGCAAGTGGCGCTGGCAACGCAAAATACCGCACTGGCGGCGATTGTTGAAAAAATGTGGACTCAGCGTGTTCACAACCCGTACTGGAAGAAATTGCACGATCACATCGACCTGCGCACGGTAGATAACTGGTGCGATGACCATGACCAGATCCTACGGGCATTAATCCGTAAAGATCCTCATGCTGCCAAACTGGCGATGTGGCAGCACCTTGAGAACACCAAACAGATGCTGTTTAACGAAACCAGCGATGATTTTGAGTTCAACGCCGACCGTTATCTTTTTACCGATAATCCGGTGGTTCATCTGGATACGGCCGCTAACGGGGCAAAATAAGCGTTCTCATATTCACAGGCGCGCCAGGGCGCCTGTTTCTGACGCTCGGTAAGCATTAGGTATAAAGTGTCAGCCTGTGTAAATCCTCTCGCCACCCTCCTTTGCGATAAGCAAAATCACGGTTCAGCGACCGTAATTTCTATAACGGACTACGTTGACCTTTGTTACAATTACATGCGTTTTGAATTTTTGTGTATCAGTGCTTGCTTACTTTGCAACTTAACAGGGAACAGTTCAGGCCGTGAATTTGTGTCAGACCGCGATACATGCAAAAAAAGATCAATAATATTGCGGCGTTACAAACTCCAGAAAACCGGCATGACGACAACCGATTTCTCCAGGAATACTGAATGGAACTACTGACTCAATTACTGAATGCCTTGTGGGCTCAGGATTTTGAAACTCTGGCCAATCCGTCGATGATTGGCATGCTGTATTTTGTCCTGTTTACCATTTTGTTTCTGGAAAACGGGCTGCTTCCTGCGGCCTTTTTACCTGGTGACAGCTTACTGGTGCTGGTCGGCGTGCTTATTGCTAAAGGCGCAATGGGCTTTCCACAAACGGTGCTGCTCCTCACCACCGCGGCCAGCCTCGGCTGTTGGGTCAGCTACATTCAGGGACGATGGCTGGGGAATACCCGCATCGTGCAAAACTGGCTTTCTCATCTTCCCGCGCATTATCATCAGCGCGCGCACCATCTGTTCCATAAACATGGCCTGTCTGCGTTGCTGGTCGGGCGATTCATTGCCTTCGTCAGAACGCTGCTGCCGACCATTGCAGGACTCTCCGGCCTGAACAATGCGCGCTTTCAGTTCTTCAACTGGATGAGCGGACTGCTGTGGGTCTTGATCCTGACGTCACTCGGTTATCTGCTGGGCAAAACACCGGTGTTCCTCAAGTACGAAGATCAGTTAATGTCGTGCCTGATGCTGCTTCCTGTTGTTTTACTGGTGTTTGGCCTCGCCGGTTCACTGGTTGTTTTATGGAAAAAGAAATACGGGAACCGGGGATAAATTATGCTGCTACCACGCATAACGCTCCGACGATTGGCCTGGACAGCCACCTTTATCCTGTTTTTAGGCGCGCTTATCCTGACCTGGTCTGCCATTCGTCAGCAGGAGTCGACGCTAGCCATTCGCGCCGTTAATCAGGGCGCCAGCATGCCAGACGGTTTTTCTATCTGGCATCATCTGGATGCCAACGGCATTCGCTTTAAAAGCATTACCCCGCAAAATGATGCGCTGCTGATCACCTTTGATTCCAGCGCGCAAAGCGCAGCCGCGAAGGTCGTTCTCGACAGAACGTTACCGCACGGCTTCGTCATCGCCCAACAGGATGATGATAATCAGGCGGTGCAGTGGTTATCACGTTTGCGTGATAACCCACACCGTTTTGGTTAACTTCCAGGAATCTGAATTATTTCACCCACTTTGGTGATTTCGCCGTTTAGTGCCTATGATTAATAAGCTGGGTTTATGGCCCACGCTTTTTTATCTGGAGCAACGACCCTCGCGTTACCGGGTCGAATCACAATGGAAGGTTCAAGTATGAAATACCGCATCGCTTTGGCTGTTACCCTTTTCGCTCTCAGTGCCAGCAGCTACGCCAACACCCTCTGTCAGGAAAAAGAACACGATATTCAGCGGGAGATTAGCTATGCCGAAAAGCACAACAATCAGAGTCGTATCAACGGCCTGAACAAGGCCCTGAGCGAAGTCCGGGCCAATTGTTCTGACAGCAAGCTACGTGCCGAGCATCAGAAAAAAATTGCAGAACAGAAAGATGAGATCGCCGAGCGTAAACGTGATCTCGCCGAGGCGAAACAAAAAGGCGATACAGATAAAATCACCAAACGCGAGCGCAAGCTTGCCGAAGCTCAGACTGAACTGAAAGAACTCGAGTCACGCGATTACTAAGTACGGTAACGACCCACTCACCTGGAGAAAACTATGTCAAAAGATAATGCTACGGAACACCTGCGCGCTGAGCTGAAATCCCTTGCGGATACGCTTGAAGAGGTACTGAGCTCCTCTGGCGATAAGTCGAAAGAAGAGTTGAGTAAAATTCGCAGTAAAGCAGAACGCGCGCTGAAAGAGAGCCGCAATCGCCTGGGTGAAACCAGCGATGTGATTGCTAAGCAAACTCGCGAAGCCGCGGCAAAAGCCGACAACTACGTACGCGAAAATCCATGGACAGGCGTTGGTATTGGCGCTGCGGTCGGCGTGGTGCTTGGCGTACTGCTGTCGCGCCGCTAACAATGGCGGACTCCGATCACGCACAAGGTCCAGGCAAAAACGTACTGGGTATCGGACAACGGATCATCACGATCCTCGTTGAGATAGTTGAGACCCGGTTACGTCTGGCCGTTGTTGAACTGGAAGAGGAAAAAGCCAACCTCTTTCAGCTACTGCTGATGCTGGGGCTAACTATGCTGTTCGCAGCATTTGGCCTGATGAGCCTGATGGTGCTTATCATCTGGGCCATTGACCCTCAGTACCGTCTCAACGCGATGATAGCCACCACCGTTGTGCTGTTGCTTCTGGCGCTCATTGGCGGGATATGGACGCTACGTAAAGCCCGTAAGTCAACGCTGTTACGTCATACCCGCCATGAACTTGCTAACGACAGGCAGGCCCTGGAGGATGATGCATAATGAGCAGTAAAGTCGAACGCGAAAAACGTAAGGCGCTGCTGCTTAGTCAGATCCAGCAGCAACGGCTGGATCTGACCGCCACCCGCCGCGACTGGCTGGAGGTC
>NZ_SZXN01000069.1:50503-60034 GCF_005281195.1 Citrobacter sp. wls613
ACGATCGCGGCTGGAACACGCTGTTGAACCTGCGCTCGTGGATACTGGTTGGCAGCAGCATCATAGCCGTTCGTACTATTCGCCACCCAAATATGCTCGTCCGTTGGGCCAAACGCGGCTTTAGCGTCTGGAGCGCCTGGCGACTGGTCAAAGCGACCATCAGACAGCAGCAACTGCGCGGTTAATCTCTTCTGTTCTCCCCACGTAGGCCTGATGGCAAGGCCTACTTCATTCTATCACCCCCCTTCACTCAAAATTTTTGAAAAATACTGACAGTTTTCCTTGCTAACAATTGTCATTCGTCACGTTTATGATTCTCTCCATCGACAGCAATAACGCCCTATACAGCGTTAATGCAACAAAAAACAAAATCAGCCGCCTGAGTGGTTTCCTGGAGAGTACGATGAAAAAATTAGAAGATGTTGGTGTACTGGTAGCGCGCATTCTGATGCCAATCCTGTTTATTTCTGCAGGCTGGGGAAAAATCAGCGGATATGCGGGTACCCAACAATATATGGAAGCCATGGGCGTTCCGGGGTTCATGTTACCGCTGGTTATTCTGCTTGAGTTCGGCGGCGGCCTGGCCATTCTGTTCGGCTTCCTGACCCGTACTACCGCGCTGTTTACCGCAGGCTTCACGGTGCTGACCGCGTTCATCTTCCACAGCAACTTTGCGGAAGGGATGAACTCGCTGATGTTCATGAAAAACTTAACCATCGCAGGCGGTTTCCTGCTGCTGGCTATCACCGGTCCAGGCGCATTCAGCATTGACCGCGTACTGAATAAAAAGTGGTAAGCAAGCTATACTAAACGCATCAAAAAGCGAGGAGACATCTCCTCGCTTTTGCTATCTGAGGAGGCAAAACCATGGGACAACTTATTGACGGCGTCTGGCATGACACCTGGTATGACACAAAATCTACCGGGGGAAAATTTCAACGTTCTGCATCGGCTTTCCGTAACTGGCTCACCGCGGATGGCGAACCTGGCCCGACCGGCACAGGCGGTTTTGCCGCCGAAAAAGACCGTTACCACCTGTACGTTTCCCTCGCCTGTCCGTGGGCGCATCGCACGCTGATTCTACGCACGCTCAAAGGTCTGGAGCCATTTATCTCCGTTTCCGTTGTGCATCCGCTGATGCTAGAGAACGGCTGGACGTTTGATGATAATTTCCCGGCCGCCACGGGAGATACGCTCTACCAGCACGAGTTTCTCTATCAGCTCTATTTGCATGCCGACCCGCAGTACAGCGGCCGCGTCACCGTACCGGTGCTGTGGGATAAAAAGAATCACACCATCGTCAGTAATGAATCGGCGGAGATCATCCGCATGTTTAACACGGCGTTTGATGCACTGGGCGCCAAAGCCGGTGATTACTACCCGCCTGCCCTGCAAAGTAAAATTGACGAGCTGAACAGCTGGATTTATGACAACGTCAATAATGGCGTCTATAAAGCCGGTTTTGCCACCAGTCAGGAGGCATATGATGAGGCGGTTGATAAAGTGTTTCACTCACTGGCGCGACTGGAGCAGATTCTGGGTCAGCATCGCTATCTGACCGGCGACCAGTTGACCGAGGCAGATATTCGCCTGTGGACCACGCTGGTACGCTTTGATCCGGTGTATGTTACCCACTTCAAGTGCGATAAGCACCGCATCAGTGACTACCTGAATCTGTACGGTTTCCTGCGCGATATTTACCAGATGCCGGGCATTGCGGAGACCGTCAATTTTGACCATATCCGTCATCACTACTTCCGTAGCCACAAAACCATCAATCCGACCGGTATTATTTCAATCGGGCCATGGCAGGATCTCAACGAGCCACATGGACGAGACAGCCGTTTCGCCTGATTTACACGGGTCTCATCTGGGCAATGCCGTTCAGTTAACGCTTCAGTTTCAGAAAGTATAAACCTGTATTGACGGAAGTAATGAACATGCTACCTCAGAGAAAGGGTTCCGTTCACCTCATGTTAATCATTTCTCTGAAGCACTGATTACGGTGAACGTGTAAAGGGCGTTCTTCGCCACGCCCTTTACAATCCCGGCTCCCGGCACGGAAAATTGTTGCTTCGCAATCCCCTACGCTTATTCCTCCAGGCTACCGGGCCGGGCGCGAGGTAGCATCCCTGCAAAACGCGCCCTGAACCCGCATCCTTGCGGGTTCTCCCGGCCTTACGGAAACACGTCGGCAATTTTCAGCCGGACCACCCCACACCTGTCCACCTGTGCTTTTACTTGAATATCTCTGAACAGCAAAACGGATATAGCTGAAAGCCAGAGCGCTGAAGCGACACCCTGGTCCGGCTGAAAATCGATGAGGCGTTGACGGCTGACCGGGTCTGTCCGCAGGGATGCGGGCAGAGGGGACGGCCTGCAGGGATGCAGGCTCGGCCCCGACCCGACAGGCAGACGGAATAAGACGAATAACTCGCGCAGCGACGATTTTCCCGCCGGGAGCCTGGGTTGCAAGGGAGGTGGCGGTGAGCCTCCCTTGCACGTTCACGGGTATCTGCACTTCAGAGAAATAATACTGCTGAGGTGAACGGAACCCTGAGGCGGAATCACATGTTCTCCATAATGTTTAACTGACAAGCAATGCTCCGATGTGGGCAAATAATTAATACGACAAATATTTACCACCATTTCATTCGCAGCTATTCTTAATTTGATTACTTTAAAAACAAGTGATTGAACGCAAAATGAGGCGCAAATGGATTGGTATCTAAACGTTCTTAAGAACTATTTTGGTTTTGGCGGCCGGGCTCGGCGCAAAGAGTACTGGATGTTTGTTCTGGTCAACATCATCTTTTCTTTCGTACTCAGCATCCTGGACAACATGCTTGGCTGGCAACGCGCCGGGGGAGAAGGCGTATTAACGACGATTTATGGTGTGCTGGTATTTATACCGTGGTGGGCAGTGCAGTTCCGTCGTTTGCATGACACCGACCGTTCTGCATGGTGGCTGCTGATCCTGTTGATCCCCATTATTGGCTGGTTGGTTATCATTATTTTCAACTGTCAGAACGGCACGCCGGGAAGCAACCGCTTCGGTACAGACCCTAAACAACTGTCCTGACGTAGCACGTAGAGATGCCTGATGGCGCTGCGCTTATCAGGCCTACAACCTACTCCGTCTTGTAGGCCGGATAAGGTGCTTGCACCGCATCCGGCGTAACAGTCCTGCTATTTCCCCACAAACAGCTTCGGAATTTCGCGCAGACACCAGGATTTGGCCTCACCCATACTGTCCCGTCGCCAGGCCATGATGATATCAATTTCGTTGGTGGACTCCGGGCTCACCACGCGCAAACGACCTGCGGCAATATCCTCTTCCACCAGCGGATACGGCATGGTCGCCACACCCAGCCCGGCCAACAGCGCCTGGCGCTTATCTTCGATTGAACTCACCGTCAGGCGCGGCTGTTTATCCAGTAACTGGACGGTCAGCACCGGGCGCTCACGGGCGGTATCCGCCACCGCAATGCCCCGGTATTTCACTCGGGTCACTTCCGACAACGGCTCCGGCTCCTGATGGATAGGATGATCCGGCGCGGCCACGTAGACGTTCATCAGCGTGTACAGCTTGCGGGAATTAATTTCTGACGATGAACGAAAATGCATATCCGGGGCGATCACGATATCCGCCCTTCCCTGCTCCAG
Source organism: Citrobacter sp. wls613 (assembly GCF_005281195.1). Lineage (NCBI taxonomy): Bacteria > Pseudomonadati > Pseudomonadota > Gammaproteobacteria > Enterobacterales > Enterobacteriaceae > Citrobacter > Citrobacter sp. wls613. Next base: position 54,170 of record NZ_SZXN01000069.1, read on the forward strand.
GCGTTCCCATGCCCCAGCCAGCACCTCAGTGATCACTGAAAGCTGAGTATTGGCCTTCACGGCGAGCCGGTCGATGAGCGGAAAGAACGCTGCCGTGGGTACCAGCGCTTCGGTGACGATCGTCAGATGCGTTTCCCAGCCGCGGGCCAGCGCTTCGGCATCGGTGGTCAGCTTATCAGCCGCCTCGAGCAGCACGCGCCCACGTTCCAGTAGCATGCGTCCAACGTTAGTAAATTTTGTGCGATGGCCTGAGCGGTCAAACAACACCACATCCAGCTCTTCTTCCAGCTTTTGCATGGTATAGCTGAGAGCGGAAGGAACGCGCCCCAGTTCGTCCGCCGCAGCGGCAAAGCTGCCACGTCTGTCGATTGCATCCATTACGCGTAACGCTTCAAGCGTTAATGCCCTTTCTTTGGCCATGTCGTTCTCATTCAGGAAATTTGAACATACCGGGCAGAATATCTGGCTAACAATACAGCGTCCAGCCATTTAACATAAAAGGAAGTAAAGAGAGGTCAAGAAAGATGATTACTACCCGAACAGCAAAACAGTGCGGACAGGCAGACTACGGCTGGCTGCAAGCCCGTTATACCTTCTCCTTTGGACACTATTTTGATCCTAAGCTGCTGGGTTACGCCTCGCTGCGTGTTCTGAACCAGGAAGTTCTGGCACCGGGGGCCTCTTTCCAGCCGCGTACCTATCCGAAGGTGGATATTGTCAACCTGATCCTTGAAGGGGAAGCGGAATATCGCGACAGCGAAGGCAACCATGTCCGGGCAAAAGCCGGTGAGGTTTTACTGCTCGCCACGCAGCCTGGGATTAGCTACAGCGAGCACAACCTTAACAAGGATAAGCCATTAACCCGCATGCAATTATGGCTGGACGCCTGCCCGCAGCGGGAAAATGCCTGTGTACAGAAAGCCACACTGGCGACCGGCAAGCATCAACTGATCGCCTCCCCGGACGGAGAACAAGGCAGCCTGCATCTTCGCCAGCAGGTGTGGATACACCATGTCGAATTGAAGCAAGGTGAATCACTGAGTTTTCAATTACACGGCCCCCGCGCCTATCTGCAGTCGATCCACGGCACGTTCCATGCGCTAACGGCTGGAGCAGAAAAAGAAGCGCTGACCTGTGGTGATGGCGCATTTATTCGTGACGAAGCTAACATAACATTAGTTGCCGATACGCCTTTGCGCGCTTTGCTGATAGATTTGCCCGTATAGTCAGGAAAAACAAGGGAGTACGACTATGAGCAAGAAAGCGTCAAAAAAGCGTAAGCCGGCGGTCAAAGCCAAAATTCAGGACACGGTCGTCCAGACCAAAACCTTTGGCTATGAAGATATGCTGACGGAACTGGAAGCGATTGTTGCCGATGCCGAGCAAAGGCAGGAAGAAGAAGACGCCGCCTGATAAGGCGGCTCAGACTGACGCCGGGTGGCGGTTACGCCTTACCCGGCCTACAGATTAATGCGCTTTGCTGGCCATGATCTCAATGATCTGCTTGTCGGTTTCCTGCATCGAACGACATGCCAGCGCACACAGATTCGCAATAGATTGCTCGACATTATGCGCCACAATCCCTTCGTTACCGGTCACTGCCGTATCGTCCAGCGCCATGAGTACCGCCTTCCATGCCGCCGACGCGCTGGTAGACACTTTCATCGCACAGCTGTTTGACGCGCCATCGCAAATCATCCCACTCACATCGCCAATCATGCTGCTGATCGCCATAGCGATGGTGTTATAGCGCCCATCCACCAGCCATGCCATCCCCGCCGCCGCGCCCATCGCCGCCGTCGTTGCCGCACACAGAGCCGACAAGCGAGGAAGCTGATGATGGATATAGATTGCACTCAGGTGTGACAACATCAGCGCACGCGCCAGTTTTTCATCATCCGCACCAAAGTGCTCGGCCACCACCATCACCGGAACCGTGGCGGTGATCCCCTGGTTCCCGGAACCGGAGTTACTCATCGCCGGCAGCGTCGCGCCGCCCATTCTCGCATCCGACGCCGCACTGGTACGGATCAGAATAGCGGTTGAAAGATCGTTTGCCAGCAGGCCACGGGCACACTGCTTCTCCAGCGTAGCACCGATATGTAATCCCCATGTCCCGCGTAACCCTTCCTGAGACAGCGCCCCGTTTAGTTTTGCCGCCTGCAGAATAAAGCGGATGGACTCAAACGGCACCGCATTCACAAACGCCAGAATCTCTTCCAGCGAGGTGTGGGATAACACCGCCAGCGGCGAATCCAGCTCTTCATCCTGCGTCTGTTCTTCTTTACTGAACACCACACCATTATGGGTTTCGATGTGCACAATGTTGGTATGACCGCCAACAATCGTGACGCACGCCCACCCGTCACGGCTGTACACCTTAGCGCGTGAGAAGAGAATATCTTCGCAAGGTTGCTGCAGCATCACCGCCACGTTTCCGGCAGCCAGCATGGCTTTGGCGTCGGCGATGGCCTCTGCGGACGCATCCTTCAGCACTTCTAAACCCGCGAGGGCATTGCCACCCAGCGCACCCAGCGCAGCGGCGACGGGCAACCCGACCATTCCGGTGCCCGGTACGGTCACGCCCATGCCGTTTTTCATCAGGTTGGGTGAGACCCACGCATCAATGCGTTCAACCGCGCCGTTCAGCTCAGCGGATGCGACTGCCGCCGCCAAAGCCAGAGAGATAGGTTCGGTGCAGCCCAGGGCAGGTTTGACTTCTTCCTGCACCGCGCGGATAAAACAGTCCCATAATGGATTCAATGTAGTCTCAAACATAGCAACGACCTTCACTCAGATAACTCAAGAAAATGCCAGGAACGGAGAAACGCACAACAGCAGGCCTGTGATGATGATCAGGTACAGGGAAGCGCCTTTATATTTGTGCAGTGCAGGAACTTTGTAGACCAGCCAGGCCGGGATCAAACAGCCCACCATGCCGAAGATTGGGCTACAAATAGAGGTGAAGCTCAGTACCGGCGCATTGAGCACAATTGCACTCCAGGCCAGTAAAATAGCGAAGACCATGATGCCGCGCTGAACGAAGATTTCGTTGATCTTCTCAGCAGACATGTAGCGACGCAGCACATTCATCACAATGCCTTGAGTCGCTTCACGGAAGCCTAAGTACACACCGAAGAAGGCGGTCATCACGGCAAAGATGTTCAGAATAACGCTGACGATTTTCACCCAACCCGCGCCGTCACCGCTAATAAACTGTGCGGCAATCGCCAGGGCGGAAATGTTCTGCTCGTAGGCTTTCACCGCTTCATCATGGCCCATTGCCAGGGTGAAAGAGACGGCGTAGAAGAAGACAGTGACAAACAGTATGCCAAACGCGATGTTCATGGCGCGCAGCGCTTTATGACGCGCGACCTCAATGGATTTTGCGCGAGAACGGTACGAGATAACCATCGGGCTTAAGGTTTGAATAAACAGAATCGAGGTCAGCGTAAAGGGCAGCGTAATAATCGCATTCTTAATCAGCAGCCCCATCGGCGGCAGCGAGCCAGCGTTATGCAAATGCCACATCCCGACCATCGACACGCCAAGGGCGGCAACGACCAGCAGCTTGGTCAACACCATGCCGGTGGAGATTTTAAACAGTAATTTTTCACCGCGTGACGAGATAGCCACCAGGATGCAAATCAGCACCAGGCCATAGAACGGGCTGTCGGACAGTAACCCTTCGGTCACGCCAAATGTATGCAGATACGAAGCGCTGTCGTTAGTGATGGCGGTGGAATAAACAAACATCCAGATAACCAACATCACAAAATACAACGCCCCTAACAGGATGCCCCAGTTTTTGCCTAAATAACCGCTAATGACGCTTGGGTAATCTTTGCACTCTGGAGATTCAGCCAGCGTGTTGATGAACAGACGCTGGAACAAATACATCGCGGGATAGCCGATAATCGAGGACAGCAGGAATACCCACAACCCCATCAGACCCACCTGGACGGGAAGAAAAACAATCCCCGCGCCAATCGCCATACCGATACTCATAATGACCCAACCGGTGTCCATGCTGTCGAATTTAATGGCTTCCTGCCATTCACTTTCGGTCATTCCCGCCCGGCGCGCCGGAGCGGATGCGTCGAGTATTACGCTGTTATTCGTAGCCGTTTCCATAATTTCCCGCTTAATGTGTAGGTAGAGGTTTTTTTATTTTTTTCGTATTGCGTCAAGGCGATACGCAATTCATAAGATGCAGGCGAGCTCTTAGAATGAAGAAAATCATACGCTCAGGGTCAGAGAAAAACTTCACAAACAAAACCCTATAATCCCTACAGGTAAAGAAAGATTTTCTCTTGAAAACATCAAAGGTGGGATCGATTTCTGTTTTTGAAGCAGATCACAACAAAAAAAGGTGCACTTCTGTGCACCTTTTTGGTCATGCTATTTTGATTAACTCACATACACACTACTTTGATCGCCAGACCACCGCGCGAGGTTTCGCGGTATTTATCGTTCATGTCTTTGCCGGTTTCATACATCGTCTCGATAACTTTATCGAGCGACACCCGAGGTTCTGACGTGCGGCGCAGCGCCATACGCGCGGCGTTAACCGCTTTTACTGCGTTGATCGCATTACGTTCAATGCACGGAATTTGCACCTGTCCGGCGACCGGATCGCAGGTTAACCCCAGGTTATGCTCCATGGCGATTTCAGCGGCAATACAGACCTGCGCCGGGCTCCCGCCAAGCAGTTCTGTCAGTCCGGCGGCAGCCATGGAACAGGCCACACCAATCTCACCCTGGCAGCCCACTTCGGCCCCAGAGATAGACGCATTCATCTTATACAGCGCGCCTATCGCCCCCGCAGCCAGTAAATAACGGGCGATGGAGTTCGCATTCACCGGGCGGCGGAACTTGTCGTAATAGGCCAGCACGGCGGGGATAATGCCACACGCACCGTTTGTCGGGGCGGTAACAACCCGGCACCCCGCGGCGTTCTCTTCGCTCACGGCCAGTGCGAACATGTTAATCCAGTCGATGACGTTCATTGGGTCACTGGACAGATTGTCGCTGGAAACCAGCAACCGACGTAATGCCACGGCGCGACGCGGAACGTTAAGCGGGCCGGGCAGGACGCCTTCGGTGTTCATACCGCGCTCGATACCGGCGTGCATGACATCCCAGATTGCCGCAAAACCCGCGTCAATCTCATCTTTACTGCGCATCGCCAGCTCGTTTTGCATCATCAGGCCGGAAACGGAAAGCCCGTTTCGCTCACACAGTTTCAGCAGCTCGCTGGCAGAATGGAAATTGTACGGTACATGCGCTTCAACGTCGTGCGCCTGACCAAAGTGATCCTCCTCAACGATAAAACCACCGCCAACGGAGTAATAGGTTTTGCTTAATAGCGTCTCGTTGCTGTTCCACGCGGTGATGCGCATACCATTTTCATGGCGCGGGAGCGTTTCGCTATGGAAGAGAATGTTCTCAGCAGGAGGGAAATCAACGATATGCGTGCCCTCTGCCACCGGGAGACGTCCGGTACGGGCCACGTCCTGGGTAAAACCCGCAATGGTATCAATCTGCACGTTTTGCGGACTGTTACCTGCGAGGCCCATCATGATGGCGACATCGGTCGCATGACCTTTTCCGGTCAGGGAGAGTGAACCATAAAGATCGACCACAATGCGCGTGGTCTGGTGCAATTCTCCGCAACTGACCAGTTGGTCGATAAAGCTTTTACCTGCGTTCATTGGCCCCACGGTATGGGAGCTGGAAGGTCCAATGCCAATCTTAAAAATATCGAATGCGCTAATCATATCCACACCCTCGGATTGCCGTTCAGTGAAGACCAGGTTTCACACTCATTAACGGGATCGGGGCGATCCTGACGATCGCCCCGCG
>NZ_SZXN01000069.1:60071-69608 GCF_005281195.1 Citrobacter sp. wls613
ACACCGTGTCGCCGCGTACGGCGATGGCTTCAATCTCCAGCTTCACATCCTTCGGCAAGCGAGCAACCTGCACACAGCTGCGTGCCGGATAGATAGCCTCGTGCTCATCAAAGAACTGCTGATACACCTGATTAATGGTGGCGAAGTCGTTCAGATCGGCCACGAAAACGGTGGTCTTCACGATATCGTTCACTTTCAAACCGGCGGACTCAACGATCGCTTTCACGTTTTCCAGACTCTGACGCGCCTGATCGGTCACGTGTTCGGCAACTTCACCGGTCTGCGGACATACCGGGATTTGACCTGAGGTCAACACCATGCTGCCCAGATCCACGCCCTGTACGTAAGGCCCAATCGCCCCTGGCGCACAGTCGGTTGCAATAACTTTTCTCATAACCCCTCCGGCGTTAAAGCGCCTGGGTGAAAGTACGTGAAATAACGTCCTGCTGCTGTTCGCGGGTCAGCGCGTTAAAGCGCACCGCATAGCCAGACACGCGGATCGTCAGGTTCGGATAGTTTTCCGGGTGCTCAATAGCATCCATCAGCATTTCGCGGTTCATGACGTTGACGTTCAGGTGCTGACCGCCTTCGACATGCGCTTCATGATGGAAATAACCGTCCAGCAGACCGACCAGGTTGGTTTTACGCACGCTATCTTCTTTGCCCAGTGCAGCCGGCACAATCGAGAAGGTGTACGAGATACCATCTTTGGCATAGGTAAACGGCAGTTTAGCCACCGAGGTCAACGAGGCGACGGCACCTTTGCGATCGCGGCCGTGCATCGGGTTCGCACCTGGCGCAAACGGCGTACCTGCGCGACGCCCGTCCGGGGTATTCCCGGTTTTCTGGCCGTACACCACGTTAGAGGTGATGGTCAGAATGGACTGCGTCGGCACCGCGTTGCGATAGGTTGGCAACACTTTAATTTTCTTCATAAAGCGTTCAACCAGGTCGCAGGCAATGCTGTCTACGCGCTCATCGTTGTTACCGTACTGCGGATAGTCACCTTCAATTTCGAAGTCGACCGCCAGGCCGTTTTCATCACGGATCGGTTTGACGCGAGCGTACTTGATAGCCGACAGGGAGTCCGCAGCAACGGACAGACCCGCCATACCGCATGCCATGGTGCGATAAACATCACGATCGTGCAGCGCCATCAGCGAGGCTTCGTAGCTGTACTTGTCGTGCATATAGTGAATGATGTTCAGCGCACTGATGTACTGCACGGCCAGCCAGTCCATAAAGTGGTCCAGGCTCTCCATCACCGTGTCGTAATCCAGCACGTCATCCATCAGCGGCGCAGTTTTCGGCCCGACCTGGATTTTCAGCTTCTCATCCACACCGCCGTTGATTGCGTACAGCAATGTTTTGGCGAGGTTGGCACGCGCACCAAAGAACTGCATTTGTTTGCCGATGACCATCGGGCTGACGCAGCAGGCAATGGCATAGTCATCGCTTTCAAAGTCAGCGCGCATCAGATCGTCATTTTCATACTGTAAAGACGACGTGACGATAGACACCTGTGCGGCATATTTTTTGAAGGCAATCGGTAAGCCTTCAGACCACAGCACCGTCAGGTTCGGCTCAGGTGCCGGTCCCATGGTGTGCAGCGTATGCAGGTAGCGGAACGAGTTTTTGGTGACCAGCGTGCGGCCGTCCAGCCCCATCCCACCAATAACTTCGGTCGCCCAGATAGGATCGCCGGAGAACAGGGTGTCGAATTCCGGGGTACGCAGGAAGCGCACCATGCGGATCTTCATGATGAAGTGGTCGATCAACTCCTGCGCCTGCTGCTCGTTTAAGATACCGGCTTTGAAGTCGCGCTCAATGTAAATGTCGAGGAACGATGCAGTACGGCCCAGCGACATCGCGCCGCCGTTCTGCGATTTCACCGCGGCCAGATAAGCAAAATACACCCACTGTACGGCTTCCTGTGCGTTACGCGCCGGACGGGAAATATCGCAACCGTACTTCGCCGCCATTTCCTGCATTTGCAGCAGCGCACGACGGTGCTCAGACAGCTCTTCACGCAGGCGAATCGTCGCCTCCAGATTCTGCCCCCACTCCAGATTCGACTGGAGATCGGCAAACTGCTGCTCGCGTTCACGCACCAGGTAGCGAATACCGTACAACGCAACACGGCGGTAATCGCCAATGATACGACCACGGCCATAGCCATCCGGCAGACCGGTTAATACGCCGGACTTACGGCAGCGCAGCATATCCGGGGAATACGCGTCGAACACGCCCTGGTTATGGGTTTTACGCAGTTCGGTATACTGGTACTCAAAATCAGCATCCATTTCACGACCGTAAGCATCAAAAGAGCTTTTGATCATGTTGATGCCGCCGAACGGATGCAGCGCACGCTTCAGCGGCTTATCCGTTTGCAGACCGACGATCTTTTCCAGTTCTTGTTCAATATAACCGGCATCGTGCGCGGTGATCGTAGTGGCAATATTGGTATCGAAATCTACCGGCGCATGCGTCGAGTTTTCAATACGGATGCCCGCCATGACTTTTTCCCACAATGCGGTGGTTGCCGGCGTCGCTTCGGCGAGGAAAGATTCATCCCCTTCATAAGGCGTGTAGTTATGCTGAATAAAATCACGGACATTAATTTCTTCTTTCCAGTCCGTACCTTTAAAGCCAAGCCACGCGTCGGCATACAGCATATCGCTGGTATCGATATTTACCTTCATGAAAAATAATCTCTCTACAGAAAATTAATTATGCAAATTCTACTGGTGTGTTAATTCTGCCTAAATGAATGGCATCACGAGCAATCATTTTCTCTTCATTCGTCGGAATAACTGCACAAATAACTCGAGCATCATTAGCAGAGATAATTCTCTCGCCATGAGAATTTGGCAGACTATTCATTTCGCTGTCGATATTCACACCTAATACGGCCAGATGTTCAATCACCAGACGGCGAATTAAGACTGAGTTTTCACCAATGCCGCCGGTGAAAATAATCCCATCAAGACGATGTAACGATGCAGCATGTCCGGCGATATGGCGTGCAATACGATGCACAAAGGTTTTAATCGCCAGCTGCGCACGCTCGTGTCCTTCGTGCCAGGCTTTTTCCAGCGTACGTAAGTCAGAGGACAAACCGGAAATACCCAGCAGGCCAGACTCTTTATTAACGACACGCTCAAGGTCGCTCAGCGTCTGATTGGTTTCACTGGCGATCCACGCCATTGCGCCAAAGTCCACATCACCGCTACGCGTGCCCATCATCAGTCCTTCCAGCGGCGTCATACCCATTGAGGTATCCACGCTTTGTCCGTTACGGACCGCACAGATGGACGCGCCGTTACCCAGGTGCGCGACAACCAGGCCAGAATCATCATCCTGGAGGTCGAGAAGCTCGTGCGCTCTCTGAGAAACATAGCGGTGCGACGTGCCGTGGAAGCCATAACGACGAACACCCAGCTCCTCGTAATATTTCCACGGTAAACCGTACAGATAGGCTTCAGGTGCCATCGTCTGGTGGAAGCTGGTATCAAATACCGCCACCTGCTGTACACCTGGGAAAAGATGCTGTGCGGATTCAATCCCGCTCAGGTTCGCATAATTATGTAATGGTGCTAAAGGAGATACCCGACGAATATTATCGATAACGTCATCTGTAATTATCGCTGATTCCGTAAAGATACTTCCACCGTGGGCAATGCGGTGGCCAATTAAGGCCACGCTGTCCATTAAATTACGTTGTTCCAGTTCAGCGGCAATAGCCTTTAATGCGTCTTCGTAGCTGTGGTGAGCCAGCTTAGCCGGCTCCCCACCATTAATTGCTATGAACGCATTTTCAGAGTTAATACCGTCTGCAATTCCCGCCATTAAAACATCACAGTTGGCTGCATCCAGCACTGAGAATTTAATGGAAGATGAACCGCAATTAATAACCAGTACTACCGGAAACTCATTCATTTCACTACTCCGCTCATCCTGAGCTTAAGGATTAAAACAGTTTGTAGACGATGTTCAGGATAGTCAGCAGACCAATCGCAGTAACAAACACGTTATCCAGACGGCCACGGTATTTCGCCAGAGACGGCGCTTTACGGATGGCATACATCGGCAGCAAGCAGAGCAGTGAGGCGATAATTGGCGCACCCATCGCTTCAATCAGGTCCAGGATATTCGGGTTGGCGTAAGCCACAACCCAGGTGGAACCCATGATGAAGACCATGCTGATGATATTAAGTTTGCCAACGGAGACTTTGGTCTTATCACCCTTATAACCAAACTTCAGGACCAGACCGTTCAGACCTTCCAGCGTGCCCAGATAGTGGCCGAAGAAAGATTTGAAGATAGCGACCAGTGCGATGATAGAAGCACCGTATTCCAGAACGGTCGCGAAGGTCGACTTGGTGCCGGACAGTGAAGCAAAGTGGTTCGCCAGGTATGACAGTACCGGAATGTTCTGCGCTTTGGCTTCGGCCATATTTGCCGGAGACAGCGTGAACAGGCAGCTAAAGGCGAAGAACATGACCACTGCAACCATCAGCATACTGGCGCGGGAGATGATCTTGGAACATTTCTGCTCGGTAAATTCGCGGCCATAATCTTTTTCATACTCTTCGCGTTTAGACACCACGAAAGAGGAAACAATTGGCGAGAAGTTGAAGGAGAACACCATGATGGAAATACCCAGCCATACGGTGACCAGAATACCGTCATGCCCGGTCAACGCTATATTGCTGAGATCCACCTGCTGGATAACCGCTGAGTTCCAGTAAGGGATCAGGGACAGAGAGATAAGTACCAGGCTGGCAATGAATGGCCATACCAGGAAGCTCATCACTTTAACCATCAGATCTTTACCGAAGTAGATGACGAATGCCATCAACAGCAGCAGGAACAGCGCGACGAAGCCACGATTAAGCGCTGGCATCTGCAACTGGTTTTCCCAGAAGGTCATAAAGGTGTTGGTAATGGTGACGCCATAAATCCACAGCAGTGGGCAAATCGCAAAGAAGTAGAGGAACGTGATGACCACGCCGCCCGTTTTACCAAAATGCTCTTCAACCGTTTCTGTGATGTTGCCGGAAGGGTTAGAACCGGAAAGACACAGGCGCGCCAGTGCACGGTGGCAATAGAACGCGATGGGGTACGCTAACACCAGCATTAACAGAATGGGGATCAGCCCGCCAAAGCCTGCGCGGATAGGGAAGAACAACACCCCGGCGCCGATGGCTGTACCAAATAAACCCAGTGTCCAGGTGGTGTCCGATTTGCGCCAGGACGATTGTTTTGTCTGGCTGGATACAATGCTATCAGTAGTACTCATATCCTATCCTCAACGAAATATATTAAGCGTCAACTAAACCAGTAATTTGGGATACACGAGAAAGGTCGATATTACCGCCAGAAATAATGCTGACTGTTTTTCTATTCTGGATGTAGCTATCTAATTTCCCGCTTAATAATGCAGCACATGCCAGCGCACCTGCACCTTCTGTCACAACTTTATTTCGCTGAATTAATGCCACCATACTGTTGCGAATTTCATCTTCGCTGACCAGGACAATGTCATCCACTAACTCACGAACGATTTCATAGGTCAAAGTACCCGGGCGGGAGACGTCACAACCATCCGCCAGGGTGCCGGTCGTTCGGTGTGTGGTTATTTCTCCAGCGTGGAAAGAAGCCGCCATGCCGTGAACGTTTTCAGACTGTACGCCAATAATTTTTATGGTCGGGTTGATGGATTTAATGGCTATCGCAATACCGGCAATCAGTCCGCCGCCACCAATTGGCACAATCACGTTATCGACATCATACAGATCTTCCAGAATTTCCAGACCGATAGTCCCCTGGCCGGCAATCACTTTCGGATCATCATAAGGCGGAATAAAGATGCGGCCTTCAGTTTCAACAATCTCGCTCACTTTAGCGATCGTGTCGTTGAAGTTGTCACCGTGCAGCACAACTTCTGCGGAGTAGTCGCAGGTAGCAGCCACTTTAGACTTCGGTGCGCCTTTTGGCATCACCACTTTGCCGTCAATACCGAGCATCGCACAAGAGAGGGAAACCCCTTGCGCATGGTTACCTGCAGAGCAGGCCACCACGCCTTTACATCTTTCCGCTTCAGTTAAAGAACTGAGCTTGTTAAAGGCGCCGCGAATTTTAAATGAACCAGTACGCTGCATGTTCTCAAACTTAAGGAAAATTTCCCCTTTGCAACGTTCACTAAAATAGTTAGAGCGAGGCATTCCCGTTTTATAAATTTTCCCCGCCAGTCTTTTTTTCGCTTCGAGGATATCTTCAATTGCAACTGGGAGATCGTATGTAATGTGCATTAGAACCTCTTACCTGGGTATTAAAGTAAATAGATAGCCGTGACCAACGTCTGATATAGACCGATGGCATTAATTCCGTATTAAATCGAGTTTAATCTTTAATCAACTTCAATTAATTGCTTTCGTCGCTGGCAATTATATGATGAATATTCTTTGGCTAATTCCACCAAAATTGATGCTGCTTTTTTAATTCGATAATTTTTAGACCAGACGGCGGCGTAACGCGCGACCGGTAAGGCCTCTTCTACCGGAATAGTAATAAACTGGTTTGAACCAAATGGAGTGGTCATATCGCAGGGAATTACTGTTAAGAAATCAGCATTGAGAACAAGATTATAAATTGTGACGACCGAGTCTGTTTTAACGATGTTTTCACTGCTGATGCCATTTTTTTGTAACGTAGTAAGAAGCTCGCTGTAGTAACCCATATTCGTTTGCGGCAACACCCACTGTTCATTTTGCAATGCGCTCAGCGTAGTGATGCCGGTGCGTGTTCGGGACTTACTGGCAACCAGAACAAACTCTGACTCGAACAGCGGCTCCACATGCAGGTCGTGCAATTTCATCTCATCGCTTAACGTGCCGATTGCAAAGTCCAGACGCCCATCACGAACCGCTGGTAAGAAAGAGGAAAGCTGGGCTTCATACATGGAAACCTGCGCGTTCGGGAACACCTCTTTAAACTTCTTAATCATGCCGGACATGATGGTAAAGGCGATCAGTGAGGGGAAACCGAACGACACATCAACAACCGCATTGCTCGTCATGCTATTCATCTCATCAACCATGTTTTTCATTTCACGGGTAATAGATTCAGACCATGAGAGCATCACCTGACCGGCTTGGGTCAATGTGACGCCTGTATTTTTACGCACCACCAACTCAATACCAAAATAAGCCTCAACATCATTAATGATTTTGCTTACTGCGGGTTGAGTTAAACCTAATTCTTTTGCAGCTGAGCCGATAGAACCACTTCTAATGACTTCCTGAAAGACCACTAAGTGCTGTGTTTTAGGGAGAGAAATAGTATTCATATCGGCCTGCTCTAATTACTTTGTTGACGGCAGGAAGTGTACCAAATTAAACGTTCACGGATATGTGCGACCACTCACAAATCCCCTTCACTTACATTTTGCAAGATTATTATAAACCAATAAAATCGTTATTTATCAATATAATGAAGAAAAACGATCTCACTTTAACCTGACTTTAATCAAAAAAAGATGGGGGGATAACGAAAATTTATGGCGATAACACATGCACGTTAACGGTTATTTAACCGACGGTTGAAAGATGATAATTCAAGCAATTACAGAGTAATTATCGGTCGGGATAACGTTTAAATTTAATGAGCAATTTATCAAATAAAATTATAATTTAATTATTATCGTGGTTAAATAACGCCATGCATCACACTATTTTGCCTTATTTGTTTATAAAGAAACATTGCGCTTATCATTATTCAAAACAAAATAAACAATAAATTATCAAATGCAACAATAAATTAACGCTGGATTTTGATGCTTTCACAGCAAGTAATTTTGTGATTTCGATCGATTACGTGTGTTTTTTCTATAGCGAAACGTATCGATAAGCGTTTTGTGTTAGCTGTCACAAAACTGGGAATTTTCAGCAACCCCTTTGCCGCTGAAAAAGACGTTTTCGAATAAATAACGGGAAAATAAAAATGAGATTTACCGCAAATTTGCCGGATGGCGGTGCAAGCACCTTATCCGGCCTACAAAAAAATCGGGACCAGTAGGCATAAAAAACACGCCATAAAAGCAAAAACCCTCGCCATTTCTGAAGAGGATTTCCTTAATAGTTGACGCTGACCGATAAGCCGCGTTCTTTTGAGCATAGCGTCGTGGACAGCCATTCATCTTGTTGCCTGCCGTAAAGCAAAAACCCCGCCGAAGCGGGGTTCTATAAAGAGTGAAGCTGACCGATAAGCCGGGTTCTGTCGTGGACAGTCATTCATCTAGGCCAGCAATCGCTCACTGGCTCAAGCAGCCTACCCGGGTTCAGTACGGGCCGTACCTTGTGAACCCCTATTTGGCCTTGCTCCGGGTGGAGTTTACCGTGCCACGGACTGTTACCAGCCGCGCGGTGCGCTCTTACCGCACCCTTTCACCCTTACCTGATCCCACTTGCGTGGGCCATCGGCGGTTTGCTCTCTGTTGCACTGGTCGTGGGTTTCCCCCCCAGGCGTTACCTGGCACCCTGCCCTATGGAGCCCGGACTTTCCTCCCCTCCGCCCGTCTCCCCCGAAGAGGACGACGACGAAGCGGCGACTGTCTGGTCAGCTTCGGCGCGAAGTATAGAGGGTTTGCGGGCCAATGTCACCCCGCACTGCGCATTCCTATCGCCAGCGTAGCGGCGATGTTTCTGGATGACCGATAAATATTATCAAATGCTCCCCGGAAGGCCTCTTCCAGCGTACCTATGCTGGTCAATACGCTAAACACGGCATCGATACCATATTGATGCACCACGCCCACATCGCGTGTCAGGCTGCCCGCAATACCGATCACCGGCTTGTGGTATTTCTTCGCCACACTTGCCACGCCGACAGGCACTTTGCCGTGAATACTCTGGCTGTCGAGGCGTCCTTCACCGGTAACCACCAGCGTACAGTCGTGAATATGCTCTTCCAGATTCAGCGCCTGGGTCACAATCTCTATCCCGCTACGCAGTTCTGCACCTAAAAATGCCATTAATGCCGCCCCCATACCGCCAGCGGCTCCGGCTCCGGGCACATTTTTCACATCAACGCGCAACGATTTTTTTATGATGTCGGCAAAGTGAGACAAATTACGATCCAGCTCGATAATGCGTTCTTCAGTCGCGCCCTTCTGCGGACCAAAAATGCGGGATGCACCGTTTTCGCCGGTCAATGGATTCGTCACATCACAGGCAACACGAATCGAACAGGTTTTTAAGCGCGGGTCCAGACCCGAGATATCAATGGTATTAAGGCTATTCAGGCAACCGCCGCCATAGCCAATGTCAGTACCGTTGGCGTCACAGAGTTTTGCCCCCAGCGCCTGTACCATACCCGCACCACCGTCGTTGGTCGCACTGCCACCAATACCAATAATGATATTTTGCGCGCCGCTTTCCAGCGCCTTGAGAATCAACTCCCCGGTACCACGCGACGTGGTGACTAAGGGGTTGCGTTTTTCTGGAGGGACCAGCGCCAGCCCACTGGCTGCCGCCA
>NZ_SZXN01000069.1:69648-114893 GCF_005281195.1 Citrobacter sp. wls613
ACGCGGTGTTACCGTCTCCGGACATGCCCCAGCTGGCATTCACTTTTTCGCCCAACGGTCCCGTTACCCACGCGAAATGTTCCGTTCCCTGCGTGGCGGCAATCATCGCTTCAACGGTCCCTTCGCCGCCATCGGCGACCGGAACAGAAACATAGTGCGCATCGGGAAAAATTTCCCGAAATCCTTTTTCTATCGCCTGCGCTACCTCGGTGGCAGAAAGGCTTTCTTTATAAGAGTCTGGGGCAATTACGATTTTCATAGTTATGTAGCCTGACAGTGCCGCGCGAGGCAAGAATTACAGGGCGCGCAGTCGCGCCCTTCTTGTTAGCGAGTGACTTCCACTTTCGCCAGTTTTTCGTAGTAGCATGCCAACGCACTGTGGTCAGCCGTTCCCAGCCCATCAGCGCGCAGCGCCTGCATCATTTCCATTACCGCTGCAGTCAGCGGCAGCTGTGCACCCACGCCGTGTGAGGTATCCAGCGCATTCGCCAGATCTTTGATGTGCAGGTCAATACGGAAACCCGGTTTAAAGTTACGGTCCATCACCATCGGCGCTTTGGCATCCAGCACGGTGCTGCCCGCCAGTCCGCCGCGAATAGCCTGATACACCAGATCCGGGTTCACACCCGCTTTGGTCGCCAGGGTCAGCGCTTCAGACATCGCCGCAATATTCAGCGCCACGATCACCTGGTTTGCCAGCTTAGTGACGTTACCCGCGCCAATGTCGCCGGTATGCACCACAGAACCCGCCATCGCTTTCAGCAGGTCGTAGTACTTGTCGAAAATCGCTTTATCACCACCAACCATCACCGACAACGTGCCATCAATTGCCTTCGGTTCGCCGCCACTCACCGGTGCATCCAGCATATCCACGCCTTTCGCTTTCAGCGCATCGCTGATTTCACGACTGGCTAACGGGGCGATTGAACTCATGTCGATCAGAACGGTGCCCGGCTTCGCGCCTTCGATGATACCGCCTTCGCCCAACGCCACTTCTTTTACGTGTGGAGAATTCGGCAGCATGGTGATAATCACATCGCACTGTTCAGCAATGGCTTTCGCCGTGGTAGCGGTTTCTGCGCCTGCGGCGATGACTTCCGCAATCGCTTCTGGGTTACGGTCAGCAACCACCAGCGAGTAACCTGCCTTGAGGAGGTTTTTACTCATTGGTTTACCCATAATACCGAGGCCAATAAAACCTACTTTCATTGTCATGTCTTTATCTCTCTATACTGTCGATGGTGGTTATTTCTTAAAAGAATCAGCCAGTTTTTGCGTCGCTGAACGGAACACGCCGAGATCGCTACCGACGGCAACAAACGTCGCGCCCCAGTCCAGATAGCGACGGGCATCTGCATCAACCGGTGCCAGAATGCCGCTTGGCTTACCGTGCTTTTTCGCGACCGCAAAGATGTGCTGAATCGCCTTTTGCACTTCCGGATGGGAGGCATTACCCAGGTGGCCTAACGCGGCGGCCAGGTCGCTTGGGCCGACGAAAATACCGTCCACGCCTTCGGTTGCGGCAATCGCATCCACGTTATCAACACCCTGCTGACTTTCGATCTGCACGATGATGGTGATGTTTTTATTTGACTGTGCGAAGTAGTCCGGCACTGTGCCAAACATATTGGCGCGGTGAGAAACCGATACGCCGCGAATACCTTCCGGCGGATAGCGGGTAGACGCCACGGCGTTCACCGCATCTTCTTCGGTCTCAACAAACGGAATCAGGAAGTTATAGAAACCAATATCCAGCAGACGCTTGATGATCACCGGCTCGTTTGTCGGCACACGTACAACCGGCGCGCTGGAACTGCCTTTCAGCGCCATCAGCTGTGGGATAAACGTCGAGATATCGTTTGGCGCATGTTCACCGTCCAGCACCAGCCAGTCAAAACCGGCCAGGCCTAATACTTCGGTACTGATCGGGCTTGCCAGCGCGGACCAGCAGCCAATCTGAACCTGATGCGCCGCAAGTGCCGCTTTAAATTTGTTTGGGAAAATCGTGTTATTCATCGCCTATACCTTTGTTTATTTCTGCAATTCCATACGTTTAATGTCACCGACAATAAACAGGTAGCAAACCATCGCCATCAGCGCCGAGCACCCTACAAACACCAGCGCAGCATTAAATGAGTGCAGCTCGCTCACCAGGTAACCAATCACCAGCGGGGTTACGATAGAAGCCACGTTACCAAATACGTTAAACACGCCACCGCACAGACCCACAATCTCTTTCGGGGCGGTATCGGAAATCACCGGCCAACCCAGCGCGCCAAAACCTTTACCGAAGAACGCCAGCGCCATCAGCGCCACTACGAAGGTGGTATTATCCGTGTAATTGCACAGGATAATGGTTGAGGCGAGCAGCATTCCGAGCACGATCGGCAGCTTACGCGCCAGGGTGATGCTGGCGCCGCGTTTAATCAGGTAATCCGAGAACACGCCGCCCAGTACACCACCAGCAAATCCACACAGTGCCGGAATAGACGCGACCAGGCCGACTTTCAGGATCGACATACCTTTTTCCTGCACCAGGTAGATAGGGAACCAGGTCAGGAAGAACCAGGTGATGGTGTTGATAAAATACTGTCCAAAGAACACCCCCAGCATCATGCGGTTTGTCAGCAGTTGCTTGATGTAATGCAGTTTCGGACCGCTCGCCGCAGCACCACCCGGCTTCTTGTGGTCCATATCCACTACCGCGCCGTTATCCGAGATAAACTTCAGCTCTTCCTGCGACATCCGTGGGTGATCGGTAGGGTTATGGATCAGTTTTACCCACAGTCCGGTCAGCACAAAGCCAATCACGCCCATCACGGTAAAGACGTGTTCCCAGCCCCAGGCGAAGGTCAGCCAGCCCAGCAACGGTGAAAACAGCGCCAGTGAGAAATACTGCGCGGAGTTAAAAATCGCAGAGGCCGTGCCACGCTCTTTGGTCGGGAACCAGGCCGCAACAATACGGGCGTTAGCCGGGAAGGAAGGCGCTTCCGAGAAGCCCAGCATAAACCGCATGATAAACATGGAGATCCCCGCCCAGGCCAGCGGGAACATATCGACAAAACCCTGCAGGAAGGTAAACAGCGACCAGAAGAAAAGACTGTAGGTATAGACTTTCTTCGAACCAAACTTGTCGAGCAGCCAGCCGCCGGGAATTTGCATCAGCAAATAGGCCCAGCCGAAGGCGGAGAAAATGTAACCCATTGATATGGCGCTGAGCTGCAACTCTTTGGCCACTTCAGTACCGGCAATAGACAACGTCGCGCGGTCTGCATAGTTTACGGCAGTGACAATAAATATTATCAGCAGTATTAAATATCGGGTGTGCGTACCTTTCTTTTTCTCTACAACCGTATCCAGTATCATTCTATTTACCTCAGGTACAAAAAGATTTTTATTATTATTTTGAAGGATGTTTACGCTGATAAATTACCGTAAGATAAAATACACTTATATTTATCAGTCGCTATTAAACCGTGATTCAGTATAATCAGCGCAGCGTTGTTAATCATTGTGCAAACGCTCATTAAAAGCATAATATTAAAATATTATTTTATGCATATGCACATAACCATGGGCGCTGATGCACACATTTACGTATTGATACCCTTGGTGGCGTGGCGTTTCTAAGTTTAAGTGATCTCGCTCACATTCTTAAATTAAAACTCCTGACATTCTTATTCCACGACACTGAGTCTTTATTACTTATAATTAGATTCGATATATATCTATTATCACCACCTGGCTGGAGAATACTGGACAATGGCCGACATCGAAATTAGACAAGAATCGCCCACGGCGTTTTATATTAAAGTTCACGACACTGATAATGTGGCGATTATTGTCAATGACAATGGTCTGAAAGCCGGGACACGTTTCCCGGACGGACTGGCGCTGATTGAACATATTCCCCAGGGTCATAAAGTGGCGCTAACGGATATTGCTGTTCACGGCGAAATCGTGCGCTATGGTGAAGTGATCGGTTACGCCGTTCGCGACATCGCACGCGGTAGTTGGATTGATGAGTCAATGGTTGAGCTGCCCAAAGCCCCGCCGCTGGAGACGCTGCCGCTGGCAACCAAAGTACCGGAGCCGCTTCCTCCTCTTGAAGGCTACACCTTCGAAGGCTACCGCAATGCCGACGGCAGCGTGGGCACCAAGAACCTGCTCGGCATCTCCACCAGCGTACACTGCGTAGCGGGCGTGGTGGATTATGTGGTGAAAATCATTGAACGCGATCTGCTGCCCAAATACCCGAACGTTGACGGCGTAGTGGGGCTGAACCATCTGTATGGTTGCGGTGTAGCCATCAATGCACCGGCCGCTATCGTGCCAATTCGTACCATCCATAACATTGCCCTGAACCCCAACTTCGGTGGCGAAGTGATGGTTATCGGACTCGGCTGCGAAAAACTCCAGCCGGAACGCCTGTTAGAAGGCACGCACGATGTGAAAAGCATCCCGGTAGACAGCGCCAGCATTGTCAGCCTGCAGGATGAAAAACACGTAGGCTTCAAATCGATGGTTGAAGACATTTTGCAGGTTGCCGAGCGCCATCTGGTAAAACTCAACCAGCGTCAGCGAGAAACCTGCCCGGCCTCTGAACTGGTGGTCGGCATGCAGTGCGGCGGCAGCGATGCGTTTTCTGGCGTCACCGCTAACCCGGCAGTGGGCTACGCGTCCGATCTGTTGGTGCGCTGCGGTGCCACCGTGATGTTTTCAGAAGTGACCGAAGTGCGTGACGCCATCCACCTGTTAACGCCGCGCGCCATCAATGAAGAAGTGGGCAAGCGCCTGCTCGAAGAGATGGCCTGGTACGATAATTACCTGGATTTGGGACAAACCGACCGCAGCGCTAACCCCTCTCCGGGCAACAAGAAAGGCGGTCTGGCTAACGTGGTCGAAAAAGCGCTGGGCTCCATTGCCAAATCGGGTAAGAGCGCCATTGTGGAAGTGTTATCGCCGGGCCAGCGTCCGACCAAACGCGGCCTGATTTACGCGGCAACGCCTGCCAGCGACTTTGTATGCGGCACGCAGCAGGTCGCGTCCGGGATCACCGTGCAGGTGTTCACCACCGGTCGCGGTACACCGTACGGTCTGATGGCAGTTCCAGTGATTAAAATGGCAACACGCACCGAACTGGCCAACCGTTGGTTTGATCTGATGGATATCAATGCCGGAACCATCGCTACCGGTGAGGAAACCATTGAAGATGTCGGTCTGAAGCTGCTCGAGTTCATTCTCGACGTGGCGAGCGGACGTAAGAAAACCTTCTCGGATCAGTGGGGACTGCACAACCAGCTGGCGGTGTTTAACCCGGCACCGGTGACCTGATTTTCTCTGGCTGAGCATTTTTCCGGCCTATAAGCGCCCTGTCCCGTAGGCCGGATAAGGCGCTTTAGCGCTGCTATCCGGCATTTCAACGATTAGCAGCCCTGTGTCTGTAACTGAATAGGCATCACTACTGCTGAATTTGTCCCTGCCATCACTGAACAATGATCACTTCGACGCCGCTACGGTGTAATTCTTGTAGACATTCCGCTGGAATACCTTCATCCACAATGATGGTATGAATACGTTGTGTATCAATGATTTTATGCAGGCTGGAGCGATTGAATTTGCTGGAATCAGTCACCACGATAATCCGCTCAGCCACTTCGCACATCCGACGGTTAAGCCGGGCTTCGTCTTCATTGTGCGTACTCACACCGCGTTCTAAATCAATAGCATCAACACCAAGAAACAGCATGTCGAAGTGGTAATTCTGCAGAGACTGCTCGGCCTGATCACCATAAAAAGACAGCGACTGACGACGCAGATGTCCACCGGTCATCAGCAGCTCGACACCTTCAGCTTCCAACAAGGCACTGGCGACATTCATCCCATTGGTCATCGCAATCACATCGGTATGCTGGCGCATCAGACGGGCAATTTCATAGGTCGTAGTGCCGGAATCCAGGATCACGCGATGCCCTGGTTTGATCATTTCAGCGGCAGCCTTGGCGATACTGCGTTTAACCGCCGTATTCAGCGAGCTCTTATCTTCAACAGAAGGCTCCACGCCCGGCGTATTGCTGTCACAGATCAGCGCCCCACCATAGGCACGAACGGCAATACCCTGCTTTTCCAGAAACGCCAGATCGTTGCGGATCGTCACCGTAGAGACGCCAAATAAAACAGAAAGATCGTTCACCTGCACGCTTCCTTGCTGTCGCAACCGCTGGATAATCTGCTCGCGCCGCTCGCTGGTACCTGTTACCCGCTTACTTGCAGAATCGGTATTGCTCATAAGAGATCCTTTAGTTAATTCTTTCGTTTCATTTCGTTTTGCCTATTAACGCCTTTCTTTTACCGGATTGCAAGCACTACAACCGGCTCAGATAGCGATAGAATCGCCGCTGAAACCTTTCATTATGTTTCTTTTGTGAAACAGATCGGAAAACAAGAATCTTTCGTTTTATTTTTATGGCAACTTGGATCAGTATCAAATGAAACAAAACGAAAGATTGATGTCGCAGCAATCTGACCTGGAGAGGAAAGTGAAACATCTAACTAAAATGGTGGAGCAGCATAAACGGGGGAAAGCAAACGGGATTTATGCCGTTTGTTCCGCGCATCCATTGGTACTGGAATCAGCAATACGCTACGCCCATGCAAACCATACACCGTTGCTGATAGAAGCAACGTCCAATCAGGTTGACCAGTTTGGCGGCTATACCGGTATGACTCCAGCCGATTTTCGCAGTTTTGTCTGTCGCCTGGCAGAATCTTTTGACTTTCCTCAGGAAATGCTAATTCTGGGTGGGGACCATCTCGGACCAAACCGTTGGCAAAACCTACCCGCAGAGCAGGCAATGGCCAATGCTGACGACCTCATTAAAAGCTACGTGGCTGCAGGATTTAAAAAAATCCACCTGGATTGCAGCATGTCCTGCCAGGGCGATCCTGTTCCATTAACGGATGCCATCGTCGCTGAACGCGCGGCACGCCTGGCGAAGGTTGCCGAAGAAACCTGTAAGGCTCATTTTGGCGAGTCCGATCTGGTTTACGTGATCGGCACGGAGGTTCCGGTTCCCGGCGGTGCCCACGAAACGTTAACGGAGCTGGAAGTTACTACACCTGACGCGGCACGTGCCACGCTGGAAGCTCATCATCATGCGTTTGAAAAACAGGGTCTGGACGCCATCTGGCCACGCATTATCGCACTGGTGGTGCAACCCGGCGTTGAATTTGACCACACACATATTATTGATTATCAGCCGCAAAAAGCCGCTGCTTTAAGCAAGATGGTAGAAGCCTACGACACATTGGTCTTTGAAGCGCATTCCACCGATTATCAAACACCACAGTCACTGCGCCAGTTGGTCAAAGATCACTTTGCGATCCTGAAAGTTGGCCCAGCCCTGACCTTCGCCCTGCGTGAAGCGTTGTTCTCACTGGCCGCTATTGAAGAAGAATTACTGCCAGCAAAGGCCTGCTCAGGTCTACGCCATGTTCTGGAAAGCGTGATGCTCGATCGCCCGGAATATTGGCAGAGCCATTACCACGGAGATGGCAACGCACGTCGACTGGCACGAGGTTACAGTTACTCCGATCGGGTTCGTTACTATTGGCCAGACAGCCAGATTGATGACGCCTTCGACCGACTGGTACGCAACCTGGCAGACGAGCCAATTCCGCTGCCGCTCATCAGCCAATATTTACCGTTGCAGTACGTAAAAGTGCGCGAGGGAGATCTCAACGCCACACCACGAGAACTCATCATTAACCATATTCAGGACATACTGCAGCAATACCACCGTGCCTGCCAGGGCGCATCATCCCATAACGCATAAAAAGAAAGAGAAAAACACTATGCCAAACATTGTATTAAGTCGCATTGACGAACGTTTAATTCACGGTCAGGTCGGTGTGCAGTGGGTCGGATTTGCGGGGGCAAATCTGGTTCTGGTTGCCAATGATGAGGTCGCTGAAGATCAGGTTCAGCAAAACCTGATGGAAATGGTGCTCGCGGAAGGGATTGCCGTGCGCTTCTGGTCACTGCAAAAAGTGATCGACAATATCCACCGTGCTGCCGATCGTCAGAAAATTCTGCTGGTCTGCAGAACCCCCGCAGACTTCTTACGGCTGGTTGAAGGCGGCGTTCCGGTTAACCGCATCAACGTTGGCAATATGCACTACGCCAACGGCAAGCAGCAAATCGCCAAAACCGTTTCTGTAGACGCTACAGATATTACGGCATTTAACGGGCTGAAAGCCGCCGACGTGGAATGCTTCGTTCAGGGCGTACCAACCGAACCCGCCCAGGACCTCTTCAAACTTCTCTGAGGAATTCACAATGGAAATTAGTCTGTTGCAGGCTTTTGCGTTGGGTATTCTCGCCTTTATCGCAGGCCTGGATATGTTCAACGGGTTAACGCATATGCACCGCCCGGTGGTTCTTGGACCGCTGGTCGGGCTGATACTGGGCGATCTGCATACCGGTATTTTAACCGGTGGTACGCTGGAACTGGTGTGGATGGGCCTGGCCCCACTGGCGGGTGCTCAGCCACCAAACGTCATCATCGGGACCATTGTCGGAACAACATTTGCTATTACGACCGGCGTAAAACCAGAGGTTGCCGTTGGTGTGGCTGTGCCATTCGCCGTAGCGGTTCAAATGGGGATTACCTTCCTGTTCTCCGTGATGTCGGGTGTTATGGCTCGCTGCGATCGGATGGCAGCGAATGCCGATACAGCCGGAATTGAGCGGGTGAACTATCTGGCATTACTGGCATTGGGGACGTTCTACTTCTTATGCGCCTTCCTGCCGATTTACTTTGGCGCGGAACATGCCAAAACCGCCATTGATGTGCTACCCACACGCCTGATTGACGGCCTCGGCGTCGCCGGCGGCATCATGCCAGCAATCGGTTTTGCCGTACTGCTGAAAATCATGATGAAGAACGTCTACATCCCCTATTTTATTCTGGGTTTTGTTGCCGCTGCCTGGCTCAAGCTCCCGGTACTGGCTATCGCCGCCGCCGCACTGGCAATGGCGCTGATCGATTTTCTGCGTAAATCACCTGAACCTACAGCCCCGGTAGCACAAAAAGAGGAATTCGAAGATGGAATCTAACCAAACGGCTCTGCCGAACGTTTCCGATACCGAAGATACGCTGCTTACCGGCACCAATGAAAACATCTATGAAGATCAGAACATTGGGGCGGAGCTGACAAAAAAAGACATCAACCGCGTAGCCTGGCGTTCCATGCTGCTACAGGCATCTTTTAACTACGAACGTATGCAGGCATCAGGATGGCTGTACGGTCTGTTGCCCGCACTGAAAAAGATTCACACCAATAAACGCGATCTTGCGCGTTCAATGAAAGGCCATATGGGGTTCTTTAATACCCATCCGTTTCTGGTGACGTTTGTTATTGGCATCATCCTCGCGATGGAACGCTCCAAGCAGGACGTGAACAGTATTCAAAGTACCAAGATTGCCGTAGGCGCACCGCTCGGGGGCATCGGGGATGCGATGTTCTGGTTAACGCTGCTGCCCATTTGCGGAGGGATCGGAGCCAGCCTGGCGCTACAGGGGTCTATTCTTGGCGCAGTCGTGTTTATTGTTATGTTCAACGTTGTCCATCTTGGTTTGCGTTTTGGCCTGGCACACTACGCGTATCGGATGGGCGTCGCGGCCATCCCACTGATTAAGGCCAATACCAAGAAGGTTGGGCATGCGGCATCCATCGTTGGGATGACGGTGATTGGCGCCCTGGTTGCAACTTACGTTCGCCTTAACACCACGTTGGAAATTACCGCAGGTGATGCGGTGGTAAAACTGCAGACGGATGTTATTGACAAACTGATGCCGGCTTTCCTGCCACTGGTCTACACATTAACCATGTTCTGGTTGGTTCGTCGTGGCTGGAGTCCTCTGCGTCTTATCGCCATTACTGTGGTGCTCGGCGTAGTCGGAAAATTCTGTCATTTCCTGTAAATACAAGGGGCTGTAGATGTTAGGTATTATTTTGACGGGTCATGGCGGGTTTGCCAGCGGAATGGAAAAGGCGATGAAACAGATTCTGGGGGAACAGTCTCAGTTTATCGCCATCGACTTTCCAGAAACCTCAACCACCGCCTTGCTCACTTCGCAACTTGAACAAGCGGTGAGTGAACTGGACGCTAAGGAAAATATCATTTTTCTGACTGACCTGCTGGGTGGCACTCCGTTTCGTGTCGCGTCTACCCTGGCGATGCAAAAACAAGGAAGTGAAGTGATCACCGGTACCAATCTGCAGCTTCTGCTGGAGATGGTGCTGGAGCGTGAAGGCTTGAGCAGCGAAGAATTTCGTCTACAAGCACTGGAGTGCGGGCATCGCGGCCTGACCAGCCTGGTCGATGAGCTGGGACGGTGTCGCGAGGAACACCCCGTTGAGGAAGGGATATGACACAACTGCTGCGCGCCAGACGTCTGCTGACTGACAGGGCTGGTTGGACGATCATCAATTACGTATAGAAGAAGGCACTATCACGACGATTGAGCCTATCCCCTCTGGCGTGATGGGGCGTGATGCCGACCTGCTGTGCCCTGCTTACATCGACACCCATGTCCACGGAGGGGGTGGCGTCGATGTTATGGATGAAGCGGCAGACTCACTCGACAAGCTGGCGATGCACAAAGCACGTGAAGGGGTAGCCAGCTGGCTGCCCACTACCGTCACCGCCCCATTGCAGGATATTCACGGGGCACTGCAACGAATTGCCCATCGCTATCATTCAGGTGGCCCCGGTGCGCAAGTGCTGGGCAGCTATCTGGAGGGACCGTATTTCACGCCACAGAATAAAGGCGCGCACCCGCCTGAGTTATTTCGGGAGCTGGAACTTAACGAGCTGGATGAGCTGATTGCAATTTCCCGGCAAACTTTGCGCGTGGTGGCGCTGGCACCAGAGAAACCAGGCTCATTGCAGGCTATTCGGCACCTCAGGCAACAGGATGTCAGGGTGATGCTGGGTCATAGTGCTGCAACCTGGGAACAAACCCGAGCCGCCTTTGACGCCGGTGCAAATGGGTTAGTGCACTGCTACAACGGCATGACAGGGCTGCATCATCGGGAACCCGGTATGGTCGGCGCGGGGTTAACCGATCCGCGCGCATGGCTGGAGCTTATTGCCGACGGACACCACGTCCACCCGGCAGCCATGACGCTGTGCTGCAACTGTGCAAAAGATCGGATAGTGCTAATCACCGATGCAATGCAGGCCGCCGGTATGCCCGATGGGCGCTATACGCTGTGTGGCGAAACGGTAGATATGCGCGGCGGTATCGTACGGACCGCTTCTGGCGGTCTGGCCGGCAGTACACTGTCCGTTGATGCGGCCGTTCGCAATATGGTCGAATTCACCGGAAGTACGCCAGAAGATGCTATCCATATGGCTTCACTGCATCCTGCTCGCTTGTTAGGTATTGATCACCAGCTAGGATCGTTAAAAACGGGCAAGCGTGCCAGCATTATTGCCCTTGATAGCGCTCTGCATTTACAACAAATCTGGATCCAGGGCCGCACGTTCCCACTCTAGACCTTTCACTGTGTATGCTATTGGCCTTCGCTTAAACACCGCAAGGCCTTTCTTTTCCTTTCGAAGTAACAAACGCCATACGCTAAGATTCCAAATTTAAATCTTATATATCAATAAGATAATAAAACCACACTCTTGCACGATCACAATTTTCGTTTTATTTCCTTTTATTCATTTGAACTTTCAATTTCTTTTCTATACATTTAATTCAACTGATTACATGTACAAGTGAAACGAAACGAAAGATAGCGACAAGTTTGCCAGCGTCTGATGTGGAATTCACACGACTAAGGACTGAGTTATGCCAGAAACCTACACCCCTGTTCGCGCGATAACGGGCACCTGGACAGAAGAAGAAATTCGCCAGCAGCCCGCCAGCTGGATCCGCTCTCTCAGCAATATCGAAAAAATCCGATCCTCCATCGACAGTTTTCTCGCACCCTTGTTGCGTAAAAGCGATCTGCGGATCGTACTGACGGGAGCGGGAACCTCCGCGTTTATCGGTGACATTATTGCCCCATGGCTCGCCAGCCATACCGGAAAGAACATCAGCGCCATCCCGACAACCGATCTGGTCACCAATCCAATGGATTATTTGGCACCAGCGCATCCGCTGCTGTTGGTCTCTTTTGCCCGGTCGGGTAACAGCCCGGAAAGTGTTGCAGCAGTTGAGTTGGCGAATCAGTTTGTCCCTGAATGCTATCACCTCTCAATCACCTGTAACGAAGCGGGCAGCCTGTACCAAAACGCGGCCGATAGCGATAACGCGTTTGCACTGCTCATGCCCGCAGAAACGCACGATCGCGGTTTCGCGATGACCAGCAGTATCACCACTATGATGGCCAGTTGTCTGGCGGTATTTGTTCCAGAGAAAATCAACAGCCAGACATTCCGCAACGTGGCCGATCGCTGTCAGGCGATCCTGACGTCACTGGGCGATTTTAGCCACGGCGTGTTTGGTAACGAACCGTGGAAACGGATCGTTTACCTCGGCAGCGGTGGATTACAAGGTGCCGCACGTGAATCAGCGTTGAAAGTTTTGGAACTCACGGCGGGTAAACTGGCCGCATTCTATGACTCGCCAACCGGTTTTCGCCATGGTCCTAAATCACTGGTCGATAACGAAACGCTGGTCGTGGTGTTTGTCTCCAGCCATCCCTATACACGTCAGTACGATCTCGATTTGCTGGCAGAGTTACGTCGTGATCAACAGGCACTGCGCGTTGTGGCCATTGCCGCAGAGACCGATGCCATTATTGAAGCCGGTCCACATATTCTATTGCCACCTTCACGCACTTTTATCGATATGGAGCTCGCTTTCTGCTTCCTGATGTATGCCCAGGTGTTCGCACTGACGCAATCCATCAGTATCGGCAATACACCGGATACGCCTTCTGCCAGCGGTACAGTCAACCGCGTCGTTCAGGGCGTTGTTATTCATTCCTGGAACGGCTAAAAGGATCGCATCATGAGCATTATTTCTACGAAATACCTCCTGCAGGATGCCCAGGCAAAGGGCTATGCCGTACCTGCGTTTAACATCCACAATGCCGAAACGATCCAGGCTATCCTCGAAGTCTGTAATGAAATGCGATCGCCGGTGATCCTCGCCGGAACACCAGGCACCTTTAAGCATATTGCGTTAGAAGAGATCTACGCGCTATGCAACGCCTACTCCACAACCTATGACATGCCTCTGGCACTGCATCTTGACCATCACGAATCGCTGGACGATATCCGTCGTAAGGTGAACGCTGGAGTGCGTAGCGCGATGATTGACGGCAGCCACTTCCCGTTCGAAGAAAACGTGAAGCTGGTGAAATCCGTTGTGGATTTTTGCCACGCCAAAGATTGCAGCGTTGAAGCTGAATTGGGTCGTCTGGGTGGCGTTGAAGATGACATGAGCGTGGATGCAGAAAGCGCTTTCCTGACAGATCCTCAGGAAGCAAAACGTTTTGTCGAACGTACTGGTGTAGACAGTCTCGCCGTCGCTATCGGCACCGCGCACGGTCTCTATACCAAAACCCCGAAAATTGATTTCCAGCGTCTGGCAGAAATTCGTGAAGTGGTCGATATCCCACTGGTATTGCATGGCGCAAGCGATGTACCTGATGAATATGTCCGCCGCACCATTGAGCTGGGGGTGTGTAAGGTCAACGTCGCCACCGAACTGAAAATCGCCTTTGCCGATGCGGTCAAAGCCTGGTTTGCAGAAAATCCACAGGGTAACGATCCCCGTTACTACATGCGTGTCGGTATGGATGCCATGAAAGAAGTGGTACGCAGTAAAATTAATGTCTGCGGATCGGCAAACAGATTAATGCCTGCCCGCGAATTATCATAACATTCATCTCTTTTTAGTGAATGATTCAAAAGCGCGGTCTGATTAACTTCAGATAGCGCTTGCATCAAATAAATCACAGCGTACAAACCCGCCAGAAACCTCCCTTCTTCGCACCAACGCGTTGCAGTTTGCCTTTCTGCTGCAACGCTTTCAGATAGCGTTCAATGGTTCGGGCTGAGATTTCACACTCATCGGCAAGGCTTTTGGCAGTTCGTGCAGGCTGACGCGACAAAATATGCAGTATGCGTTTTTCTATATCCAGTAAATCAGGCGACATTTCTTCCGACATTTCTTCCGACATTTCTTCCGACAAGGCTGATGATTTTCCCAACCCGTCTTGCAAAGCAGAGATAATATTTTCCAGAATAAATTCTATAAATGGCGTGCAACTACTTTGCCGATCGCACAGCCCTAACACCTGGTAATAACGCTCCTGCTGGAAGTGAATCCGCGTTTCCACCGGTAGCCACGCCAGTTCTGCTCGCCATTCACTCAGAATCAATGTCTGCCACAGCCGTCCCATCCGACCATTACCATCGGCAAAAGGATGAATAAACTCAAACTCATAATGGAAAATAGCCCCGGCTATCAGGGGATGGAGCTCGGTTGTTTTTAACCAGCCCAGTAGCTCATCTATCAAACGCGAAATTTGTGATGCCGGGGGCCATATGGATGAGCTTTTTTTCTCTGTAAACACCGACATTCCCGGAGCGCAACCGCCCGGGGTTATCGACCAGTCCCATCATAAGAATCTCATGGGCCCGGAGAAGATCGGATAACTGATGACTCTTCCATTCTGACATTTTTTCATATGCCAGAATCGCATTCCTGACTTCCTGTATATCTTTTGCCGGAGCCAGTATTCGCTTGCCATCCATCAGGGCAGTGACCTGATCTGCACTCAACGAATTATGCTCAATCGCTAAAGAGGCCTGAATAGTACGGATGAGGTTCTCTTTGCGCAAAAGAGGAGATGCCCTGCCAGCCACAACCGCCCAATATCCCATAAGCTCACCAATCTCAATGACCTGATTGAGTATCAATGGGGTGATGGCAAAGGGAGGTTAGTAGCCACTCACGCTTACTCTCCCTGCTGTTCCAGGGCGTACTTATACAGCGCATTCTTTTTCACGCCGTGGATTTCGGCAGCCAGTGCGGCGGCCTTTTTCAGCGGCAGTTCTGCCTGTAACAGCGCCAGCGTCCGCAAGGCATCGGCCGGGAGATCGTCGTCCTGCGCTTTATGGCCCTCAACAATCAGCACCATTTCGCCTTTACGGCGGTTTTCATCTTCTTTTACCCACGCCAGCAATTCGCCGACCGGGGCGCCGTGAATGGTTTCCCAGGTTTTAGTCAGCTCGCGCGCCAGCACCACATAACGCGACTCTCCCCATACGGCGACCATGTCTTCCAGGCTGTCGAGCAGACGGTGGGTGGACTCATAAAAAATCAGTGTACGAGGTTCCGCTTCAATGGCCTTCATTGCATCGCGACGGCCTTTGGATTTGGCGGGCAAAAAGCCTTCGTAGCAAAAACGGTCTGATGGCAGGCCTGCAGCACTTAATGCGGCGATGGCCGCGCAAGGACCCGGTAGCGGCACAACTCGAATACCCGCCTCACGACAGGTACGCACCAGGTGATAGCCAGGATCGTTAATCAGCGGCGTTCCGGCATCGGAAACCAGCGCGATGTTCTGGCCTTCCTTGAGCTTCGCCACCAGCATTTGGGCTTTTTGTTGCTCATTGTGATCGTGTAACGCAAACATACGGGCGCTAATCGCGAAGTGTTGTAATAATAATCCGGTATGACGGGTGTCTTCAGCGGCAATTAAATCAACGGCTTGTAAAACTTCGAGCGCTCGTTGGGTAATATCAGCCAAATTTCCGATAGGAGTAGGTACAATAAAGAGTTGGCCTTGAGAATTATCCGCCGATTCGTGTTGTTTCATTGTGTCGTCCGTATTGCCGATTTAATATTGAGCATTGCGTAAAAAATATCACTGGATACAGTATGGTACCCTCAACATTTTCTCGTATGAAAGCCGCGCGCGCTCTGCCAGTCATTCTGGCAGCATTGATTTTCGCCGGTTGTGGCTCCCAGGCGCCAGACCAGAGTGCAGCCCATATGCAGGGCACAGCACAAGCTGATTCCGGCTTTTATCTGCAACAGATGCAGCAAAGCTCAGATGATAGCAAGACCAACTGGCAATTACTCGCCATTCGTGCACTGCTGAAAGAAGGTAAGAGCCAGCAGGCTGTCGATCTGTTCAACCAATTGCCGCAGAACCTGAACGATGCCCAGCGTCGTGAACAATCCCTGCTGGCCGTTGAGATCAAACTTGCGCAGAAAGATGTCGCGGGCGCGCAGGCCCTGCTGGAGAAGCTAAAACCAGCCGATTTCGATCAGAACCAACAGGCGCGTTACTGGCAGGCACAAATTGATGCCAGCCAGGGGCGTCCATCGTTAACGCTGCTGCGTGCGCTAATCGCTCAAGAGCCGCTGTTGGCCGCCAACGATAAGCAGAAAAACATCGATGCGACCTGGCAAACACTCTCGTCAATGACACCAGAGCAGGCGCAGGCGCTGGTCATCAACGCTGATGAAAATGTTCTGCAAGGCTGGCTGGATCTCCAGCGCGTCTGGTTTGATAACCGTAGCGATGCCGACATGATGAAGGCCGGCATTGCCGACTGGCAAAAACGCTATCCGCAAAACCCGGGGGCAAAATTACTGCCCACGCAGTTGGTTAACGTCCAGAGCTATAAGCCAGCGTCCACCAGCAAGATAGCCCTGCTACTGCCGCTGAACGGTCAGGCCGCTGTTTTTGGTCGCACTATTCAGCAGGGTTTTGAAGCAGCGAAAAACAATGGCACGCAACCAGTATCAACCCCTGTCGCCGCAGCACCTGCAGCCGTCACGGACGCCACCACGCCCGTTACACAACCGCAGTCCGTCGACGGCGTGGCCAGCCCTTCCCAGGCCTCGGTGAGCGATCTGACCAATGATGCACCAGCACAGCCAGCCACACCGGTTAGTGCGCCGCAAACAGCACCAACTCAGCCAACGACGGCCAGCGCCCCGGCGAATCCTTCCGCAGAGCTGAAAATTTATGACACCTCGTCACAGCCGCTGAATCAGATCCTGGCCCAGGTGCAGCAGGATGGTGCCAGCATTGTTGTCGGCCCTCTGTTGAAGAACAATGTTGAAGAACTGATGAAGAGCAGCACGCCGCTGAACGTACTGGCGCTTAATCAGCCTGAAGCCGTGCAGAACCTGGCGAATGTGTGCTACTTCGCGCTGTCACCGGAAGATGAAGCGCGCGATGCCGCACGTCACATCCGCGATCAGGGAAAACAAACCCCGCTGCTGTTAACGCCGCGTAGCGCGTTAGGCGATCGCGTGGCCAACGCCTTTGCACAGGAATGGCAAAAACTTGGCGGCGGCGTGGTGTTGCAACAGAAATTCGGCTCTACAGCAGAACTGAGAATGGGCGTCAACGGTGGTGCAGGGATTGCCCTGACGGGCAGCCCGGTCGTCTCCTCTACACCAGCACAGCCTGGCGTCACGATTGGTGGACTCACCATCCCGGCTCCGCCGACCGATGCGCAAATCACCGGTGGTAGCGGTCGTGTTGACGCCGTGTATATTCTGGCCACGCCGGAAGAGATCGCCTTTATTAAGCCGATGATCGCCATGCGTAACGGCAGCCAGAGCGGTGCCACGCTGTATGCCAGCTCCCGTAGCGCGCAGGGTACTGCCGGTCCTGACTTCCGCCTGGAAATGGAAGGCTTGCAGTACAGTGAAATTCCGATGCTGGCCGGCGGCAACGAACCGCTCATGCAGCAGGCGCTTAGCGCCGTGCACAACGATTACTCGCTGGCACGCATGTACGCCATGGGCGTCGATGCGTGGTCGCTGGCTAACCACTTCACGCAAATGCGTCAGGTGCAGGGCTTTGAAATTAACGGCAACACTGGCGCATTAACCGCCACGCCGGATTGTGTGATTAACAGGAAGTTATCATGGCTCAAATACCAGCAAGGACAGGTCGTCCCCGCCAGTTAACGAGTAAACAGACCGGTGACGCGTGGGAAGCCACCGCGCGTTGCTGGCTGGAGGGCAAAGGACTGCGTTTTATCGCCGCCAACGTGCGCGAACGCGGCGGCGAAATCGACCTGATAATGCGTGAAGGCAAGACCACCGTCTTTGTTGAAGTCCGTTTTCGTCGTTCCGCTCTTTTTGGCGGGGCGGCGGCGAGTGTGACCCGCAGCAAACAACAGAAATTATTACACACCGCCCGCTTGTGGCTTGCGCGCCACAATGGGAGTTTTGATACTGTGGATTGTCGGTTCGATGTGTTAGCCTTCACCGGAAATGATGTTGAGTGGTTAAAGGATGCCTTTAACGACCACTCATAATTGAAGATTTAAGGATTAGCGTGTTAGACAGAATTAAAGTCTGCTTTACAGAAAGCATTCAAACTCAGATTGCTGCGGCTGAAGCGCTCCCGGATGCGATTTCCCGTGCAGCCATGACGCTGGTTCAATCCCTGCTCAATGGCAACAAAATTCTCTGTTGTGGTAATGGGACATCCGCTGCCAACGCACAGCATTTTGCTGCCAGTATGATCAACCGTTTTGAAACAGAACGGCCCAGTTTACCTGCTATTGCACTAAATACTGATAATGTGGTCTTAACTGCGATTGCCAACGATCGCCTGCACGACGAAGTTTATGCAAAACAAGTCCGTGCGCTGGGACATGCAGGTGATGTTCTGTTGGCAATTTCTACGCGTGGCAACAGTCGCGATATCGTTAAAGCCGTTGAAGCTGCCGTCACCCGCGACATGACGATCGTCGCTCTGACCGGTTATGACGGGGGAGAGCTGGCCGGATTATTAGGGCCGCAGGATGTCGAAATCCGCATTCCCTCACACCACAGCGCACGCATTCAGGAAATGCATATGCTGACGGTGAACTGCCTTTGCGATCTTATCGATAACACGCTTTTCCCTCACCAGGATGATTAAGGAGTACACATGAAGGCATTTTCGCCGCTCGCAGTGGTTCTTTCTGCGCTGCTGTTGCAAGGCTGTGTCGCTGCCGCCGTTGTCGGAACGGCAGCTGTCGGAACGAAAGCCGCAACTGACCCTCGCAGCGTCGGCACCCAGGTAGATGATGGAACCCTGGAATTACGCGTCAGTACCGCGTTATCAAAAGATGCCCAGATCAAGAAAGAAGCGCGCATCAACGTCAGCGCCTATCAGGGTAAAGTGCTACTGGTGGGGCAGTCTCCTAACAGCGAGTTGTCTGCGCGGGCGAAACAGATTGCAATGGGTGTAGAAGGCACGACGGAAGTGTTTAACGAAGTCCGTCAGGGTCAGCCAATCGGCCTGGGTGAAGCCTCCAACGATACCTGGATCACCACCAAAGTGCGCTCCCAGCTGCTCACCAGCGATCAGGTAAAATCATCCAACGTTAAAGTGACCACCGAGAACGGGGAAGTCTTCCTGCTGGGTCTGGTTACCGACCGTGAAGCGAAGGCTGCGGCGGATATCGCCAGCCGGGTCAGCGGCGTGAAACGCGTCACGACCGCGTTTACATTTATTAAGTAATACTGCTACAGATGCCGGATGGCGACGCCTGGGCGTCTTATCCGGCCTACAGGACTTCATCGTTTGTAGGCCGAATAAGCGTCAGCGCCATCCGGCATTTTATTTAGCCCTTTCGCGCAGCTCGGACGAGGTCAGGATCGAAACCCCTTCATGTCCTGGCGCAAGTGCCTCCACCAGCATTGCCCGTGCGACATCACGTGCCTCAATAGATTTCCAGTTCCCCGGTAGCAACTTGAATAATGGCGCAAAGAGCTTTTCATTCGCTCGCTGTTGTTCCCTGTCACCCAGCAACATCGAAGGCCGTACAATCGTCAGCCGGGGCCATTTCTGCGCAATCAGCGCCTCTTCCATCTCACCTTTAACCCGATTGTAGAAAAATGGCGAGTGCGCATTGGCCCCCATCGAACTCACTACCAGCATATGCTGAGCCCCCAGACGACGCCCCGTCAGGGCGGTATCTACCACCAGCGTATAATCAGCGTGGATAAAGGCCTCTTTACTACCCGCTTCACGTCGGGTGGTTCCCAGACAGCAAAAAACAATGTCGACCGGATCGGTGACCTGTGCCAGCGCATCGGTCAACTGCGGATCGTGAGGGTTAAAGACGCCAACCGTATCGGCGAGCGGGCGGCGCGTTGGAGCCGTAATCGCATGGACCCGAGGCTCGTTCAGTAGCATCCGCAATAAATGTCCGCCCACCAGACCCGTGGCTCCGGTTATTAACACCTGGCTCATCGCTTATCCTTTCCCTTCAATCATTCCTCTAACTATAGATCACGTAGCCAGAGCAGCTTTTTACCAAAGCCCAGCGTGTTGTCAGTGAACTTGATTTCATCAAGACGAATCTCCCACACGGGTGCAGACAGCATTCTGGCGACGGGGAAGCGACGATTATACGCTTTACGCGCGTCGTCGCTCTCCTGCCCCTCCAGACGCCTGATTTCGCCTTTAAACTGGACGCCACGGATCAGCGCGACCGTTTTGGGTTGACCGTTTACCGTCCCGGCAACGGACGCGCATGGGCCGGACATCTGGGCATGGCGAGTTTTATCTTCGGTGAGCACATAGAAGGCAACCTTCTGCGCATCAAACAGATAAAACGCATTGGCGCACCACAGTTCACCGTCATGATGCACACACCAGGTCACGACGTGCTGTTTTGCCAGCCAGCGCGTCACCGCAGTCAGTGTTTCCATTTCTGTTCTCTTTTATACTGTAGGCCTGAAAATTATCACGTCGATGGTGACAATGACACCCTGGTATCTGTACCTGATCCGTACCGCAGACAACGCCCTGTACACCGGAATAACCACCGATGTGCAG
Organism: Citrobacter sp. wls613; assembly: GCF_005281195.1. Classification (NCBI taxonomy): domain Bacteria; kingdom Pseudomonadati; phylum Pseudomonadota; class Gammaproteobacteria; order Enterobacterales; family Enterobacteriaceae; genus Citrobacter; species Citrobacter sp. wls613. Next base: position 90,493 of record NZ_SZXN01000069.1, read on the forward strand.
CGCCGCTATAAGCAACATCAAAGCGGAAAAGGCGCGAAAGCCTTGCGTGGGAAGGGAGAGTTAACTCTGGCATTTGCCGCGCAGGTCGGCGATCGTTCGCTGGCCCTGCGTCTGGAATATCGAGTCAAGCAGCTCACAAAGCGTCAGAAAGAACGCCTTGTAGAAGGTGAAGGGCTTGAGGCATTGCTGAGTAGCCTACAAGCCCCGGTGCTTAAAAGCGATTGAAGTGCTCGTGGTATTCCACCAGACCAGACACGCCCTCCAGCGCATCTTCTGCCAGGCGATGCACCTGGAACGCGCTTTCGGTGCCCGGCCAGCGGCAGTGTAGATCGTGGTGGGCTGCCAGCTCAAAGCCAAAGCGACTGTACAGTGCCGGATCGCCCAGCGTGACCACCGCGGCGTACCCAAACTCGTTCAGTGAATCCAGTCCCTCATAGACCAGCTGACGCGCCAGGCCCTGCCCACGGTAGTTTTCATCTACCGCTAACGGAGCCATACCGACCCATTGCAGATCTTCACCTTGCACATCAACAGGACTGAACGCGACGTAGCCGACCACCTGACCTTCGTCGTCGGTGGCAACCAGACCCAGCGTCAGAAAACCGTCTTCACGCAGGTCGTGCACTAACTTCGCTTCCGCATCGCTTTCAAAGGAACGACGCAGCAGCGCATCAATACCTGGGGCATCAATGGGAATTTCAACTCGAATCAGCATGGTTCACCTACCGAGGTCTGTTTGGTTTCTGGCGAATGTTTCATACCCGCCTCAACAAAGTCCGCCAATTGCAGCAGCATAACGCGCAATGCTTTCGGCATCTGCTCCAGTTCAATGGCGTCCATCAGATTTTTCACATGTAGCCCTAATTCTGTATCGCCTTCAATCACCAGGCGACGCTGGAAGAAAAGCGTATCCGGATCCTGCTTACGCGCCGCAATCATCAATAAATCGCTGGCGTCTGCGCTAAAACTCACATCAGCGTCTGCGTTCTGACTGACGATAAGTTTGTCGTTCTCAACAGAGGTATACCATCTGAGGCCAATATCACGAACATTTATGCTCAACCAGCGACCGTCGAGAAACTCCAGTTCCCCGTCGGCCAGCGCCTGGCGAAATTGCCAGCTCAGAACCTGTTCCAGTACCTGGCGCTTGAGCGTAAAGGGCGTCAGTTTAACCGGTACACTCATCAGAGAAGGACCAAAATGTACTAAGCGTGAACGCAGTTTATCCAACACGAGCTTTACTCCCTGTTTCTATAGTCCGGCTATTTTGCCATATCAAATAAACGACATAGCGGCATAAATCAACAATTCGATACGAAATTGTTACCTCTTTATTGGTGATACCAATACGACTTTAACTGCCTCAAATCAAAAATTGTCTCAGCAAGGTTAACTAAAATCCCTCTTCGTTAACATTTTTGCGCCCAGGCGGCGTAACTTTCAGGATAAATTATGGAGCTGCTGTGCCCTGCCGGAAATCTCCCGGCGCTTAAGGCGGCCATCGAGAACGGCGCTGATGCTGTGTACATCGGGCTAAAAGATGATACCAACGCCCGTCATTTCGCCGGCCTTAATTTTACCGAGAAAAAATTGCAGGAAGCGGTGAGTTTCGTCCATCAACATCGCCGTAAGCTGCACATCGCGATTAACACCTTTGCCCACCCGGATGGGTACGCTCGCTGGCAGCGTGCCGTGGATATGGCGGCACAACTGGGCGCGGATGCACTGATCCTCGCCGATCTCGCCATGCTTGAGTATGCCGCAGAACGCTACCCGCATATTGAGCGCCATGTCTCTGTTCAGGCATCGGCAACCAATGAAGAAGCGGTAAATTTCTATCACCGTAACTTTGACGTCGCACGTGTGGTGCTGCCGCGTGTGCTGTCGATTCATCAGGTGAAACAACTCGCGCGCGTAACACCGGTTCCTTTGGAAGTGTTTGCCTTCGGCAGCCTGTGCATTATGGCGGAAGGCCGCTGCTATCTTTCGTCTTATCTGACGGGCGAATCCCCCAATACCGTCGGCGCGTGTTCCCCTGCCCGTTTTGTACGCTGGCAGCAGACCGCGCAGGGGCTGGAATCTCGCCTGAACGAAGTGCTGATTGACCGTTACCAGGATGGTGAAAACGCCGGATATCCCACGCTGTGTAAAGGGCGTTATTTGGTGGATGGCGAGCGCTATCATGCGCTGGAGGAGCCCACCAGCCTCAACACCTTAGAACTGCTACCTGACCTGCTGGCCGCCAATATTGCCTCGGTGAAAATCGAGGGGCGTCAGCGTAGCCCGGCCTATGTCAGCCAGGTGGCGAAAGTGTGGCGTCAGGCGATCGACCGCTGCAAAGCAGATCCGCAGAACTTCGTTCCGCAAAGCGCCTGGATGGAAACGCTCGGCTCTATGTCCGAAGGCACGCAGACCACACTTGGCGCGTATCACCGTAAATGGCAGTGAGAAAAGCAATGAAATATTCCTTAGGACCGGTGCTCTACTACTGGTCGAAAGAGACGCTGGAAGACTTTTATCAGCAGGCAGCCACCAGCCATGCCGACGTTATCTATCTTGGCGAAGCCGTGTGCAGCAAGCGCCGGGCGACCAAAGTGGGTGACTGGATCGACATGGCGAAGTCCCTCGCCGGGAGCGGTAAGCAGGTGGTCCTGTCCACGCTGGCACTGGTGCAGGCGTCATCTGAGCTGGGTGAGTTGAAACGCTATGTTGAAAACGGTGACTTTCTGCTGGAAGCCAGCGATCTCGGCGTGGTCAATATGTGCGCCGAACGTAAGCTGCCGTTCGTGGCCGGGCACGCACTCAACTGCTACAACGCCGTAACGCTGCGTATTCTGCTCAAGCAGGGCATGGTGCGCTGGTGTATGCCGGTTGAGCTGTCACGTGATTGGCTGGTGAACCTGCTTAACCAGTGTGACGAACTGGGTATTCGCGACCAGTTTGAAACCGAAGTACTGAGCTACGGGCATTTGCCGCTGGCCTACTCTGCCCGCTGCTTCACCGCACGCTCCGAAGATAAGCCTAAAGACGAGTGCGAAACCTGCTGCATCAAGTATCCCAACGGGCGTGATGTCCTGTCGCAGGAGAATCAGCAAGTGTTTGTCCTCAACGGTATTCAGACCATGAGCGGCTACGTCTACAACCTCGGTAATGAGCTGGCGTCCATGCAGGGGCTGGTTGATATTGTGCGCCTGTCCCCGTTGGGAACCGAGACATTCGCCATGCTGGATGCCTTCCGTGCCAACGAGAATGGTGGTGCCCCGTTACCGCTTGCCACCCACAGTGACTGCAACGGCTACTGGAAACGACTGGCAGGCCTGGAACTGCAGATGTGATTAATAGCTCACTTTGTTAACAACAATCGCTAGTCTTTAATGCAATATTAAAAGATTAACCGGTAACAAAGTGAGCCGTTATGACTGACAAAACCATTCCGTTCTCGGTGCTCGATCTAGCGCCGATCCCTGAAGGATCCAGCGCAAAGCAGGCCTTCTCGCACTCTCGTGATCTCGCCCAACTGGCGGAAAAGCGCGGCTACCATCGCTACTGGCTGGCTGAACATCACAATATGACCGGCATCGCCAGTGCGGCAACCTCGGTGCTCATCGGTTATCTGGCGGCCAATACCACAACCCTGCATCTGGGTTCTGGCGGCGTGATGTTACCCAACCATTCCCCGCTAGTGATTGCCGAACAGTTTGGCACGCTGAATACGCTGTATCCGGGACGTATTGACCTCGGTCTGGGTCGAGCGCCGGGCAGCGATCAACCAACCATGCGCGCGCTGCGCCGCCATATGAGTGGTGATATCGATAACTTTCCCCGCGACGTAACAGAACTGGTGGACTGGTTTGACGCACGTGATCCGAATCCCCACGTGCGTCCGGTTCCCGGCTACGGAGAGCAAATACCGGTCTGGCTGTTAGGCTCCAGTCTGTATAGCGCACAGCTGGCCGCTCAGCTTGGCCTGCCGTTTGCCTTCGCCTCCCACTTCGCCCCGGATATGCTGCACCAGGCGCTGCATCTTTATCGCACTCAGTTCAAACCCTCCACGCGTCTGGCAACACCGTATGCGATGGTGTGCATCAACATCATCGCTGCCGACAGCAATCGCGACGCTGAGTTTCTCTTCACCTCTATGCAGCAGGCGTTTATGAAACTGCGTCGGGGTGAAACCGGACAACTCCCACCGCCGGTGGAGAATATGCATCAGCTGTGGTCCGCATCCGAGCAATATGGCGTACAGCAGGCATTAAGCATGTCGCTGGTGGGGGACAAAGCGAAAGTGCGTCACGGGCTGGAGTCAATCCTGCGTGAAACCCAGGCCGATGAGATTATGGTTAACGGGCAGATTTTTGACCATCAGGCACGCCTGCATTCGTTTGAGTTGGCGATGCAGGTGAAAGAGGAGTTGGTTGGGTAGGTCTAGGTTGCCCGGTGGCGCTACGCTTACCGGGCCTACGGGTTCGAGTAGGCCGGATAAGGCGTAGCCGCCATCCGGCACGCTACTTACTGATACACCGGCAACAAATTAACGCTCGACAGGATATGGATAACCGCGTTGCCGACACCGAACACCAGAATCAGCGCAATCATCGGCTTGCCGCCCCAGACGCGGAATTTCGGGCTACCAAACCGCTTACGGGATTTACGTGCCAGCAGCGCCGGCACAATGGCCGCCCAAATAGTGGCCGCGAGCCCTGCATAGCCAATGGCGTACAGGAAGCCGTTCGGCCACAGCAGGCCACCGACAATCGGTGGGACAAAGGTCAGTAAAGCGGTTTTCAAACGCCCCATTGCTGAGTCATCAAAACCAAACAGATCCGCCAGATAGTCGAACAGGCCCAGCGTCACGCCAAGGAACGAACTCGCCACGGCAAAGTTGGAGAACACCACCAGCAGCAGGTCCAGACTGCGGCTGTTCAGCACCCCACTCAGCGCCTGTACCAGTACATCAATGTTACCGCCCTGCTTAGCAATGCCAATGAATTCCGGACGTGGAATATTGCCCATCGTCCCCAGCAACCATACGGTGTATAGCACCAGCGCCAGCAACGTGCCGTACACCAGGCACTTCACGATGGTCTTCGGATCTTTACCGTAATACTTCATCAGACTCGGTACGTTACCGTGATAACCAAAGGATGCCAGACAGAACGGCAGCGTCATCAGCAGATACGGTGTGTACGACGCATTGCTTTCTGCGACGTTAAACAGCGTGGTTGGGGATACATGTCCCATCAGGCTGCCGAAGGTCAGGAAGAAGGTGATCACCTTCGCACCCAGCACGATGGCCGTCATGCGGCTCACCGCTTTGGTACTCAACCACACCACAAACGCCACCAGTAGCGCGAAGCCAAACCCTGCCGCTCGCGCCGGGACGTTCAGCGACATCTCGGCAAAGGTATGGTGCAGAATCGAGCCGCTCGCCGAGATATACGCATAGGTCAGGATATACAGTACGAACGCAATCGAGATGCCGTTGACAACGTTCCAGCCTTTGCCTAGCAGATCTTTGGTGATGGTGTCGAAGCTCGAACCAATACGATAATTGAGGTTAGCCTCGAGGATCATCAGCCCGGAATGCAGCATGCAGAACCAGGTAAAGATCAGTGCCGCCATTGACCAGAAGAACCACGCCCCGGACATGACCACGGGCAGAGAAAACATCCCCGCGCCAATAATGGTGCCGCCGATAATCACCACGCCGCCAAGCAGCGATGGTGACGTTTGGGTGGTGGTTAGTGTTGCCATTTAGCCTGATCTCCAGTGTATTTACCCGTCATACTTCAAGCTGTAGATGCCTTGGCTGCACTCCGCCATCCCAGTCACTTACTTGAGCAAGCTCCTGGAATGTCCTCGTTTGCCGCCTTCCTACAACTCGAATTATTTAGGGTTAAAATTAGCTAATACAGTTCAATGCGCTGCACTGTACCAGTACACGAGTACAAAAGAAATAAAAAAAGCCCCGACCGTTAAGATCGGGGCTGTATATTTTACTTTACAGCTATGAAGCCAAGAGGCTTATGCGTCACCGCCGAAACGACGACGACCTGCGGAGTCATCACGACGCGGAGCGGAAGCATCGTCACGACGTGGAGCACGGCTGCCTTCACGACGTTCGCCACTGAAACGACGACCATCACCACGGCCACCTTCACGACGCTCAGTGCTGTTACCACGGTTTTCGCCACGACCACCTTCACGACGTTCGCCGCTGAAACGACCACCGCCGCCGCCACGACGCTCACCACCAGTGTGCGGTACTGCATCGCCAACCAGCTGCATGTTCATCGGCTTGTTCAGGATGCGAGTACGGGTAAAGTGCTGCAGCACGTCGCCCGGCATACCTTTCGGCAGTTCGATGGTGGAGTGCGTACCGAACAGCTTAATGTTACCGATGTAACGGCTGCTGATGTCACCTTCGTTAGCGATAGCGCCAACGATATGACGTACTTCAACACCGTCATCACGACCCACTTCAATGCGGTACAGCTGCATATCGCCAACGTCACGACGTTCACGACGCGGACGGTCTTCACCACCGCGTTCCGGACGGTCACCACGCGGGCCACGATCGTTACGATCATTACGATCGCCACGTGGAGCACGTTCATCGCGGTCGCGGAATTCGCGCTTAGGACGCATCGGTGCATCTGGTGGCACGATCAGCGGACGTTCACCCTGTGCCATTTTCAGCAGTGCTGCGGCCAGCGTTTCGATATCCAGCTCTTCTTCCGGCTGCATTTTCGCCAGCAGAGCACGGTACTGATCCAGATCGCTGCTTTCCAGCTGCTGCTGTACTTTCGCGGCGAATTTTTCCAGACGGCGTTTGCCCAGCAGATCTGCGTTCGGCAGTTCAACTTCCGGAATGGTCAGCTTCATGGTGCGTTCTATGTTACGCAGCAGACGACGCTCACGGTTCTCAACGAACAGCAGCGCACGGCCAGCACGACCCGCACGACCGGTACGGCCGATACGGTGAACGTAAGACTCGGAGTCCATCGGGATGTCATAGTTAACAACCAGGCTGATACGCTCAACGTCCAGGCCACGGGCCGCAACGTCGGTTGCAATCAAAATATCCAGACGGCCGTCTTTCAGACGTTCCAGAGTCTGCTCACGCAGGGACTGGTTCATGTCGCCGTTCAGTGCAGCGCTGCTATAGCCGCTACGCTCCAGCGCTTCTGCCACTTCCAGGGTCGCATTTTTGGTACGAACGAAGATAATCGCCGCATCAAAATCTTCTGCTTCCAGGAAACGCACCAGCGCTTCATTTTTACGCATGCCCCAGACAGTCCAGTAGCTCTGGCTGATGTCAGGACGCGTGGTGACGCTGGACTGAATGCGTACTTCCTGCGGCTCTTTCATAAAGCGGCGGGTAATACGGCGAATCGCTTCCGGCATGGTTGCAGAGAACAGAGCGGTCTGATGACCTTCCGGGATCTGCGCCATAATCGTTTCAACGTCTTCGATGAAGCCCATACGCAGCATTTCATCGGCTTCGTCCAGCACTAAACCGCTCAGTTTAGAGAGGTTCAGGGTACCGCGCTTCAGGTGATCCAGAAGACGACCCGGCGTACCGACGACGATCTGCGGGCCCTGACGCAGGGCACGTAATTGCACGTCATAACGCTGGCCGCCGTAAAGGGCTACCACGTTCACGCCGTGCATATGTTTAGAGAAATCCGTCATGGCTTCTGCAACCTGAACCGCCAGTTCGCGGGTCGGTGCCAGCACCAGAATCTGAGGTGCCTTCAGCTCAGGATCAAGATTGTTGAGCAGCGGTAAGGAGAACGCTGCAGTTTTGCCGCTACCGGTCTGGGCCATACCCAGAACATCGCGACCGCCCAGCAGATGCGGAATGCACTCTGCCTGGATTGGAGATGGTTTTTCGTAACCCAGATCGGTAAGGGCTTCAAGGATAGGAGCCTTCAGGCCCAGATCTGCAAAAGTGGTTTCGAATTCAGCCATGTAGTACGTGTGCCTCAAAATTAATGGCGGCCAGTCTACATAACTCATCATGAAATTGATCTGCAATTTTCATTGAAAAGTGTGAACCGGCTCAAAGTAGGTGTATTAACGAACAACAACGCCCTCACCGGTGAAGGTGATGGCAATCAAAAAAGATTACGGGCTGATGTGTACGTCAGCTATTGCTGGTCCGATTCTGCCAGGTCATCTTGGTCCTGGCCCAGGAGCGATAATTCCAACAATGCGTATCGGTGCTCAACAAAGTTATGAACGTTGTTAGCCACCGCCAGTTTGAACAATGCCGTAGCGTTGTCCAAATCCCCCAGACTTAGGTAGTACTTACCTAAATAGAAGTTGGTTTCACTGAGATGCTCAGCGAGCGAGGTGTTATCCGTTGCGTCCGCCTTCAGGCGCTCCATCAGCGTTGCTTCGCTAATGTTGCCCAGGTAGAACTCGACAATGTTCCATCCCCATTGCTCTTTATCCGATTTCTCGAAGCGCTGTATTAACGCTTCTTTAGCCTGCTTCTCATCGAGCTTCTGCTCGGCGAGATACAGCCACAGACTGCGGAATGGATCATTGGGATCGTCTTGATAAAACGCTAGCAGATCATCTTGCGCTAACTTGTCGCGACCGCCGTAATACAATGCGATACCGCGATTTAAGTGCGCGTAGTTGTAAGTTGGATCAAGCTCAAGTACAGAATCAAACGCTTCATAGGCAGCATCAAAATTGCCTGCCTGCGTTAAATATATACCTAAGTAATTGAATACTTCAGGCATATCTGGTCGGATTGCCAACGCTTGTGAAAAATCATTTCGCGCTAGTGCCCTCAGACCGAGACTATCATACAACACTCCGCGCTCATATAAAAGCTGTGCGCGTTCGTCATCGGTTAAAGCCCGACTGGCAAGAATTTGTTCCATACGTGCCAGAATCACTTCCTGCTGTAAAGTCGGTTGCAGTGGTACTGCGAGGACTTCACTCTTACGCCAGGCGGAATTACTGCATCCAGCCAGCGTGAGTGCTGTCGCAACGAAACACCAGCGCAAAAAAGGCTTCATTTCCCACTCCCGAAGACAACGATTGAATGAACGTCCTGTTCCCCGGTTGCTAACAAGGCTTCCTGCCGGGTTAAAGGCCCCCCGCTCACGCGGAGGGCAATGGCAACCTTACTCGCCGAGGCTTGCCGGTGCTTCCGGCGCAGCTGCTGGCTGAGACTGCTCAGTTGCTTCTTTAATGCTCAGACGTACGCGGCCCTGGCGATCAACTTCCAGAACTTTAACCGGTACTTCCTGACCCATCTGCAGGTAATCGGTCACTTTCTCTACGCGCTTGTCAGCGATCTGAGAGATGTGTACCAGACCTTCTTTACCACCACCGATGGCAACGAATGCGCCAAAGTCAACGATACGGGTCACTTTACCATTGTAGATACGGCCAACTTCGATTTCTGCAGTAATCTCTTCGATACGACGGATAGCATATTTCGCTTTTTCACCGTCGGTCGCCGCGATCTTCACAGTACCATCATCTTCGATTTCGATGGTGGTGCCGGTTTCTTCGGTCAGAGCACGGATAACAGAACCGCCTTTACCGATAACGTCTTTGATTTTGTCCGGGCTGATCTTAATGGTGTGGATACGCGGAGCGAACTGAGAGATGTCGCCGCGCGGCGCATTGATCGCCTGTTCCATCACGCCCAGAATGTGCAGACGCGCACCTTTAGCCTGGTTCAGAGCAACCTGCATGATCTCTTTGGTGATACCTTCGATTTTGATATCCATCTGCAGTGCAGAGATACCATCGCGGGAACCCGCCACTTTAAAGTCCATGTCGCCCAGGTGATCTTCGTCACCCAGAATGTCAGACAGAACCACAAAGTTATCGCCTTCTTTCACCAGACCCATCGCGATACCCGCAACAGCGGCTTTGATCGGCACGCCTGCGTCCATCAGTGCCAGAGAAGCACCGCACACGGAAGCCATGGAAGAAGAACCGTTGGATTCGGTGATTTCAGACACAACACGTACGGTGTACGGGAATTTGTCCAGTTCCGGCATCACTGCCAGCACGCCGCGTTTCGCCAGACGGCCGTGACCAATCTCACGACGCTTCGGAGAACCGACCATACCGGTTTCGCCTACGCAGTACGGAGGGAAGTTGTAGTGGAACAGGAAGTTGTCAGTACGCTCGCCCATCAGTTCGTCGAGGTTCTGCGCATCACGGGTGGTGCCCAGGGTCGCAGTAACCAGCGCCTGAGTTTCGCCACGGGTGAACAGTGCGGAACCGTGAGTACGCGGCAGTACGCCAGTACGCACGTCCAGACCACGGATCATGTCTTTTTCGCGGCCATCGATGCGCGGCTCGCCTGCCAGTACGCGGCTACGAACGACGTTTTTCTCGATAGCGTGCAGGATTTCACCCAGTTCGTTAGCGTCCAGGGTTTCGTCTTCTGCAACCAGTTGAGCGATGGTTTCAGATTTGATCACGTCAACCTGAGCATAACGCTCTTGTTTGTCGGTGATACGGTAAGCATCGCTCAAACGCGTTTCTGCCAGCGCGGCAACGCGTGCATTCAGCGCTTCGTTGACAGCTTCTGGCTGCCAGTCCCAACGCGGCTTGCCAGCGACTTTAACCAGCTCGTTGATTTCTTTGATAACAATCTGCTGCTGTTCGTGACCGAATACGACAGCGCCCAGCATCTGGTCTTCGCTCAGCAGTTCAGCTTCGGATTCAACCATCAGTACGGCAGCTTCAGTACCGGCAACAACCAGGTCCAGCTTGCTTTCTTTCAGTTCGTCTTGAGTCGGGTTCAGTACATACTGGTCATTGATATAACCAACACGAGCAGAACCGATCGGGCCGTTGAACGGCAGACCAGACAGGGACAGCGCAGCGGATGCGCCGATCATTGCCACGATATCTGGGTTAACCTGCGGGTTAACGGAGACAACGGTCGCAATAACCTGAACTTCGTTGATGAAACCTTCCGGGAACAGCGGACGAACCGGGCGGTCAATCAGACGCGCGATCAGGGTTTCGCCTTCACTCGGACGGCCTTCACGACGGAAGAAGCTACCCGGGATACGGCCAGCAGCGTAGGTACGCTCCTGATAGTTAACGGTCAGCGGGAAGAAATCCTGGCCTGGCTTGGTCTTTTTCTGACCAACAACGGTCACAAATACCGCGGTGTCATCCATGCTAACCATAACAGCAGCAGTAGCCTGACGAGCCATCATGCCGGTTTCCAGCGTTACGGTATGTTGGCCGTACTGGAATTTACGAACGATCGGATTAAGCAAAATAATATCCTTTCTCTTTTTTTAACGGCGTATTTATACACGCCATCGTTAATACCCGACCTTCTGCGCATCCTCGCGACTAATGACAACCCTAACCCACGCGTATTGGGTAAAGCCTCTCATTAGCCGCGCGAACCTCTGCGACGGAAGATCATTCATAGCAACAATACATTAGTTTCCAGCGAATTGCTGCCATCTGCTGGAAAAAAGGGGCCATGAAGGCCCCCTCTTTCTGAAACTCGAAAGACTTAGCGACGCAGACCCAGACGCTCGATCAGCGCAGTGTAACGTGCAACATCTTTACGCTTCAGGTAGTCGAGCAGTTTACGACGCTGAGAAACCATACGCAGCAGACCACGACGGCTGTGGTGATCTTTTTTGTGTTCAGAGAAGTGACCCTGCAGGTGGTTAATCTGTGCAGTTAACAGAGCAACCTGAACATCGGTAGAACCGGTGTCGTTTGCATCACGACCAAACTCAGAAACAATTTTAGCTGTAGCTTCAGTACTTAGAGACATTTTAAAACTCCAAAGTGTTAAGAATGTAAGGACGCCGATCTCTAATTCAGCGATCCCAGTGTATACACTTCATCCTTCAAACTGCCTCTGCGTTGGCTGCGTCCGCTCACCTCAGTCACTTACTTCAGTAAGCTCCTGAGGATCCTCAGACTTGCCGCCTTGATGCAGCTCGAATGATTTTGTGTACACGCCGCGCGAACTGTTAAATAATTTACGCGACGTTAAGCGGCGGTATTCTACTCGCAGCGCCTTCTTATCGCAAGACAGAGAGCGCTATGCAGGATACTCAACCACCAGTCGACGAGGGGCGACACGACCTTCATCGTCGATCTCCCCCATGCCGATAAATTTGCCATCATCGCCTTCCGTCACGCGAACCAGCCCTTCCTGCGGCACGCCCGACGTACGTACCGGATTACCATTTTTAAAGTAAACCGATGATGTTAAAGGCAGATTAACAATGGGATAGTCCGATGCCGGACTGTCCATTGGCATCAGCAGCGGATCAAGTAATTCTGCCGCCGGAATGTTCTGCTGTTCAGCCTGTTCAACCAGGCTGTGCAAATGTTCCAGCGTGACCATACGGTCTACCGGATACTTGCTGACCGTCAGACGACGCAAATACGTCACGTGCGCGCCGCATCCGAGCTTCTCGCCCAGATCGTCAACAATCGTGCGAATGTACGTGCCTTTGGAGCAATGGACTTCCAGCTCCAGTTCATTACCTTCGTGGCGAATAAACAGCAGTTCGTACACGGTAATCGGTCTGGATTCACGCGGGACCTCAATACCCTGACGCGCGTACTCGTACAGCTTTTTACCCTGATACTTCAGCGCTGAGTACATCGACGGGATCTGTTGGATGTCACCGCGAAACGTCTCCAGCGCGCTGGCAAGCTGTTCCGGGGTAAACGTCACCGGACGCTCCTGCACAATTTGCCCATCGGCATCAGAGGTATCAGTACGCTGTCCCAGGCGGGCCACCACGCGATAGCGTTTGTCAGAGTCCAGCAGGTACTGCGAAAACTTGGTCGCCTCTCCCAGGCAGATAGGCAGCATGCCTGTCGCCAGCGGATCCAGCGCACCGGTATGACCGGCACGGTTGGCATTGTAGAGGCGTTTTACTTTTTGCAGCACGTCATTGCTGGACATGCCTTGCGGCTTATCCAGCAACAGGACGCCATGAATGTCGCGACCACGACGACGAGGACGACTCATTAGTCCTCCTTGCTGTCGTCCGCAGGATTCACACGACGTTCATCGTCATGCTTCACCACGCTGGTCACCAGGTTAGACATGCGCATCCCTTCGACCAACGAGTTGTCGTAGAAGAAAGTCAGTTCCGGCACGATACGCAGGCGCATGGCTTTACCCAGCAGAGAGCGGATGAAGCCAGAGGCTTCCTGCAAGGCTTTAATACCGTTCTTCACGGCAGCTTCGTCCTGGTCATTCAGGAACGTCACGAACACTTTGGCATACGCCAGGTCACGAGACATCTCAACGCCGGACACGGTAGTCATCACGCCGACGCGCGGATCTTTGATTTCGCGTTGCAGGATGAGTGCGATCTCTTTTTGCATCTCCTGGGCCACGCGCTGCGGGCGACCAAATTCTTTCGCCATAATAAATTCTCCAGAATAAAGACAAAAAAGGGGCCATAAGCCCCTTTTTAAATTTCATTGCCGGGTGGCGCTTCGCTTACCCGGCCTACCTCAAATAAGCTTCTATGCCTTGAACTACCAACACAGCGGCAGCCCAAAAGACGACGAAAATTATGCGATGGTACGTTTGATCTCGATGATTTCGAACACTTCGATCATATCGCCAACGCGAACGTCGTTGTAGTTCTTAACGCCGATACCACATTCCATGCCGTTACGGACTTCGTTAACGTCATCTTTGAAGCGGCGCAGGGATTCCAGCTCGCCTTCATAGATAACCACGTTGTCACGCAGAACGCGGATTGGGTTGTGACGTTTAATCGTACCTTCGGTAACCATACAACCTGCGATGGCGCCAAATTTCGGTGATTTGAACACGTCACGTACTTCAGCCAGACCGATGATCTGCTGTTTCAGTTCCGGAGACAGCATGCCGCTCATCGCAGCTTTCACTTCGTCGATCAGGTGATAGATGACGGAGTAGTAACGCAGATCCAGGCTTTCAGATTCAATCACTTTACGTGCAGAGGCATCAGCACGAACGTTGAAGCCAACCAGAATCGCGTTGGATGCCGCAGCCAGCGTGGCGTCGGTTTCGGTGATACCACCTACGCCGGAACCGATGATCTTCACTTTCACTTCGTCGGTAGACAGTTTCAGCAAGGAGTCGGAGATCGCTTCGACAGAACCCTGAACGTCAGCTTTCAGGACAACGTTCACTTCGTGAACTTCGCCTTCGGTCATGTTGGCGAACATGTTCTCGAGTTTAGATTTCTGCTGGCGAGCCAGTTTAACTTCACGGAATTTGCCCTGACGATACAGTGCAACTTCACGCGCTTTTTTCTCGTCACGTACGACGGTAACTTCGTCACCCGCAGCCGGAACGCCGGACAGACCCAGGATTTCAACTGGAATAGACGGACCTGCTTCCAGGACTTCCTGACCCAGTTCGTTACGCATTGCACGAACGCGGCCATACTCGAAGCCACACAGTACGATATCGCCCTTATTCAGGGTACCTTCACGAACCAGGACGGTAGCAACTGGGCCACGACCTTTGTCCAGGAAGGATTCGATTACCGCACCGCTTGCCATACCTTTACGAATCGCTTTCAGCTCCAGAACTTCAGCCTGCAGCAGGATAGCGTTCAACAGGTCATCAATACCGGTACCTGCTTTCGCAGAAACAGGGATGAACTGAGATTCGCCGCCCCACTCTTCCGGCATAACGCCGTACTGAGACAGTTCGTTCTTAACGCGATCCATATCGGCTTCTGGCTTATCGATTTTGTTGACTGCAACAACCATCGGCACCTGCGCTGCTTTCGCATGCTGGATAGCTTCAATGGTCTGAGGCATCACGCCATCATCTGCTGCAACAACCAGAACAACGATATCTGTTGCCTGTGCACCACGAGCACGCATAGAGGTAAACGCGGCGTGCCCCGGGGTATCCAGGAAGGTGATCATACCGTTGTCAGTTTCAACGTGGTATGCACCAATGTGCTGGGTAATGCCGCCCGCTTCGCCAGAGGCGACTTTCGTTGAACGAATGTAGTCCAGCAGAGAGGTTTTACCGTGGTCAACGTGACCCATGATAGTCACAACCGGTGCACGCGGTTCAGCCGCTGCGCCAGTGTCACGGTCGCTCATTACCGCTTCTTCCAGCTCGTTTTCACGACGCAAGATAACTTTGTGGCCCATCTCTTCAGCAACCAACTGTGCGGTTTCCTGATCGATGACCTGGTTGATGGTGGCCATCGCACCCAGCTTCATCATCGCTTTGATGACCTGAGAACCTTTAACCGCCATCTTGTTCGCTAAGTCGCCAACGGTGATGGTTTCGCCAATCACTACGTCACGGTTAACGGCCTGAGCTGGCTTCTGGAAGCCTTGCTGCAGGGAAGAACCTTTACGCTTGCCGCCTTTACCACCGCGACCAGCAGCACGTGCTTCTTCGCGATCGGCTTTAGATTCAGCGTGCTTATTGCCTTTCTTCTGAGGACGAGCAGCTTTCGTCGCAGTACGCGTACGGCCACGGCCGCCTTCTACTTCGCGATCGTTTTCGTCTTCTGCCTGGCGAGCATGCTGAGAAGTGGTGACGTGATAATCGGTCTTATCCTCTTCACCTTTTGCTTTCTCTTGCTCTGCCCAAACACCGGCATTTTCTTCCGCCATACGACGGGCTTCTTCAGCCACACGGCGAGCTTCTTCTTCAAGCTTGCGACGCGCTTCTTCTTCCGCTTTACGCTTCAGTTCTGCGGCTTCATTTTCACGGCGGGCTTTTTCGGCCTGGGCGGTTTTAGTCATATCGTCGGTCTGTTGATTGCTCACTTTGTCTTTTTCCGCAGCTTCACGTTTCGCTTTATCAGCGGCTTCACGTTTAGCTTGTTCTGCGGCCTCACGTTCGGCTTTTTGTTGCGCCTCGCGTTTAGCAGTTTCTTCTGCCTCACGACGGGCTTGCTCTTCCGCTTCACGCTGCGCCTGCTCTTCCGCGGCAAGGCGTTCTGCCTCTTGCGGATCGCGTTTCACAAAGGTGCGTGTCTTGCGGACTTCGATTTGTACCGATTTACTTTTTCCACCGGTACCAGGAATATTGAGAGTACTGCGCGTTTTACGCTGCAATGTCAACTTATCTGGTGCAGAGCCGTTCTCACGGTTCAGGTGCGCCAGTAAGGTTTGTTTCTCTTGTGCGGACACAGAGTCGTCAGCAGACTTCGGGATACCTGCATCAGCAAATTGCTGTACCAGGCGATCCACGGAGGTCTGTATCTCTGCAGCCAGCGTTTTTACGGTTACATCTGTCATACTGTTCCTTCCTGCTACAGTTTATTACGCTTCGTCGCCGAACCAGCAAATATTACGGGCAGCCATAATCAGCTCACCGGCTTTTTCGTCGGTCAACCCTTCGATATCAGCCAGATCATCAATGCCCTGTTCAGCGAGATCTTCCAGCGTACAAACACCACGGGCAGCCAGTTTGAAGGCCATATCACGATCTAATCCTTCCAGATTCAGCAGATCGTCAGCCGGTTTGTTATCACCGAGGCTTTCTTCCTGGGCCAGTGCCAGAGTGGTCAGTGCGTTTTTAGCACGCTCGCGCAGCGCTTCAACGGTTGCTTCATCCAGGCCGTCGATTGCCAGAAGCTCTTTCATTGGCACGTAGGCCAGCTCTTCCAGCGTAGCAAAACCTTCTTCTACCAGAACCGTCGCGAAATCTTCATCGATATCGAGATATTTGGTGAAGGTATCAATAGCAGCATGCGCTTCAGCCTGATGCTTAGCCTGCAGGTCATCAACGGTCATTACGTTGAGTTCCCAACCGCTCAATTGTGAAGCCAGGCGGACGTTCTGACCATTACGTCCAATCGCCTGAGCCAGGTTACCGGCTTCAACCGCGATATCCATGGTGTGTTTATCTTCATCCACCACGATAGACGCGACGTCTGCAGGCGCCATTGCGTTGATCACGAACTGTGCCGGGTTATCATCCCACAGGACGATATCGATACGTTCGCCGCCCAGTTCGGTAGAAACCGCCTGAACGCGTGCACCGCGCATACCTACGCAAGCACCCACCGGATCGATACGCTTATCGTTGGTTTTCACCGCGATTTTCGCACGAGAACCCGGATCGCGAGCCGCCGCTTTAATTTCAATCACTTCTTCGCCAATTTCTGGCACTTCAATGCGGAACAGTTCAATCAGCATTTCCGGTTTGGAACGCGTCACAAACAGTTGCGCGCCGCGTGCTTCCGGGCGAACGGAGTACAGAACACCACGGATACGGTCACCCGGGCGGAAGTTTTCACGCGGCAGCATGTCTTCACGCAGGATCACGGCTTCAGCATTACTGCCGAGGTCCAGCGCAATGTTGTCACGGTTAACTTTCTTCACCACACCGGTGACGATCTCACCTTCGTGCTCGCGGAATTGATCAACAACCATCGCACGTTCAGCTTCACGTACTTTCTGTACGATAACCTGTTTCGCCGTCTGGGTGGTGATACGGTCAAAGGTGACTGATTCAATCTGGTCTTCAACGTATTCACCCACGTTCAGACTCTCGTCTTCGTAACGTGCGGCTTCCAGAGTAATTTCTTTGGTTGGCTGAGTGACTTCTTCCACAATTACCCAACGGCGGAAGGTATCGAAATCACCGCTTTTACGATCGATTTCTACGCGAACGTCGATCTCTTGTTCGTATTTTTTCTTTGTTGCTGTAGCCAGCGCACTTTCCAGCGCTTCAAAAATTTTCTCGCGTGGCAGCGATTTTTCATTGGATACGGCTTCAACAACAGCCAAAATTTCTTTGTTCATCGCGGGCTTTTCACCTCAATCCAGACTGTTAAAAGTGGGGAACCAGGTTCGCCTTCTGGATATTACTCAGCGCGAACACTTCATCTTTACCGTCGACTGTGACAGTGATCATCTCACCATCCACCGCTTTGATAACGCCCTGCCATTTACGGCGATTTTGTACCGCCATACGAAGAACCAGCGTGACTTCTTCACCCAGGAAACGCACGTAGTGTTCAGCCGTGAACATAGGACGGTCGAGACCCGGTGAGGAGACTTCCAGGTTATAAGCAACGGTGATCGGATCTTCAACGTCCATCACGGCGCTAACCTGGTGGCTCACATCAGCACAATCATCAACATTGATGCCATCTTCACTATCAATATAGATGCGCAGTGTGGATGTGCGACCACGAATAAATTCGATGCCGACCAGCTCGTAGCCCAAGGCTTCAACTGGTGCTTTAATCATCTCTGTTAATTTTTGCTCTAATGTGGACAAGCCCACCCCCAAGACATAAAAAAAGGGCCTAAAGCCCAGTTATTCTGTAATCAGATAACAAAAAACCCCGATAAATCGGGGCTTTAGATAACTGAACCCTATAACCGCACCTGCGGTTCGGAGAACCTTCCGAAAGAATTTTTTTTCAAATCCAGCTACGAAGGCCTAAGTCTTCACAGTATATTTGAAAAAGAACTCTAAGGGAAAGTGGTTGCGGGGGCCGGATTTGAACCGACGACCTTCGGGTTATGAGCCCGACGAGCTACCAGGCTGCTCCACCCCGCGCCTGAAACGTGGCAAATTTTACTCGCTTTGGGTAAAAAATGCAAATACTGCTGGGATTTGGTACCGAGGACGGGACGTAAAATCTGCGCACAGTATATTGATTTTCTATCCCTTATGTCAACCTTGTTACTACTATGCAAATGAATGAATGCCAGCCTGCGCAAATTTAGCAAAGTGCAACAAAGATAAATCTGCCTTCAACGCCGTTATTTAACGAAATTATCACTAAACTCTTCCTGTCACCGTTAAAAGGTGATTAAATGAAAACTCATTTATTTTGCATAAAAATGCACTTAGCATAAAAAACCAACCTCTTCACCAGTCTATCAAGCAGGGTTTTATTTTATGACGACGATTCTCAAGCATCTCCCGGTAGGTCAACGTATTGGTATCGCTTTTTCTGGCGGCCTGGACACCAGTGCTGCACTGCTGTGGATGCGACAAAAAGGGGCTGTCCCATATGCATATACTGCGAATTTGGGACAACCGGATGAGGATGACTATGACGCCATCCCTCGCCGTGCAATGGAATATGGTGCTGAGAACGCTCGCCTGGTTGATTGCCGCAAGCAACTGGTTGCCGAAGGGATCGCAGCGATTCAATGTGGTGCATTCCATAATACCACCGGCGGACTGACCTATTTCAACACCACGCCACTAGGCCGCGCGGTGACCGGCACCATGTTGGTGGCCGCCATGAAAGATGACGGTGTGAATATCTGGGGTGACGGCAGTACCTATAAAGGCAACGATATTGAGCGTTTCTATCGTTACGGTCTGCTGACCAATGCCGAACTGCAGATTTACAAACCATGGCTGGACACTGACTTCATTGACGAACTCGGCGGTCGCCATGAGATGTCTGAGTTTATGATCGCCTGCGGTTTCGACTACAAAATGTCTGTCGAAAAAGCGTATTCCACTGACTCCAACATGCTCGGCGCTACGCACGAAGCGAAAGATCTGGAATTCCTTAACTCCAGCCTGAAGATCGTTAACCCGATTATGGGCGTCAAGTTCTGGGATGAAAGCGTGAAGATCCCGGCGGAAGAAGTAACCGTACGTTTTGAGCAGGGACATCCAGTTGCGCTGAACGGCAAAACCTTCAGCGACGATGTTGAGATGATGATGGAAGCCAACCGCATTGGCGGCCGTCATGGTCTGGGCATGAGCGATCAAATTGAAAACCGTATTATCGAGGCGAAAAGCCGTGGTATTTACGAAGCCCCGGGGATGGCGCTGCTGCATATCGCTTACGAGCGTCTGCTGACCGGTATTCACAATGAAGATACCATTGAGCAGTATCACGCTCACGGCCGCCAACTGGGTCGTCTGCTGTACCAAGGTCGCTGGTTTGACTCCCAGGCGCTAATGCTGCGTGACGGTCTGCAACGTTGGGTTGCGAGCCAAATCACCGGCGAAGTTACGCTGGAGCTGCGTCGCGGTAACGACTATTCCATTATGAATACCGTCTCCGACAACCTGACCTACAAGCCAGAACGTCTGACCATGGAGAAAGGGGATTCCGTCTTCTCACCGGACGATCGTATCGGTCAGTTGACTATGCGTAACCTGGATATTACCGATACCCGTGAGAAGCTGTTCGGCTACGCCCAGTCAGGCCTGCTGACCGCCTCTTCCGCCACCGGTCTGCCGCAGGTAGAGAATCTAGAAAACAAAGCGAAGTAATCGCCAACAGAAATGACAAAAGCCGCGCAAGCGGCTTTTTTATGCGCGGAATTTAAGGCGTGTAGCCGCCATCCGACAATTTGCAGGACATGCCTGATGGCGCTATCGCTTATCAGGCCTACGTGCTACTACGCACACCTACGGTTCACAACATACAGACGAAAAAAAAGACGCTTTTCAGCGTCTTTCTTTCGGAATATTGGTACTGAGGATGGGACTCGAACCCACAAGCCCGTTAGGGCACTACCACCTCAAGGTAGCGTGTCTACCAATTCCACCACCTCAGCACAGATACTACTATTAGCGCGGGATATCGCTGGTCGGCTGAACCGGAGCAGCTGGCTGAGTTTGCTCGGTTTTCGCCGGTGCACTCAGATTTTCCCACTCACTTCCTTTATTGGTCTTATTGCTGTTCATGTTACCCAGCACCAGACTGATAATGAAGAACAAGGTTCCCAATACAGCTGTCATTCGGGTCATGAAGTTACCAGAACCACTTGAACCAAACAGTGTACCAGAAGCGCCTGCGCCAAAAGAGGCTCCCATATCAGCGCCTTTGCCTTGCTGCAGCATGATCAAGCCTACCAGGCCAATTGCTACAATAAGGAAAACTACTAAAAGAGCTTCGTGCATAATCAACCTGTTCCTTGCGGAGTTGCCGCGTACCAATGCTTCGACCATTAAAGCGGGAATGTTTAACTGTTTCCCACTGAAGCGGGTGTGAATACTAACCAATGCGAATAACCTTCGCAAGGGCAATTTAAGTGTATTGTATCAACTGAAGAAAAAATCGCCACATCAATCAAAAACGCAGCAATTTATCCCAGCATCGCTGCATCACGGGTCGCTGATCGTCAAGGTTTGCCCAAACAACGACCGGGATTTCACCTATCAGATCTGAATTATCTGGCCAACAGTGGATAACTTCATTATTCACTAATTCTTCAGCCACCATCGACTCGGGTAACCATGCCATTCCCATATGGCGCAGCACCATTTCCCGGATTGTTTCGCTTAACCCACTCTCAAAGACCTTTTTCAGTCGTGGGTGAACCTGTTGCTCTAGCGGATCGATAATGCGTCTGACAAAGGTATAGTCGCTGTAGCAAAGCCAGGGGATCGGAGCATCTGGAGAATCAAGCTTGTCCGCCAGTTGGGCTGAAATCACCGGGATGAACCGCTCATATCGCCACAATGAGCGTTTTAGCCCCCCGACAATCTCCAGCCCCGGCTGCGAAGACGGCAAATCGTAGGTCACCAGAAAATCAATTTGCCGGTTTATCAGCGCGTTAAAGTGATTATCAATTCCCTGGATGCTGGCGTTTACCGTAAAACTTAATTGCGGTTCGCTTTGGCGCAGGTAATTGATCATGTCAGGCAGGATATTCACCGACAGTGTGTGAAGACTGACCATCACCAGCGTATTTTCCGTTGCCGGCATCATGGCGGCCAGCTCATGACGCGCCTCCGTCAGCATACTGAGGACATGCCGGGCATAGGGTTCAAACCGTTCACCATAACGGGTTAACGTAACGGGTGTCGTGGTACGATCAAATAGCGGGACGCCTAACGTCTCTTCCAGCGCTTTAATACGCCGACTTAGCGCAGGCTGAGTAATATGCCGCTGTATGGCGGCCTGGGAGTAATTCCCATGCTGACTTAAAGCCAGGAAATCATCTAACCACTTACTATCCACGTCGCATTCTCCACCATTCCATATCCGTATCCTCCGATAACAAATCGGAAATAGTCACAGTTATAGTAATGGCTTTAGTGTGGACCGCATAACAACAATATTCTGTTTCACCTGCCGAGTCTCCCTCCCCTTGACGTTTGACAGGACTAATATGTTTACTTTACTGACTAATGCCCGTGTCTTTTCCCCGGAGGATTTAGGCCTCTGCTCTCTGCTCATATATGCCGATCGTATTGTGGCGGTAGGCAACGATATTTCACGTTTCGATGGCGTCAACGAGGTCATCGATTGCCGGGGTAAATGGGTAATTCCGGGGATTATCGACCAGCATGTCCATCTGACCGGCGGCGGTGGTGAAGCAGGATTTGCCAGCCGAACGCCTGCCGTAAAACTGCGCGATCTGCTTCAAGCTGGCATTACGACGGTCGTCGGCGTGCTGGGCACCGATGCCATTTCTCGCTCGCCCAAAGATCTGTACGCCAAAATGCAGTCACTGAATCTAGAGGGCGTGCGTGCGTTTATGCACACTGGGGCTTACGCGGTACCCAGCCCGACGATTACGCAATCCATTCGCGATGACATAACCTTTATCCCGGCCATTCTCGGCGTTAAAATCGCCCTCGCCGATCATCGGGGTTCATATCCCTCTTTCCAGGAGCTGTTGAGAATCGTCAGCGATATCCGCGTGGCCTCACTGCTGGCGGGGAAAAAAGGGCTGCTGCATGTGCACCTGGGCAACCTGCCGGAAGGCATGTCGCAACTTACTGCGCTTTGTGATGCCGGTATTCCGATCCACCATATTTCACCGACTCACGTGGCCAGAACCGAAGCCCTGTTCAACCAGGCGATCGCTTTCGCCCATCGCGGCGGCCATATTGACGTGACGTCTGGCGGTAGCCGTTTTATGCCCCAGGAACAGGCCATTCTCCACGCGCTGGAGGCTCAGGTTCCAGCCGATCGCATCACCATCAGCTCAGATGGCAATGGCAGCGTGCCGCGCTTTAATGCTCAGGGTATGGTTGAAGGACTCACGGCCGCGCCGGTAGGCGGTAACCTTGCACTGCTCCCTCGCCTGATTGATGCGGGCATTCCGATCGCACAGGCCGTGGCCATGATGACGGCAAACGTTGCATGCTCGCTGGGAATTTCCGGCGGCAAGCTTTGTGCCGGAGAACGCGCCGATATTTGCGTCCTCAATGATGACCTGTCGCTGGCGCACCTGTTTGCCGCGGGTAGGCCGTTACTGCGCGATGGAGAGTGTTTGGTCAACGGCAACTTTGAGTGAGGAGAAAAGAATGTCTTTATTGCTGGCGCTAGTCGCCATTGTCTTTGCCGGACGGCTGATCCTGAAAAAGTACCATCCCCAGTCCGTGCTGCTGCTCACCGGGATTGTATTACTACTCATCGCCCATTTTAGCGGAATGACCACGCTCAGTAGCCTGGTGAAGAAAAGCACCGGGTTTGGCCCCTTTGATGCGTTTGAGTTTATCCGCGACACCCTGAGCGTGCGCCTGGGTGGCCTTGGTCTGCAAATTATGCTGATTGGCGGCTTTGCCACCTATATGTCAGCCATTGGTGCCAGTCAGGTGCTGGTTCGGGTGACTTCGCGTCCATTACAGCGTCTGAACTCGCCATATCTCCTACTAGGGCTGGCGTTGCTGCTGGGGCAATTTTTGTCGCTGTTTATCAGTAGCGCTACGGGGTTGGGTTTGTTGCTGATGGCAACGCTTTATCCGCTGCTCACCCGCCTTGGCTGCAGCCGTGCCGCCGTCGCCGCCGTTATCGCCAGTACCTGTGCGGTTGAATTCGGCCCCGGTTCCGGTAACTCGGTTCTTGCCGCCAAAACAGCGGGTATCGAGGTGGTGAACTATTTTGTTCACGATCAGCTTCCCATCGTCGTGCCGGTCATTCTTTTCATCGCCCTGCTCCATATTGTCGTCCAACGCTTTTTCGATCGCCGAGAAAGCGGCGGCGATGTAACCCAGCAGATGCAAACGTTGACCGCCACAGAAGAAACCCACGCCCCGATCGCCTGGCTGTTTCTGCCGATGCTACCGTTGGTATTGATGCTGCTGTGCAG
Organism: Citrobacter sp. wls613; assembly: GCF_005281195.1. NCBI lineage: Bacteria > Pseudomonadati > Pseudomonadota > Gammaproteobacteria > Enterobacterales > Enterobacteriaceae > Citrobacter > Citrobacter sp. wls613. Next base: position 114,502 of record NZ_SZXN01000069.1, read on the forward strand.
TGATTTACTGTTTAGCTCGCTCAAAATTACGCTGGATACCGCCGTTCTGATTAGCCTGGCCATTACGCTGATTTGCGAGTATTGGCGTCATCGCAAAGCTCGTGAAGTGATGGCTGGCGTGCAAAAAGTTTTCGACAGCATGGGCAGCGTGTTTGCCACCGTCGTAACGTTGATTATCGCGGGTGAAGTTTTTTCAGCCGGGCTAAAAGCCATTGGTGCAGTCGACGCGCTGCTTTCACTCTCCGGTGAATTTGGTCTCAGTGCCGCCTCGATAATCCTGCTGATGACGCTGATCACCTTTGCGATTTCTGCGTTGATGGGGTCAGGGAATGCCGCGTTCTTCTCCTTCGCCCCCATGGTGCCGGATATCAGCCGCCATATCGGCAGCGACA
>NZ_SZXN01000069.1:114940-169538 GCF_005281195.1 Citrobacter sp. wls613
CTACCTATTCAGATTTCGGCGGGTATTGGCCGGACGTTATCGCCGATCGCTGGCGTGATCATTGCCATTGCCGGGATCGCAGGCGTATCGCCAGTGGATATTGTTAAACGTACCGCAATTCCAATGCTGGGAGGGTGGTTGTTGATGATTGCCCTGACATTTTCCCGTTCAGGGCATTTGCTGGCGGTCCTGCCGTGGCTGGCTGCTCTTGTGCTGATGATGGCCGGGGGCTACTTCTGGCAGCATCGACGCAAACAGGCACTTTCAGTAGGATAAAAAAAAGCCGGAGTCTCGGACTCCGGCTCTCAAACTTCAGGAGTTATACGGCTTTCACCGCATCTGCAATACGGTGCGCGAACTCAGTAACCTGCGCTTCATCTTCGCCTTCAACCATCACACGGATTAACGGCTCAGTACCTGATTTACGCAGCAGAACACGACCTCGGTTACCCAACGCCGCTTCAACGTCCGCCATCACCGCTTTCACGGTTTCATGTTCCAGCGGATCGCCGCTACCGGCGGTAAAGCGAACGTTAACCAGCAGTTGTGGGAACATTTTCATACCGCTGCACAGGTCGTGCAAACTCATATGGTTACGTACCATTGCTGCCAGCACCTGCAGACCCGCCACAATACCGTCACCGGTGGTGGTTTTATCCAGCAGGATCACGTGCCCTGAGTTTTCAGCCCCGATGCGCCAGCCTTTTTCCTGCATTTTTTCCAGCACGTAGCGGTCACCCACTTTCGCCCGAGCAAAGGGAATACCCAGCTGCTTCAGCGCCAGCTCGAGACCCATGTTGCTCATCAGCGTACCGACAGCACCACCACGCAGTTGCCCCTGACGTAACGCTTCACGGGCAATGATATACATGATCTGATCGCCATCGACCTTATTACCTTCGTGGTCCACCATGATCACGCGGTCGCCATCACCATCCAGCGCAATACCCAGATCGGCTTTTTCTGCAATCACGCGCGCCTGCAGCGCACGAACGTCGGTCGCACCCACTTCTTCATTGATGTTGACGCCATCCGGCTCACAGCCAATCGCAATGACATTTGCGCCCAGTTCACGGAGTACATTTGGCGCAATGTGATACGTCGCGCCGTTCGCACAATCCACCACGATTTTTAGCTCGTTCAGGCTCAGCTCGTTCGGGAACGTACCTTTGCAAAATTCGATATAGCGGCCCGCAGCATCGACAATACGGCTGGCTTTCCCCAGTTCAGCAGAGTCCACACAAGTGAGCGGCTTTTCCATCTCGGCTTCGATAGCTTCTTCAACGGAGTCAGGCAATTTGGTCCCGTCGATGGAGAAGAACTTAATTCCGTTATCATAAAACGGGTTGTGCGAGGCAGAGATGACAATCCCTGCTTCGGCGCGGAAAGCGCGCGTCAGATACGCAACCGCGGGGGTTGGCATTGGCCCGGTGAATGAAGCAGACAGGCCCGCTGCGGCCAAACCAGCCTCCAGCGCTGACTCCAGCATATAGCCAGAAATACGCGTATCTTTACCGATAATAATTTTACGTGAACCATGACGTGCCAGCACTTTTCCTGCCGCCCAGCCCAGTTTAAGCACAAAATCAGGCGTAATTGGGGTATCGCCAACGCGACCGCGGATACCGTCAGTGCCAAAATATTTACGATTACTCATAGCGTTTTTTTTCCTTTGCAGACAATGTGGCTTCCACCACACGCATCGCTTCTACGGTTTCTTTGACGTCATGGACACGAATAATCTGCGCGCCCTGCATGGCAGCAATCACCGCACATGCCAGGCTTCCGCTCAAACGTTCAGATGGCCCCACGTTCAGTAACTGACCAATCATTGATTTTCGTGACATCCCGACCAGCAGCGGCAGATTAAAATGATGAAACTCTGCCAGGCGTGCCAGTAATGTGTAGTTGTGGGTAAGATTTTTACCGAAACCGAATCCCGGGTCGAGCAACAATTTATCTTTTGCGATCCCAGCCCTTTCACAACGTGCTATTTGCTCAACAAAGTAGCGATTTACCTCAGCAAAAACATCTTCGTACTTTGGCGCTTCCTGCATGGTCTTCGGCTGCCCCTGCATATGCATCAGACACACGGGTAATCCAGTTTCCGCCGCAGCTTCCAGTGCACCTGGTTCTGTCAGGGAGCGAATATCATTAATGATATGCGCACCGACTCGGGCACATTCACGAATCACCTCCGGTTTTGAGGTATCCACCGAGATCCACACCTCAAAGCGTTGGGCAATGGCCTCAACGACCGGGATCACCCGTTCCAGTTCTTCTTCTACGCTGACGTCTGCCGCCCCCGGCCGCGTGGATTCGCCACCCACATCAATGATAGTCGCCCCGGCGTTAATCATCAGATTGGCGTGTTTCACCGCCTCAACCAAGGTGTTGTGCGCGCCGCCATCGGAAAAAGAGTCCGGCGTGACGTTTAAAATCCCCATGACGTGGGGATGGCTGAGATCCAGCGAAGAACCCTGAGCAAAGAGTTTCATAGTGTTATCCCTGGTATATACCCATCGTCTTTCAAGCTGCATCTGCGTTAGCTTTATTCGGCCTTCGGCCTCACCCCTTCGGGGCCAGCGCAAGCGCTGTTCAAACCGGCATAGCCGGTTTGTCCTCGCTCACCCCAGTCACGTACTGATGTACGCTCCTGGGGATTCCCTACGTCGCCGCCTTGATGCAACTCGAAATTCATTGGGTATAAGTTGATAAATAAAAAAACCCCGGAGCAAGCCCCAGGGTTTTCAATTAAAGCACGGTCATCAGCAACGATAACTTATTTGTCACCTAACTGCTCTGACATGTTACCCGGATTCGGCGAGGTCGGTTCATCAACCGGACGCGGCGCACTTGGGGTGCCATTATTGCCAGAGTTGTTAGACGTACCTGACTCTTCCCAACCTGCTGGCGGACGCACATCGCGGCGAGCCATCAGATCGTCAATCTGCGGTGCATCGATGGTCTCATATTTCATGAGCGCATCTTTCATCGAGTGCAGAATGTCCAGGTTATCGTTCAGAAGACGACGAGCACGCTCGTAGTTACGTTCAATCAGCAATTTAACTTCCTGATCGATAATGCGCGCGGTTTCATCGGACATATGTTTTGCTTTAGCAACAGAACGACCGAGGAACACTTCGCCTTCTTCTTCCGCGTACAGCAACGGACCCAGCTTTTCAGAGAAGCCCCACTGCGTCACCATATTACGTGCCAGGTTAGTCGCGACTTTAATGTCGTTCGACGCGCCGGTAGAAACATGTTCAGCACCGTAGATAATCTCTTCAGCCAAACGACCGCCGTACAGCGTAGAGATCTGACTTTCCAGTTTCTGACGGCTAGCGCTGATTGCATCGCCTTCCGGCAGGAAGAAGGTCACACCCAACGCACGACCGCGTGGAATAATCGTTACTTTGTGCACCGGATCGTGTTCCGGTACCAGGCGACCGATAATCGCGTGGCCTGCTTCGTGGTACGCGGTAGATTCTTTCTGCGCTTCCGTCATCACCATGGAGCGACGTTCCGCACCCATCATGATTTTGTCTTTCGCTTTCTCGAACTCAACCATCGATACAACGCGCTTGTTACCACGGGCAGCGAACAACGCTGCTTCGTTCACCAGGTTCGCCAGGTCTGCACCGGAGAAACCAGGCGTACCGCGGGCAATAATTGCCGCATCGATGTCCGGAGACAGCGGTACGCGACGCATATGCACTTTCAGAATCTGCTCACGACCACGAACATCCGGCAGACCTACAACCACCTGACGGTCAAAGCGACCTGGACGCAACAGCGCAGGGTCAAGAACGTCCGGACGGTTAGTTGCCGCGATAACGATGATACCTTCGTTACCTTCGAAGCCATCCATCTCAACCAGCATCTGGTTCAGCGTCTGCTCACGTTCATCGTGACCACCGCCCAGACCCGCGCCACGTTGGCGGCCGACGGCGTCGATTTCATCGATAAAGATGATGCACGGTGCTGCTTTCTTGGCCTGTTCGAACATGTCACGCACACGAGATGCGCCGACACCCACAAACATTTCCACGAAGTCAGAACCAGAAATTGTGAAGAATGGAACCTTCGCTTCACCCGCGATGGCTTTTGCCAACAGGGTTTTACCGGTACCCGGAGGGCCGACCATCAGGACGCCTTTCGGGATCTTACCGCCCAGCTTCTGGAAACGGCTCGGTTCGCGCAGGTACTCAACCAGCTCAGCCACCTCTTCTTTCGCTTCGTCACAACCTGCAACGTCGGCAAAAGTGGTTTTGATCTGATCTTCCGTCAGCATGCGCGCTTTACTCTTACCGAACGACATGGCGCCTTTGCCACCCCCGCCCTGCATTTGACGCATGAAGAAGATCCAGACACCAATCAGCAGCAGCATTGGGAACCAGGAAATGAAGATAGAAGCCAGCAGGCTCGGCTCTTCAGGCGGCTCGCCAACAACCTTGACGTTTTTGGTCAGCAGGTTATCAAGCAGCTTCGGATCGTTAACCGGGATGTAGGTCGTGTAACGGTTACTGTCTTTCTTGGTAACGTTAATCTCACGTCCGTTGATACGCGCTTCACGAACCTGGTCCTGATTGACCTCTTGCAGGAAGGTAGAGTAATCCACCTTACGGCCATTAGACTCGCTGGGCCCAAAGCTCTGGAATACTGACATCAGCACAACGGCAATGACCAGCCAGAGTATTAGGTTTTTCGCCATGTCACTCAAGGGATTAACCTCTTATTACAACTGTGTTAAAAACAGCGTCAGGATACTCTATATCCAGCGTCTTTCAAACTTTCGTTTAAAATCTGCCGGTTATGGTTTACGCCCGGTCGCTACAATGTACACTTCACGCGAACGAGCGCGGGAAGAGTCCGGCTTACGAACTTTGACCTTCGTAAACAGGGAGCGAATCTCTCTTAGATACTCATCGAAGCCTTCGCCCTGGAACACCTTAACTACAAAACTACCACCTGGCGCTAATACATCACGAGCCATTCCAAGCGCCAGCTCTACCAAATACATGGCCCGGGGAATGTCCACCGCCGGTGTTCCACACATATTTGGTGCCATATCGGACATGACAACTTGTACTTTACTGTCACCTACGCGCTCAAGTAACGCTTTCAGGACTAATTCATCACGAAAGTCGCCCTGAAGGAAGTCCACACCAACGATTGGATCCATAGGTAAAAGATCGCAAGCGATAATGCGGCCGCTGTTTCCGATCTGCGTAACCGCGTATTGCGACCAGCCACCGGGTGCAGCGCCGAGGTCAACTATCGTCATCCCCGGTTTAAAAATTTTGTCACTTTGCTGTATTTCATCAAGTTTAAACCAGGCACGGGAACGTAACCCCTTTTTCTGTGCCTGCTGAACATATTTATCGCTAAAGTGTTCCTGAAGCCAGCGGCTTGAGCTGGCAGAACGCTTTTTACCTGTCATTTTACTTTCCCATCGGGCAGTTCATCGTAACCAATGGTGTAAATTTCTACACTGCTATTTGGTGATATATGGGAGATGGCGGTAGAATGACCCGTTTTCAATCCCAACCTAAGCAAAAATATACGATGAATCTGAGTACTAAACAAAAACAGCACCTGAAAGGTCTGGCACATCCGCTCAAGCCTGTAGTCATGCTTGGCAATAATGGTTTGACCGAAGGGGTACTGGCCGAGATTGAACAAGCGCTAGAGCACCATGAACTTATCAAGGTGAAAATCGCCTCGGAAGATCGCGATAACAAAACCTTGATCGTGGAAGCTATCGTACGCGAAACCGGCGCCTGTAACGTACAGGTCATCGGCAAAACGCTGGTACTGTATCGCCCGACTAAAGAACGTAAAATCTCGCTGCCACGCTAAGAATATCCCAAAGTTGAACACGTAGTTTGTGTAAAACGCGGGAATTTCCGCTAGCAGGAGAGCAAAATGCCACGCTCTCTTCGTTGATAAAAGGCCGCTATGCGGCCTTTTTCCTTTCTTTACAATGTATCAACATCTTAACCAAGATGCGAATTACAGGTATTCTACTTTCACCACTTCATATTCCACTTCACCGCCCGGCGTTTTGATAACCACCACGTCATCCTGCTCTTTGCCAATCAGGCCACGAGCAATAGGCGAGTTAACTGAAATCAGGTTCTGTTTAAAATCGGCTTCGTCATCACCTACGATGCGCCAGGTCTGTTCTTCATCGTTATCAAGATTCAGAACGGTCACCGTTGCACCGAAAACGACACGGCCATTGTTCGGCATTTTAGTGACGTCGATAACCTGCGCGTTAGACAGCTTAGCTTCGATATCTTTAATGCGTCCTTCGCAGAATCCCTGCTGTTCACGGGCCGCGTGGTACTCCGCGTTCTCTTTCAAGTCACCGTGTTCACGCGCATCGGCGATCGCGGCAATGATTTCAGGGCGGCGCACAGATTTCAGAAAATCCAGCTCTTCACGCAGTTTTTCAGCACCACGTAAGGTCATCGGGATAGCTTGCATTTGTTATACCTCTTGAACATTCCTGTAGGGGGCGGTTGTCCTCACCCCGGCTGCTAAGCCCACCCTGGCAAACGCGATGCCAGAGTCAGAAGCAAAAAAATACCGACCCGGGCCCGAGGACCCAGGTCAGCTACAATTCTCTATTTGATGATCATTTTACCCTGGAGTTCCCTATGGGTCATCGTTTACTTTTTGGGGCGTTGCGCCGTAGTATGACGGCCTGTTTCCAGGTTGTTAGCGCGAGATTATGCGATTTCCCAGATTTACCATCGGATTGACTGCCAGTATTGCGGCGTTCAGCGTTCAGGCTGCGAATGTTGACGAGTATATCAACCAGCTCCCTGCCGGGGCCAACCTCGCCCTTATGGTACAGAAGGTTGGGGCTCCGACGCCTGCTATTGATTACCATAGCCAACAAATGGCCCTACCCGCCAGCACCCAAAAAGTCATCACCGCCCTGGCGGCCTTGATCCAACTTGGGCCGGACTTCCGTTTTACTACTACGTTAGAAACCAAAGGTCGCGTGGAAGGCGGGGTATTGAAAGGCGACTTGGTGGCGCGATTTGGTGCCGATCCGACGCTAAAACGTCAGGATATTCGCAATATGGTAGCAACCCTGAAAAAATCAGGCGTGACGCAAATTGCCGGAAATGTCCTCATCGACACGTCCATTTTCGCCAGTCATGATAAAGCACCTGGCTGGCCCTGGAACGACATGACGCAGTGTTTTAGCGCACCGCCTGCGGCAGCGATTGTTGATCGTAACTGCTTCTCGGTGTCACTTTACAGTGCGCAAAAACCTAACGATCTCGCCTTTATTCGCGTGGCATCATACTACCCGGTAACCATGTTCAGCCAGGTTCGCACCCTCGCACGTGGTTCTGCAGAAGCGCAATATTGTGAACTGGATGTCGTTCCTGGCGATTTAAACCGCTTCACGCTAACCGGTTGTCTGCCCCAGCGCACCGACCCACTGCCGCTGGCGTTTGCCATTCAGGACGGCGCCAGCTATGCCGGGGCAATTATTAAAGATGAGCTGAAACAAGCGGGTATCGCCTACAGCGGTACGCTGCTTCGCCAGACGCAAGTCAACGAGCCGGGTACCGTTGTCGCCAGCAAGCAGTCAGCACCTTTACATGACCTGCTTAAGATTATGCTGAAAAAGTCGGACAACATGATTGCTGACACCGTTTTTCGTATGATCGGCCACGCGCGATTTAATGTCCCTGGCACCTGGCGCGCAGGTTCCGATGCCGTACGCCAGATCCTGCGCCAGCAGGCGGGTGTCGATATTGGTAACACGATCATTGCCGACGGATCCGGCCTCTCTCGCCACAACCTGATTGCGCCTGCCACCATGATGCAGGTGCTGCAGTACATCGCACAGCATGACAACGAGCTGAACTTTATTACGATGCTGCCGCTGGCAGGCCATGACGGCTCTCTGCAATACCGTGCGGGTCTGCATCAGGCTGGCGTGGATGGCAAAGTCTCCGCGAAGACCGGCTCGTTACAGGGAGTGTATAACCTTGCAGGATTCATTACCACGGCAAGCGGGCAACGCATGGCGTTTGTACAGTATCTGTCTGGCTATGCGGTAGAACCCGCTGACCAGCGTAACCGCCGTATCCCGCTGGTACGCTTTGAAAGCCGGTTGTACAAAGATATTTATCAGAACAACTGACGGTGATGCTGTCGGATAGCGCTTGCGCGTATCCGACCTACAGCGCACATAACAAAACGGGCCGCATTTGCGGTCCGTTGATATTGTTGGCCGGATAAGACGCAATCGCGTCGCCATCCGGCACCAGGATTAACGCTTGTAGATGAACTCAACGCCTTCTTCGTCGTCTTCGTCCCAATCTTCATCCCAGTCATCTTCCGCTTCGTCTTCGACTTCAGCGAGCTGCTGACGGTGATAATCGTCCCACATGAACTCCACTTTCTCTGGCTGCTTCGCTTCTTCAGCCTGAACAATTGGGTTCTCAATGATAAACGTCATCACATCCCAGCAAAGATCCTTCACGCCCAACTGACTGGCAGCAGAGATCAGGTAATATTTACCTTCCCAGCCCAGCGCTTCAGCGATCGCTTTCGCTTTCTCTTCCGCTTCGTCTTTGTCCATCAAATCAATTTTGTTGAACACTAACCAACGCGGCTTGGAGGCCAGATCCTGACTGTATTTCTCCAGTTCGCCAATAATAATACGGGCGTTTTCTACCGGATCTGAACCGTCAATCGGATCGATATCGATGAGGTGCAGCAGGACGCGGCAACGCTCCAGGTGCTTCAGAAATCGGATCCCCAGACCCGCGCCTTCCGCAGCGCCTTCAATCAGACCCGGGATGTCAGCAACCACAAAGCTCTTTTCGTTGTCCATACGCACAACGCCCAGACTCGGCACCAGCGTGGTGAACGGATAATCCGCCACTTTCGGTTTCGCTGCAGAGACCGCACGGATAAACGTTGATTTACCGGCGTTTGGCATACCCAGCATACCGACATCCGCTAACAGCATCAGCTCCAGCATCAGATCGCGTTTATCGCCCGGCGTACCCATTGTTTTCTGACGCGGAGTACGGTTGACCGAGGATTTGAAACGGGTGTTACCCAGACCGTGCCAGCCGCCTTTAGCGACCATCAGACGCTGACCGTGCTTGGTCATGTCGCCCATGGTTTCGCCCGTGCCCTGATCGATCACACGCGTACCGACAGGCACTTTAATCGTAACGTCTTTACCACGCTTACCGGTGCAATCACGGCTCGCGCCATTCTGACCACGTTCCGCACGGAACGATTTTTCGAAGCGGTAATCGATCAGCGTGTTCAGGTTTTCGTCGGCTTCCAGCCAGACGTCACCACCATCACCACCATCACCGCCGTCCGGACCGCCTCTCGGGATGTACTTTTCGCGGCGGAAGCTGACGCAACCATTACCGCCATCACCTGCAACGACCAGAATCGATGCTTCATCAACAAACTTCATTTTACTCTCCGTAAATCATTCGCCTGAGCGGGGTTGCGAAACCACCGTTTCATGCTTACGTAAACCGCCCCAAATACGATGACCAATGGCGGAATACATCGCGCCCGCAACCACGATAAACGCACCGAGATAACCTAAAAGGTTTAGCATCGGTCTGGCGAAGAAATCGGGCCAGGCCAGTGATAATAAATCTGAAAATAATAACGTAAACAGCGGTGTGAGCGTAATAATGGCGCTCACCTGAGCCGCCTGCCAGCGCGCCATTGCTTCCGCAAGTGCGCCGTATCCTACCAGCGTATTCAGGCCGCAGAATATCAGGCAAGCCAGCTGCCAGTCGCTGAGCTGCGTTATCACACCGGGTTTAGCCAGCGGCAACAACGCGAGCGTACATAAAGTGTACAGTAAAAACAGGATCTGCTGTGATGCCAGGCGACGCAATAACACCTTTTGCGCAACCCCATAGCTCACCCAGACCGTCGCCGCACCCACACCAAAGATCACACCCCAGGTGTAATCAGTGAGTTTGGTAAAAATCTCGATCAGACTGGTATTAAAAAACATCACCAGTCCACTCAGCAGCATTATGGCGCCAATAATCTGCGTACCGCGCATCTTTTCCTTCAGGATAAAGACGCTGGCGACCATCATGCCAACCGGTGACAATTGTCCGATAACCTGCGAAGTCGTTGGGCTCAAATATTGCAAAGATGAACTAAACAGAATGAAGTTACCAAACAGCCCACCGGTGGCGATTGCCAACAGTACCAACCAACGCGCTTTGCGAAAAATACGCAATGGCGGGAGCTTTTTTTTAACCGCAAGAATCGCCCCAAGGCCAATACTTGCCATTAAAAAACGGTAGAACACTACCGTAGGAGGCTCCATCACCTCCAGCACTTGCTTCATCGCTATTGGTAAAGCGCCCCAACAGACTGCCGTCGTCAGCGCTAAAAGAATACCAATACCTGCCTGCTGCTTCATGCCGTATTCCCTGCAAGAGCTCGTTTCCGGGTTGTCACGGCGAGACGAGCATATTTACCGGCCATCGAATGTAAAAAGCCCCGCAACACGTTGCGGGGCTTTCATCCGTTACCGGGACGCGAAAAACTTATTCAGCAACAATGCTGATGAAACGACGGTTTTTCGGGCCTTTCACTTCGAATTTCACTTTACCGTCTGCTTTAGCAAACAGAGTGTGGTCTTTGCCGCAGCCCACGTTAGAACCAGCGTGGAACTGAGTACCACGTTGACGAACGATGATGCTACCTGCCAGAACTGTTTCGCCGCCAAAGCGTTTTACGCCCAGACGTTTAGCTTCTGAATCGCGACCGTTACGAGTCGAGCCGCCAGCCTTTTTATGTGCCATTTAATCTGCTCCTCTTAACTTAAGCGCTGATGCCAGTGATTTTCACATCAGTGAACCACTGACGATGGCCCTGCTGCTTACGGTAGTGTTTACGACGACGAAACTTAACAATTTTAACTTTCTCGCCACGACCGTGAGCAACAACTTCAGCTTTGATAACGCCGCCATCAACGAAAGGAACGCCGATTTTGACTTCTTCACCGTTTGCGATCATCAGAACTTCTGCGAATTCAACAGATTCGCCAGTTGCGATGTCCAGCTTTTCCAGGCGAACGGTCTGACCTTCGCTTACTCGGTGTTGTTTACCACCACTTTGGAAAACCGCGTACATAAAAAACTCCGCTTCCGCGCACACCTTTTTGATGATTCAGAGTGCGCTATAAATATTCACAATAGGGCGCGAATATTACGCAAAACGCGAGCCTTTGACAAGTGCTACCGTCAATACATGCAGAAAAAAAACACAACGTGTATGGTAACGTTTATCTGTGGCGTTTTTTCAGTACAATCAGCATATATTTCTAACCCTAAACCCGTAGTTACCTTGCCATACAGTGAGGTAATCGGGGCGAGAAGCCCGGCTTTTGCGATGAATTTAGAAAAAATCAATGAGTTAACCGCGCAAGATATGGCGGGTGTCAATGCGACAATCCTTGAACAGCTCAATTCCGACGTCCAGCTGATCAATCAGTTGGGGTACTACATCATCAGCGGCGGCGGAAAACGCATTCGCCCAATGATCGCCGTACTTGCTGCTCGCGCCGTTGGCTATCAGGAAAACGCCCACGTTACGATCGCGGCCCTAATCGAGTTTATCCACACCGCAACCCTGCTTCATGACGATGTGGTGGATGAATCCGACATGCGCCGTGGGAAAGCAACGGCAAACGCAGCGTTTGGTAATGCAGCCAGCGTACTGGTCGGCGATTTTATCTATACCCGCGCCTTTCAGATGATGACCAGCCTTGGCTCACTGAAAGTGCTGGAAGTGATGTCTAAGGCAGTGAACGTCATTGCTGAGGGTGAAGTTCTGCAATTGATGAACGTCAACGACCCTGACATTACCGAAGAAAACTACATGCGCGTCATCTACAGCAAGACAGCGCGCCTGTTTGAAGCGGCAGCACAGTGCTCTGGTATTCTTGCCGGCTGCAGCGAAGAACAAGAGAAAGGCTTGCAGGATTATGGCCGCTATCTTGGCACAGCTTTCCAGTTAATCGACGACTTACTCGATTACAGCGCAGACGGCGAGCAACTGGGTAAAAACGTGGGCGACGATCTCAACGAAGGGAAACCGACGCTGCCGCTGCTGCATGCGATGCGCCACGGTACCCCAGAACAGGCGCAAATGATTCGTCAGGCTATCGAGCAAGGAAACGGGCGTCATCTTCTGGAGCCGGTTCTGGAGGCCATGAACGCCTGCGGCTCGCTGGAATGGACCCGCCAGCGTGCAGAAGAAGAGGCCGACAAGGCCATCGCCGCGCTTCAGGTACTCCCTGAAACGCAATGGAAAGAAGCCCTGATTGGCCTGGCACATATCGCCGTACAGCGCGACCGTTAATCCTTTCCTCACCTTTCTTCGTATAACATCATCCCGTGCACTGCACGGGATTTTTTACATTCCAGTAAATTCCAATAAACACAACAATTTTACATAACACTAGAAAAAATCTTGGTTTATTCTGAATATACAAACCCTTTACACGAACATTTTAGAACATTCGTTCTCCGCGAGTATAGTGTCACTACTGGCTAATTGTTAAACCATAAGTGGTGAACCAAAGGAGAAAGGGACGTATGGAAAGCAAACTCATTGACTGGCATCCAGCTGATATCATCGCAGGACTGCGCAAGAAAGGGACCTCAATGGCCGCAGAGTCGCGGAGAAATGGGTTGAGTTCATCAACGCTGGCAAATGCGTTAACTCGTCCATGGCCAAAAGGAGAAGTCATTATCGCGAAAGCGCTAGGCACGGAACCCTGGGTAATTTGGCCGTCACGATATCACGACGCAAAGACGCATGAATTCATCGACAGAACACGGATGATGAGAGTGCGTAAAGAGAAAATGCCCCTCGAGTGAAGTGCTGAACAGTGACCCCTGAGCAAAAACCAAGGGGTCACTAGACACGTTGACTATTACTCGCCTTTCACGCGCTCGATATTTGCGCCCAGCGCACGCAGCTTATCTTCGATGCGCTCATAGCCGCGATCGATGTGATAAATGCGATCAACTACCGTGGTGCCTTCTGCAATACAGCCTGCCAGTACCAGGCTTGCTGACGCACGCAGATCCGTTGCCATCACCTGCGCGCCGGAGAGCGTTTCAACGCCGTGACAAATCACGGTATTGCTTTCAATCTCCGCGTGAGCGCCCATACGGCTAAGTTCAGGCACGTGCATGAAGCGGTTTTCAAACACGGTCTCCGTGATGAAACCGGTGCCTTCTGCCACCAGATTCAGCAGCGTGAACTGTGCCTGCATGTCAGTCGGGAACGCCGGATGCGGAGCAGTGCGCACATTGACCGCTTTCGGACGCTTGCCGTGCATGTCGAGGCTAATCCAGTCTGCCCCGACTTCAATATCCGCACCTGCATCACGCAGTTTCGCCAGAACGGCATCCAGCGTGTCCGGTTGTGCGTTATGGCAGATGATTTTGCCGCGAGAAATCGCCGCTGCCACCAGGAACGTCCCGGTTTCAATACGGTCTGGCAGAACGCGATACACGCCGCCACCGAGACGCTCAACGCCCTCGATGGTGATACGATCGGTGCCCTGACCGGTGATCTTCGCACCCAGTGCAATCAGGAAGTTCGCGGTATCAACGATTTCCGGCTCGCGCGCGGCGTTCTCGATGATGGTCGTACCTTCGGCAAGCGTAGCCGCACACATGATAGTGACCGTCGCGCCGACGCTCACTTTATCCATCACGATGTGCGCGCCTTTCAGACGACCATCAACGGACGCCTTCACATAGCCTTCTTCCAGCTTGATGGTCGCCCCTAACTGCTCCAGACCGGTAATGTGCAGGTCAACCGGACGCGCGCCAATCGTGCAGCCGCCCGGCAGTGATACCTGGCCCTGACCAAAGCGAGCCACCAGCGGACCCAGCGCCCAGATGGACGCGCGCATGGTTTTTACCAGGTCGTATGGCGCGCAGAAGACGTTAACATCGCGAGCATCAATGTGCACGGAACCGTTACGTTCAACCTTTGCGCCCAGCTGACTCAGCAGCTTCATCGAGGTATCAACGTCCTTCAGTTTCGGGACGTTTTGGATTTCGACAGGTTCTTCTGCCAGCAATGCCGCAAACAGGATTGGCAGTGCGGCGTTTTTAGCGCCTGAAATTGTGACTTCGCCCTGGAGCTTAGTCGGCCCCTGTACACGAAACTTATCCATTATTCTGTTCTCTGTTAAGAATTCATATTCGCTACCGGCGCATCACCCGTAGCTCAAAAACCGTTAAGTTTGCGATCGCGTGCCCATTCCGCTGGGGTAAATGCTTTGATCGACACGGCATGAATGCGGTTGTCCGCAATGTACTCCATCAATGGGCCATAGACCGATTGCTGCTTCTTGACCCGGCTCATGCCGTCAAACATCTCACCCACGGCAATAACCTGAAAGTGACTGCCATCGCCAGAGACGTGGACTTCCTGGAGGGAGAGTGCGTTCATCAGCACGCTCTGAATTTCATTATTTTCCATGGGCTCTTCATTCGTCAGATAGTGAAAACAGCCCAACATCTTAGAGCAAAGTTGCGCTGTCATAAATAAGCAAAAAGCCTCGCCGATAAATCAGACAAGGCTTTAGTGGCTGCTACCCCCTCAGGGGGTTTGCCGGATGGCGGCACAAGACCTTATCCGGCCTACAAAAAATTAACGCGGAAGGACATCGTCAGGCAGATTGTAAAGCTTTGCCAGCGTATAAACCTTATCGTTCACACCGCTGAGTACAACACGGTTCCCCTGCCTCTTGCCCTGGTCAATAAGATGGACCAGCAGTGCCAGTCCACCGGTATCAACCCGGGAAACCTGGCTCAGATCGATGCAGGTAACCCCTTTCATCGCTTCAACACGCGCATCCCATAATGGGTTTAACACGTCCTGATCCAGTTCCCCCACCAGCAACAACTTGTCACCTTCACGCGCCCAGGCGAGTGACTGCGTCATTATTTTTTCTCTTCCAGGGTGATTTTCTGCTGAGAAATAGATTTCAGTTGCGCCGTCAGGCCATCAATACCTTTGGTCCGCAGCAGGTCACTCCACTCATTTTGTTTGGTGGTGATCATGCTGACGCCTTCGGCGATCATGTCATACGCCTGCCAGTGACCGGTCTGGGAGTTTTTACGCCACTGGAAATCCAGACGTACCGGAGGACGGCCATTCGGATCGATAATGGTGACACGGATCGGCACGATGGTCGCGTCACCCAGCGGTTGTTCCGGGGCAATCTGATAAGTCTGGCCATGGTACATCGCCAGCGCCTGGCCGTAGGCCTGTTTCAGGTACTCACGAAACGCAGCAAAATACGCGTCACGTTGTGCAGGCGTCGCTTCTTTGTAATAACGACCCAGCACCAGCGCGCCGGCATATTTCACCTGCACGTACGGCAACAGCTCCTGATCGACGATATCACGCAGGTAATCCGGGTTAGAACGGATTTTCGGCTGTTCGTTCTTCAGACGGTCGAAGGTTTTCTGCGCCGCCTCATCCATCTGTTTGTAAGGGTTGGCTTGATCCGCTGCCGTTGCTGCGCTAAGTGGAGCAATGACCAGCATAGCCACCATCATCAATCGTTTAAACATATGTCGATTCTCCTGAGATTATTTCGTCGCGCCCGCAGGCGTGGTGGCTTCATTATTACCCTGAGCCGCAGTCGGCGCATCGCCAGAATTCTTATTGTCATCGCCTTTACTGTTACTGTTGTAAAGGAACTGACCAATCATATCTTCCAGCACCATCGCCGATTTGGTGTCCTGGATCGTATCACCATCCTTGAGAATAGCGGTTCCCAGTTCAGGATCCTCAAAACCGACGTTCAATGCCAGATATTGCTCACCCAGCAGACCGGAAGTGCGGATACTCAGCGAACTGGTATCTGGAATCTGGTTAAAGCGCGATTCAATCTCCAGCGTCACACGCGGCAGGTACGATTTCGGATCCAACGAAATGTCCGACACGCGTCCAACAACTACCCCGCCAATCCGCACCGGAGAGCGTTCTCTCAAGCCGCCAATGTTATCAAAGGTCGCATAAATCGTGTAGGTCGGCTCAGTACGCATAGAAGTGACGTTAGCTGCTTTCAGGCAGACGAACAGCGCCGCCAGCAGCGCAACCAACAGGAATAACCCGACCCAAATTTCATTTTTTTTCGTTTGCATGAACTCAATTCCCAAACATCAGTGCGGTCAGCACAAAATCCAGCCCCAGAACGGCAAGAGAGGCGTGCACAACGGTACGTGTCGTTGCCCGGCTAATCCCGGCAGAGGTCGGGATTGCATCATAACCATTGAACAATGCAATCCATGTGACCGTAATGGCGAACACCACGCTCTTAATTAAACAGTTGACCAGGTCCAGGCGCCAGTCGACGGCATTTTGCATCGCAGACCAGAAAAAGCCTGCATCAATACCTTTCCAGCTTACGCCGACCAGTGAACCGCCCCAGATACCTACCGCGACAAAAATAATCGTCAGCAGCGGCAGTGAAATCACCCCCGCCCAAAAGCGTGGGGATATCACCCGACGCAGGGGATCAACCGCCATCATTTCCATACTGGAAAGCTGTTCGGTTGCCCGCATCAGACCAATTTCTGCGGTTAAGGCCGACCCGGCTCGCCCGGCGAACAGCAGCGCCGCCACAACCGGTCCCAGTTCACGCAGCAGCGAAAGCGCCACCAGCATACCAAGACTGGTTTCCGCACTGTAGGTCGTCAGAACCAGGTATCCCTGCAGCCCCAACACCATACCGATGAACACGCCAGAAACGATAATAATCAGCATCGATAAGACGCCGACATTATAGAGTTGACGGATCAGAAGCGGCGCATGTTTGCGAAACTCCGGCTTGCCGACTACCGCATTGAACAACATTAATCCGGCACGCCCGAACGTCCTGAGGGTTTTAATCCCTCGATGTCCGAGTGAGGCCAGCGCATTTAACAACATGGATGGCTTAACTCCCTGTTTTAAGTAAATCGGAGTGGTAATCACCCGCCGGGTAGCGGAACGGAACCGGCCCATCAGCAATGCCATCGAGGAACTGACGTACACGCGGATCGGCATTTTCTTGCAGTGCCTGAGCACTACCGTAGGCCACAATTTTTTTATCCGCCATTATATAGGCGTAATCCGCAATACTCAGAACCTCCGGCACATCATGAGACACCACCACACAGGTGACACCCAGCGTGCTGTTCAGTTCAGAGATCAGCTTCACCAGCACGCCCATGGTGATGGGGTCCTGACCGACAAACGGCTCATCAAACATGATCAGGTCTGGTTCCAGCGCAATGGCGCGTGCAAGTGCGGCACGTCGCGCCATCCCACCAGATAATTCAGAAGGCATTAATTTTGCTGCACCGCGCAGGCCAACGGCCTCAAGCTTCATCATCACCGTGCTTTTCAGCAACGGCGCGGGTAGCGTCGTATGCTCACGTAGCGGATAGGCAACGTTGTCGAACACGTTCATATCGGTAAACAGCGCACCCGATTGAAACAGCATACTCATACGTTTACGCACGGTGTATAACCGCGAACGAGACATGGCCGGGACGTTCTCGCCATCAAACAGGATCTCACCCTTATCCGGGGGGATTTGTCCGCCAATCAGACGCAACAGCGTCGTTTTGCCGATGCCTGATGGCCCCATGATCGCCGTTATCTTGCCGCGCGGCACCGTCAGGGAAATATTATCAAAAATGCAGCGGTCGCCTCGGGAAAAGCTGACATCGTGCATATCGACTAGATTCGCCACAGACTGACCCATTGATTCATCCTTTACTATTGCCTCGTTGATCGAAGAGTTTGGCGCTCAATTTAGCCATGAACCCAACATATTTACAGATTATTACCCGCTCTGGTTAGCGAAAGCTGGCATTTGTTTTACTTTTTAGCCGCATAAAGTCAAAATTAAGACTTCGTTACGGCTTCCAGAAGATCCTTCACGTGGACCGGCGAGTATACCTGAAGAAAGGACTTTAGATGCTTTTAGCGACGGCGCTGTTAATAATTGGTTTACTTCTGGTGGTCTACGGTGCCGACCGTCTGGTATTTGCCGCCTCTATTTTATGCCGCACCTTCGGCATTCCCCCCATCATCATTGGGATGACCGTCGTCAGCATAGGCACATCGTTACCTGAAATTATTGTCTCCGTTGCCGCCTCTATGAATGGGCAGCTCGATTTAGCCGTCGGCACCGCGCTCGGCTCAAACATCACCAATATTCTCCTGATTTTAGGCCTGTCAGCGCTGATTCACCCTTTTACCGTGCATTCTGATGTTCTGCGTCGCGAATTACCGCTAATGTTGCTGGTCAGTATTCTGGCCGCATCCGTGCTGTACGACGGGGAACTAAGCCGCAGCGATGGTTTTTTTCTTCTGCTTCTGGCCGTGCTATGGCTGCTATTCATTGTTAAAATCGCGCGGTTGGCGGAACGGGAAGGCAATGACAGCCTGACCCGGGAGCAAGTGGCAGAACTGCCGCGCGAAGGGGGACTACCTGTCGCCTTTCTGTGGCTGGGCATTGCGCTGATTATTATGCCAATGGCAACGCGAATGGTGGTCGATAACGCCACCGTACTGGCGAATTACTTTGCCATGAGCGAACTCACCATCGGATTAACGGTGGTGGCGATTGGCACCAGCCTGCCAGAGCTGGCAACGGCTATCGCGGGCCTGCGTAAGGGTGAAAATGATATTGCTGTCGGCAACATCATCGGGGCCAACATTTTTAATATTGTTATCGTTCTCGGACTCCCCGCACTGATCACACCGGGCGAGGTCAATCCGATGGCCTTCGTCCGTGACTACAGTGTGATGCTACTGGTAAGTGTTATTTTTGCATTACTCTGCTGGCGACGTCCGCGCCAGATTGGTCGCGGCGCGGGTGCGCTGCTGACCGGCGGTTTTATCATATGGCTGGCGATGCTGTATTGGGTATCGCCACTTCTCGTTGGATAACTGGAAACGCATTATGTCGCACTTAGAGTTGCAACCGGGTTTTGACTTTCAGCAAGCAGGCAAGGAAGTCCTGGCTATTGAACGTGAAGGCCTGGCGGAGCTTGATCAGTACATCGACCTGAACTTTACCCTCGCCTGTGAGAAAATCGTCAACTGCGCGGGTAAAGTTGTGGTGATGGGAATGGGGAAATCCGGGCATATCGGGCGCAAAATGGCCGCCACGTTTGCCAGTACCGGTACGCCGTCCTTTTTCGTACATCCTGGTGAAGCCGCACACGGCGATCTGGGCATGGTATCGCCGCAGGACGTGGTGATCGCCATTTCTAATTCCGGTGAATCCAATGAGATTGCCGCATTAATTCCGGTGCTCAAACGCCTTCACGTCCCGCTTATCTGCATGACCGGTCGTCCGGAAAGCAGCATGGCGCGTGCAGCAGATGTGCATCTGTGTGTTAAAGTACCCAAGGAAGCCTGCCCATTAGGTCTGGCGCCGACCAGCAGCACAACCGCGACGCTGGTGATGGGCGATGCGCTCGCCGTGGCATTATTGAAAGCCCGCGGCTTTACTGCGGAAGATTTTGCGTTGTCGCACCCCGGTGGCGCACTGGGGCGTAAGCTTTTGCTGCGCGTTAACGATATTATGCATACGGGCGACGAGATCCCGCATGTGAATAAAAACGCCAGCCTGCGCGATGCGTTACTTGAGATTACGCGTAAAAATCTCGGCATGACCGTCATTTGCGATGACACCATGAAGATCGACGGCATCTTCACGGATGGTGACTTACGCCGCGTCTTTGATATGGGCGTTGACGTTCGCCAGTTGGGGATTGCCGACGTGATGACCCCCGGGGGCATTCGCGTGCGTCCGGGCATTCTTGCCGTGGACGCTCTGAATTTAATGCAATCCCGCCATATTACCTCGGTGATGGTTGCTGATGGCGACCGTTTACTCGGTGTGTTACATATGCATGATCTCCTGCGTGCAGGCGTAGTGTAAAAAGTAGAGTAGAAACGCAAGGATAAAAGAAATGAGTAACGCAGGTGCGTCGCTTGCGACCTGTTATGGACCCGTCAGCGCTGAAGTCATCACCAGGGCAGAGAATATTCGTCTGCTGATCCTTGATGTGGATGGCGTACTGTCTGATGGCCTGATTTATATGGGCAACAACGGCGAAGAGCTCAAGGCGTTTAACGTCCGTGATGGCTACGGAATTCGTTGTGCGCTCACTTCCGGTATCGAGGTTGCTATTATTACCGGACGAAAGGCTAAACTTGTAGAAGACCGCTGTAACACGTTGGGGATTACCCATCTGTACCAGGGACAGTCGGACAAACTGGTCGCCTTCGACGATCTGCTCAACAAGCTGGCTATCGCGCCGGAACAGGTGGCATACGTCGGCGACGATCTGATCGACTGGCCGGTGATGGCGAAAGTCGGATTAAGCGTGGCGGTAGCGGATGCCCACCCGCTGCTGATCCCCCGTGCCGACTATGTCACGCGCATTGATGGAGGGCGCGGCGCGGTACGTGAGGTCTGCGATTTATTACTCCTGGCGCAGGGCAAACTGGACGAGGCCAAAGGTCAATCGATATGAGCAAAACCAGACGTTGGGTTATCATTCTACTGTCGCTGGCCGTCCTTGTGCTGATCGGTATTAACCTGGCAGACAAAGACGACACCACTCAGGTGGTAATCAATAACAACGAGCCGACCTATAAGAGCGAACATACCGACACTGTCGTGTATAGCCCGGAAGGCGCACTGAGCTATCGACTTATCGCTCAACACGTTGAATATTATTCCGATCAGGCTGTTTCGTGGTTTACTCAACCGGTATTAACCACGTTTGATAAGGATAAAGTGCCGACCTGGTCTATCAAGGCTGATAAAGCAAAATTGACTGAGGATCGGATGCTGTATCTGTATGGCCATGTTGAAGTCAACGCCCTGGTGGCAGACTCTCAACTACGCAGAATTACGACCGATAACGCGCAGATTAACCTGGTGACGCAAGATGTCACCTCAAACGATCTGGTCACGTTGTATGGAACAACATTTAACTCCAGCGGACTGAAGATGCGCGGCAATTTACGCAGCAAGAACGCCGAGCTGATTGAAAAGGTTAGAACCTCATATGAAATCCAAAACAAACAAACTCAGCCTTAATCTTGTGCTTGCCAGCTCCCTTCTGGCCGCCAGCATTCCGGCATTTGCCGTCACCGGCGATACCGAGCAGCCGATTCACATTGAATCGGATCAGCAGTCCCTGGATATGCAGGGTAACGTGGTGACATTTACCGGTAATGTTATCGTGACGCAGGGCACCATCAAAATTAATGCCGATAAGGTTGTCGTGACCCGTCCGGGCGGTGAAGACGGTAAAGAAGTGATCGATGGCTACGGCAATCCGGCAACGTTTTACCAGATGCAGGATAACGGTAAACCCGTTAACGGCCATGCCTTACAGATGCACTATGAACTGGCAAAAGATTTCGTTGTGCTGACGGGTAAAGCCTATCTGGAGCAGGTGGACAGCAACATCACCGGCGACAAAATTACCTATCTGGTAAAAGAGCAGAAAATGCAGGCCTTCAGCGATAAAGGCAAACGCGTCACTACCGTTCTGGTGCCGTCACAACTGCAGGATAAAAACAAAACCAAAGCTCCGGCAGAGAAAAAAGGTAACTGATTCGTTATGGCAACATTAACTGCAAAGAACCTTGCAAAAGCCTATAAAGGCCGCCGTGTGGTGGAAGACGTCAGTCTGACCGTCAACTCTGGGGAGATCGTCGGTCTGCTCGGCCCTAACGGTGCGGGCAAAACAACGACCTTTTACATGGTGGTGGGCATTGTGCCGCGCGATGCGGGCAACATCATCATCGATGACGAAGACATCAGCCTGCTGCCGCTGCATGCACGCGCCCGTCGCGGCATCGGTTATTTACCGCAGGAAGCCTCTATTTTTCGTCGTCTGAGCGTGTTTGATAACCTGATGGCGGTACTGCAAATTCGTGACGATCTCTCCAGCGAACAGCGCGAAGATCGTGCTAACGAACTGATGGAAGAGTTCCATATCGAACACCTGCGGGACAGCCTGGGACAGTCGCTATCCGGGGGGGAACGTCGCCGTGTGGAAATCGCTCGTGCATTGGCTGCAAATCCGAAATTTATCCTGCTGGATGAACCATTTGCGGGCGTTGACCCGATCTCCGTTATTGATATCAAACGTATCATTGAACACCTGCGCGACAGCGGACTGGGCGTGCTGATCACCGACCATAACGTACGTGAAACGCTGGCGGTCTGTGAACGCGCCTATATTGTGAGTCAGGGACATCTGATAGCACACGGCACGCCAACCGAAATACTGCAAGACGAACACGTTAAGCGCGTATACCTTGGGGAAGACTTCAGACTCTGATAGGGTAGAAGACGTCACGTTACTGCAGGAGAAAACCACTCTGAACATGAAGCAAGGTTTGCAACTCAGGCTTAGCCAACAACTGGCAATGACGCCTCAGCTACAACAGGCTATCCGTCTGTTGCAGTTGTCTACGCTGGAACTTCAGCAAGAACTTCAGCAAGCGCTGGAAAGTAACCCACTGCTCGAGCAAACCGATCTTCACGACGAAATTGATACCCAGGAAAAGCAGGACAGCGATTCCCTCGATACCGCAGATGCTCTCGAACAAAAAGAGATGCCGGAAGAACTGCCGCTGGATGCCAGTTGGGATGAAATTTACACCGCAGGCACGCCGTCGGGCACCAGTGGGGATTACATCGACGACGAACTGCCTGTGTATCAGGGTGAAACTACGCAATCATTACAAGATTACCTGATGTGGCAAGTGGGATTGACCCCGTTCTCGGATACCGATCGCGCCATTGCGACGTCAATTGTCGATGCGGTTGATGACACCGGATATCTCACCGTTTCTCTGGATGATATTCTCGAGAGCATGGGTGATGACGACATTGGTCTCGATGAAGTCGAAGCCGTGCTAAAACGCGTTCAACGTTTTGATCCAGTTGGCGTGGCGGCGAAAGATCTCCGCGACTGCCTGTTGATTCAACTGTCGCAGTTTGACAAAGCCACAGCATGGCTGGAAGAAGCCCGCCTGATCATCAGCGATCACCTCGATCTGTTAGCCAATCACGATTTCCGCTCGCTCATGCGCGTTACCCGGTTGAAAGAAGATGTGCTGAAAGAAGCCGTCAACCTGATCCAGTCGCTGGATCCGAGACCCGGGCAGTCGATCCAAACCGGTGAGCCAGAGTACGTGATCCCAGATGTACTGGTGCGCAAACATAACGATCGTTGGGTCGTCGAACTGAACAGCGACAGCATTCCGCGTCTACAGATTAATCAGCACTATGCCGCCATGTGCAATGGCGCGCGCAACGATGCCGACAGCCAGTTTATTCGCACCAATCTCCAGGATGCAAAGTGGCTGATTAAAAGTCTGGAAAGCCGTAACGACACGCTGTTGCGCGTCAGTCGATGTATTGTTGAGCAACAGCAAGCCTTCTTTGAGAAAGGTGAAGAATTTATGAAGCCGATGGTGCTGGCGGATATCGCCCAGGCCGTCGAGATGCACGAATCGACCATTTCCCGAGTGACCACGCAAAAGTATCTGCACAGTCCACGCGGCATTTTTGAACTCAAGTATTTCTTTTCCAGCCACGTCAACACTGAGGGCGGGGGCGAAGCCTCTTCTACAGCGATACGCGCACTGGTGAAGAAATTAATTGCTGCGGAGAACCCTGCGAAACCGCTGAGTGACAGCAAGTTAACCTCTATGCTGTCAGAACAGGGTATCATGGTGGCACGCCGCACCGTTGCGAAGTACCGAGAGTCTTTATCCATTCCGCCGTCTAACCAGCGCAAACAGCTGGTCTGACCCAACCGATAAGGAAGACACTATGCAGCTCAACATCACTGGAAACAACGTCGAAATCACTGAAGCACTGCGTGACTTTGTGAACACAAAGTTCGCCAAACTTGAGCAATATTTCGACCGGATTAATCAGGTCTATATTGTGTTGAAGGTGGAGAAGGTGACACACATCTCGGATGCAACACTGCATGTGAACGGTGGCGAAATTCATGCCAGCGCGGAAGGTCAGGATATGTACGCCGCCATTGACGGTTTAATTGATAAACTGGCTCGGCAGTTAACAAAACATAAAGATAAACTGAAACAGCACTAACTTGTCCGGGCAGTTAGCGGGTGCAGGACGGCCTGTTGTGCAGCACAACGGGCCATTTGTACAGTTAGCGCTTAGGTGAAATTATGACAAATAACGATACGACTCTACAACTGAGTACTGTTCTTAACCAGGAATGTACGCGCTCTGGTGTTCACTGCCAAAGCAAAAAACGCGCTCTGGAAATCATCAGCGAACTGGCAGCAAAGCAGCTCAGCTTGCCTTCTCAGGTGGTATTTGAAGCCATTCTGACGCGTGAAAAAATGGGCAGTACCGGCATCGGCAATGGTATTGCCATTCCGCACGGAAAGCTGGAAGAAGACACGATGCGCGCGGTCGGCGTGTTTGTGCAGCTCGAAACGCCTATCGCGTTCGACGCCATTGATAATCAACCGGTCGATCTGTTGTTCGCCCTACTGGTTCCCGCAGACCAAACCAAGACGCATTTGCACACCTTGTCACTGGTTGCAAAACGTCTGGCGGATAAAACCATCTGTCGCCGCCTGCGTTCCGCGCAGAGCGATCAGGAGCTGTATCAAATCATCACGGACACCGAAGGTGTACAGGATGAAGCATAACAACCCAATGGCACCCTTTTTTGTCGTTGTGAGGAGAAACAGTACATGGTACTGATGATCGTCAGCGGTCGTTCAGGGTCAGGCAAATCTGTTGCCCTGCGAGCGCTGGAAGATATGGGTTTTTACTGCGTGGATAACCTTCCCGTAGTGCTGTTGCCCGATCTGGCCCGCACCCTGGCCGATAGCCAAATTTCTGCGGCCGTCAGCATTGATGTGCGCAATATGCCTGAGTCACCAGAAATTTTCGAGCAGGCAATGAATAACCTGCCTGAAGGTTTCTCGCCGCAGCTGCTGTTCCTCGATGCTGACCGTAACACGCTGATCCGTCGCTACAGTGATACCCGTCGACTGCACCCACTCTCCAGCAAAAATCTGTCACTGGAAAGTGCTATCGATAAGGAAAGTGACTTACTGGAGCCACTACGTTCTCGCGCGGACCTGATCGTCGATACCTCTGAAATGTCCGTGCACGAGCTGGCAGAAATGTTGCGTACCCGACTGCTGGGCAAACGTGAACGTGAACTGACCATGGTATTCGAGTCCTTTGGCTTCAAGCACGGCATCCCGATTGATGCGGATTACGTCTTTGACGTGCGCTTCCTGCCAAACCCACACTGGGACCCTAAACTGCGTCCGATGACCGGTCTGGACAGGCCCGTTGCCGCGTTTCTCGACCGCCACACAGAAGTACACAATTTTATCTACCAGACTCGCAGCTATCTTGAGCTATGGTTACCGATGCTGGAGACTAACAACCGCAGCTACCTCACCGTAGCCATCGGCTGTACCGGCGGGAAACACCGATCGGTGTATATTGCAGAGCAACTGGCTGACTACTTCCGCTCTCGCGGTAAAAACGTGCAGTCACGCCATCGCACGCTGGAAAAACGCAAATCATGACCGTAAAACAGACTGTCGAAATCACCAATAAGCTGGGCATGCACGCCCGGCCTGCGATGAAGCTGTTTGAATTAATGCAGGGTTTTGAGGCGGAAGTGCTGTTGCGTAACGATGAAGGTACAGAGGCGGAAGCGAACAGCGTCATCGCCCTGCTGATGCTGGATTCCGCCAAAGGTCGCCAGATAGAGGTTGAAGCCTCTGGCCCACAGGAAGTAGAAGCCCTGGCAGCGGTGATTGCGCTGTTTAATTCGGGGTTTGACGAGGATTAGTCAGTACAGAGCTACCATTTCAGCACGTAGCGAGTAGGTCGGATAAGGCGTTTACGCCACATCCGGCAATGTCGTTGTGTCGTATTCTGCCTGATGCGCTGCGCTTATCAGGCCTACAAAAACAGCGTCAGCATCGACTAATACAGCTTATTTTCCCGCATAAACGACTCACCGCCTAACTGGCGCATTTGCCGCATGATCCATGCCTGCCGGTTACGTACATAGCCTGACGGGGCATTCGCCTTAAAACGCAGAGGATTTGGCAGCACCGCCGCCAGCAGCGCTGCTTCAGACTGACTCAGGCGGCTGGCCGGTTTATGGAAATAACGTTGTGCTGCCGCTTCTACGCCGAATACACCGTCGCCAAACTCGGCGATATTCAGATAAACCGTCAGAATACGTTTCTTACTCCACACTGTTTCCATACCCAGTGTGAGTCCGGCCTCAAGACCTTTACGCACCCAACTGCGTCCATCCCACAGAAAGAGATTTTTTGCTGTCTGCTGCGAGAGCGTCGATGCTCCACGAATGCGGCTTTCATTGCGCTCATTATGCGCCAGCGCCTTTTCTATCGCAGAGACATCAAATCCCCAGTGCTGCGGAAATTTTTGGTCTTCTGCGGCAATAACCGCCAGCCCCATCCACGGTGAGATCTCATCCATACTGACCCAGTCAGAATGCGCCACATAGCCGAAATCACCGTGCAACCAGGCGCTAATTTGTCGTTCAGCCATCACCGCTGAAAAGGGCACGGGCAGCACGCTGAAGAGGGCGATGCCCCCGCCCCAGAACACGGCGAGGACAATGACCGCCCGCAGAAAGAGTCGCCGCAAACTGGCGGTCACCCCTTTTTTCATTCAGTCAGCACCAGCACACGCGAGACCAGCTTGTCGATACCGCTCGCCGCCTGGGCAATATCCTGTGCCAGCATATAAGCCGGCGTGGTGACGATTTTGTGGTCTTCATCAACCACAATATCATCGACCGGACACGGCACATGCTCTGCCCCCATATCCTCCAGCACTTCCGCAGTATCGATATCGGTGCCAATCGTCAGACGCAGCGGAAAATCGAATATTTTAGGCAGCATCGCTGGGGCAATACACATGAACCCCAACGGCTTACCGGATTGATGCATGGCGACTGCCAGCGCGGCTAAGTCGCTATCCACCCGGCATTCGCTTCCCTGGCTGGCGAAATTGCTCAGGTTCTTCGCTGCACCGAATCCACCAGGGACAATCAGCGCATCCAGTTCAGCAGAGACCGCCTGGGCAAGCGGGCGAATATCACCACGGGTTATACGTGCAGCCTCAATCAGGACATTGCGGGTCTCCTGCATGGGTTCGCCCGTCAGATGATTAATCACATCTGCTTGTTGTTTATCCGGCGCAAAGCAGATGGCCTGAGCCCCGTTGCGGGCAATAGCCAGCAGCG
Source organism: Citrobacter sp. wls613 (assembly GCF_005281195.1). NCBI lineage: Bacteria > Pseudomonadati > Pseudomonadota > Gammaproteobacteria > Enterobacterales > Enterobacteriaceae > Citrobacter > Citrobacter sp. wls613. The sequence continues at coordinate 142,360 of NZ_SZXN01000069.1, forward strand.
TTAACACGGCTTCATGGATCTCCGAGCCGTCATACACGCCGCATCCACCGAGCACTACGCCAATTTTCTTCATCGTGAGACTCCTTTCGCAACTGGCTGTAGCATATTAATATTTCTTATTAAAATGCTACGCTTCACACATTTAACTGATTCATGTAACAAATTATTTAAGATTTGCTATCTTAACTGCGTGCGGCCTGAAAATTAGGGCTGCGCCCTTGTAAACAATGATAATAATTTACGGCGCAGCCACGATTTCCCTGGTGTTGGCGCAGTATTCGCGCACCCCGGCTAAGCCGGGGTCATTTTTTTTCAACACTCGCCACCCAGGCTCTTAATACCGCCACGTCGTGCTGCCACTCCTGCTTCATCTCTTCAATCCATTCCCCCACGTTGTCCTCCCAGGCAGGAAGGTCCGGGGATTGAATTTGCTGACCCAGCTGCTGCAGATGGCGCAGTCCCACTGACCCCGCGGCACCTTTGATTTTATGGCCTTCCTCAACAACACCTTTTTTATCACGCGCGGTCAGGTTGGACTCCAGCACACTTAAATAACCCGGCATCATCTTCTCAAATACCGCCAATCCGTCGGTAATTAACTTCGGTCCCACCAGCTCGAGGTATTGTTCCAACATGGGAATATCTAACAGCGCTTGCGATTTACTGCTTTCTTCAGATGTCACAGTGCTCTCCTCTTTGTTTCGGGTATCCCAGTATTTTTTAATCATGGCGGTTAACGCCGGTACCGACAGCGGCTTACTCAGCACGTCATCCATACCCGCTTCCAGATATTCTTTTTTGTCTTTCAGAACGTTAGCGGTGAGCGCCACCAGCGGCGGCAGATCTTCCCGCGCGTACTTTTGCGTTAACTCTCTGGAGATATCCAGACCAGTCATATCCGGCAACTGAATATCCAACAGCACCAGGTCGTACTCACCCGGTTTGAACATTTCCAGCGCGGCTTTCCCGGTCATGGCGACGTCCACGCTGTTACCCAGTTTTTCCAGCACCGAACGGGCGACAATCACGTTCAGTTCAATGTCCTCAACCAGCAGCACATTCAGGGCAGGCAACGGCATGTCGTCTTCTTCGAAGGCGTCTTCAATCTCTTCCGCAACGGCTGGGGCATGAACGGTAAGGGTAAAGACGGAACCTTTCCCCGGCTGGCTGGAAACCGTAATATCGCCGCCCATGTTTTTCGCCAGACGACGAGACACTGCCAGACCAATCCCGGTCCCGGTGGCCGGTTTACCGCCATTGCTGTCCTTCACCTGATAATACATGGCGAAGATTTTATCCTGCTCATCCTGCGGAATACCGATACCAGAATCTTCCACTTCAAAATGCAGCATGTTGCCTTTGTCATAGCGCGCCCGCACGGTGACCTGCCCTTTCTGGGTAAACTTCACGGCGTTGCTGATCAGATTCCACAGGATTTGACGCAGACGCGTCCCGTCGGTAATGACCTTATGCGGCAGCGGCAAGGTCGGATCAAGTACAAAGCGCAGCCCTTTTTGCTGCGCCTGCAGGCCGGAGAGGTTTTCCAGATCCGCCATAAAGCTGGTGAAATCTATCGGCTGGTTATCGAGCTGAACTTTACGCCGCTCCATCTTATCCATGTCGATAATATCGTTGAAAATATTCCCAAGCGTAACGGCAGAAACATGGATAGTTTTCAGGTATTTTTCCTGCTCAGCGGTCAGATCCGTATCCAGCAGGATCCGACTTAAACCGACAATACCGTTCAGCGGCGTACGCAGTTCGTGGCTGATGGTGGAAATAAAGGTCGTCTTGTCACGGCTGGCACGTTCAAGTGCATCCTGGTAGCGCTTGCGCTCGGTAATATCGCGGCCAAAGCCCATCAGGCCGTGTCGTTTACCGACGCGGTCGTAATAAGGCACTTTACGAATTTCAAAGCAGGCTTTACGTCCGTCCGGGTAATCCAGCCATTGTTCATAGGTCAACGAGACATTATGGCGGAACACTTTCTCGTCGGTTTCGATAACTTTTTCAGCCGCTTCTGGCGAGTAAACTTCAATCGGTTTTAAATTCACCAGTTGCTTTTCGCTCTTGCCTGTCAGCAATTCCATGGCGCGGTTACAGCCGGAGAACTCTTTATCTTCATTGCGATAAAAAACCAGATCCGGTGAAGCATCGAGAAAAGAACGCAGAAAAGAGGATTGTTGTTCCAGTTGGATCTGCGCTTCTTCACGCTCTTTAATTTCGACTTTGAGTTGTTCAAACGTTTCCTGGCGCTCCGCTTCCGCCTTTTCACGTTCGACAATCTCCTGGTTAAGCTGCGCAATATTGTCCTTTAACTGCACGTTAAGCTTGAGATCGCGTTCGCGCATCTCTTCCAGCTTCTGCACCAGTCGTGACAGGCGTTGCCGGGACTCCTCCAGTTGCTCCACGACCACTGACAGGAAATAGACCGCCCAGGGGGTAATTAACAGGCCAAAAAAGATGGAACGTATTACATCAATACTTTCTACCTGGCCATGCAGCACCATGGTGACGGCCATTTGCACCACTATGGCCAACACCACCAGAGCCAGCGCCAATAGCAGCGAAAAGCGCACCAGACCTAATTTCATCATCAGGTCGACATAATACTGCGCCAGCATTCGAATTTGCTTCATAGAGGGTTCCTTCACGACAACTTGGCACAATAATACTCAATTCTCGGCGTGACGTTTGAGATTGTGCAATAAATGCGGAGGCTATCGGTGAAATGACTGAGGAGAGCTCATCGTAGACCTGGTAAGCGAAGCGCCATCAGGCAAGCAGGCGCAGATTGCCGGAGGTCGGCTTTGCCTTATCCGGCCTACAGAGGGTTAGCTCCCCGGCTGAGCCCACGGCGTTCCAAGAGCGGAGCCTTGTACACCATGCTCATTGAGATAACGGTCCAGTTCGACCATCCCGGTCCAGCGATTTTCACACCACAGCGGCGCCAGTAACGTCGGGCGACGGGCGCTGGCAGAAATACGATGATAAATAACCTCTGGCGGCGTATGGCGAATCATCTCGCCCGCCGTCACGGTGTAATCGGCCAGCTCAATACCGCTCAGACGCCCTGCTTCCCAGGCCTTCGCCATAATGCTGCCCTTCACAATATGCAGCGGATGCAGCTTAATGCCATCAACGCCGGTCTCCACCACGCGCGCCAGCGTTTGCAGACATTCCGCTTGCCCTTCTCCCGGCAGGCCGACAATCAGATGTGAGCACACTTTCAACCCACGCTCACGCGCCAACTGCGTGGTGCGTTGATAGCAGGCAAAGTCATGCCCACGGTTAATACGGTGCAGCGTTTTATCATGGGCCGTTTGCAGCCCCAGTTCCAACCACACCTCGTAGCCCTGGTCTTTATATTCGCACAGCAGATCGAGCACCGCCTCTGGCACGCAGTCAGGGCGCGTCCCGACGCACAGCCCGACAATATTGGCCTGAGTGACCGCCTGCTGGTACATCGAACGCAGCACCTGCACTTCGGCAAACGTGCTGGTATAAGCCTGAAAATAGGCCAGGTAGCGCTTGGCGCGATTCACCAGTTGAGCCTGATGTTCGAGCTGCTCAGCAATCGAATGATGCTGCTGTGCCTCATCGGCAAAGGAGGCGACATTACAGAAGGTGCACCCGCCACGTCCAATGGTGCCATCGCGATTTGGGCAGCTAAACCCGCCGTGCAGCGTGAGTTTATGAACCTTTTGCCCATAACGACGAGAAAGATCCCCACCAAACATATTGACTAATTTCTGTAACTGCATAATCTGATAGACCGCGCCTTGAAAAGAGGCCAAAGCCTGCCATTTTTAGCCCCCGTCGGCGATGACCTGGATCAATCGCCCCGGCGTGCTTTTATTCATTGCATATTCAAGCAAAATAAATGAAATTTCATTCAATCAAAATGTGATTACTTTTCCTTATATCCGATGATTTTTTTTATCTTCCGACGGCCAACGGATAAAAACAGTATCTTTAAGACGCGTAAACTCTATAAACCAGCATAAAATACCAAACATCGCGATAAACAAAGGGAGGACAAGCGATAACGGACCTTTCTGACAGTGAGACAGATCACACTTCCCTCGCCATCCACTGTGCGTTAAATCAATGTAAAAATGCCATTAATTTCAATACATTCATATCGTTAATCGACCTATAGCACATTTTTGCATAAATAAGATTGCCATTTGACCTGTGTGTGGATTCCCGATAACGTGGAAATCCGCTGGAAGCTTTCTGGATGAGCAGCCTGCTCATCATATTTATGCAGTAATTGAGATTCCCTCTGAAGCAAGTCCTCAAACTTGTTTGACCTATGCGAAAAGGATTAAAGAGGGCGAATGCGAGGTGAGCGTATAACGCGCAACCCCCGTCGCCATGCTCTTGGTGTGCCTGTGCGCAAACGGTATCGGAGAGGCGTCCCGCAGAGCCTGGGGAGGTTCACTGATATGTTGTACGATAAATCCCTTGAGAAGGATAACTGTGGTTTCGGCCTGATCGCCCACATAGAAGGCGAACCTAGCCACAAGGTAGTGCGTACCGCCATACACGCACTGGCCCGTATGCAGCACCGTGGAGCCATCCTCGCGGACGGTAAAACCGGCGACGGCTGTGGCCTGTTATTACAAAAACCCGATCGCTTTTTCCGCATTGTTGCGCAAGAGCGCGGCTGGCGTTTAGCCAAAAACTACGCGGTCGGCATGATCTTTTTAAATAAAGACGCTGAACTGGCGGCGGCATCTCGTCGCATCGTTGAAGAAGAGTTACAGCAGGAAACCCTGTCGATTGTGGGCTGGCGCGACGTGCCGACCAACGACGGTGTTCTCGGTGAAATTGCCCTCTCCTCCCTGCCCCGTATTGAGCAAATTTTTGTTAACGCCCCTGCGGGCTGGCGTCCACGCGATATGGAGCGCCGTCTGTTCATCGCGCGTCGCCGCATCGAAAAACGTTTACAGGACGATAAAGACTTCTACGTCTGTAGCTTGTCCAATCTGGTCAATATCTATAAAGGTCTGTGTATGCCGGCGGATCTGCCGCGCTTTTACCTGGACCTCGCGGACCTGCGTCTGGAATCGGCCATCTGCCTGTTCCACCAGCGCTTTTCCACCAACACCGTACCGCGCTGGCCGCTGGCCCAACCGTTCCGCTACCTGGCGCACAACGGCGAAATCAATACCATTACCGGTAACCGCCAGTGGGCGCGCGCCCGTACATATAAGTTCCAGACCCCGCTGATCCCGGATCTCCACGATGCCGCGCCGTTCGTCAACGAAACCGGCTCCGACTCCAGCTCAATGGATAACATGCTCGAACTGTTGCTGGCAGGCGGGATGGACATCATCCGCGCGATGCGCCTGCTGGTGCCACCGGCCTGGCAGAACAACCCGGATATGGACCCGGAGCTGCGCGCATTCTTTGACTTTAACTCGATGCACATGGAGCCGTGGGACGGCCCGGCAGGTATTGTCATGTCTGACGGTCGCTTTGCCGCCTGTAACCTTGACCGTAACGGCCTGCGCCCGGCGCGCTACGTCATCACCAAAGACAAGCTCATCACCTGCGCCTCCGAAGTGGGTATCTGGGATTATCAGCCCGATGAAGTCGTCGAGAAAGGCCGCGTCGGTCCCGGCGAACTGATGGTGATCGACACCCGCTCGGGTCGCATTCTGCACTCGGCGGAAACCGATGATGACCTGAAAAGTCGCCATCCGTACAAAGAGTGGATGGAAAAGAACGTCCGCCGTCTGGTACCGTTTGAAGACCTGGCTGACGATCAAGTCGGCAGCCGTGAGCTGGACGACGACACCCTTGCCAGCTACCAAAAACAGTTTAACTACAGCGCCGAAGAACTGGATTCCGTGATTCGCGTGTTAGGTGAAAACGGCCAGGAAGCGGTCGGTTCAATGGGCGATGACACCCCGTTTGCCGTGCTTTCCAGCCAGCCGCGTATCATTTATGACTACTTCCGTCAGCAGTTCGCGCAGGTGACCAACCCGCCTATCGATCCGCTGCGTGAGGCGCACGTGATGTCGCTGGCCACCAGCATTGGTCGTGAGATGAACGTCTTCTGTGAAGCCGAAGGCCAGGCGCATCGCCTGAGCTTTAAATCACCGATCCTGCTGTACTCTGATTTCACCCAGCTCACCACCATGAAAGAGGAACATTATCGCGCTGACCGGCTCGATATCACTTTCGACGTGAGTGAAACCACGCTGGAAGAGACCGTCAAGGCGCTGTGCGATAAAGCCGAACAGATGGTGCGTAACGGCACGGTATTGCTGGTGCTCTCTGACCGTAACATCGCCAAAAATCGCCTGCCGGTCCCGGCACCGATGGCGGTTGGTGCGGTGCAAACGCGTCTGGTGGAACAAAACCTGCGCTGCGACGCTAACATCATCGTCGAAACCGCCAGTACCCGCGATCCACATCACTTCGCGGTACTCCTCGGCTTTGGTGCCACAGCTATCTATCCGTATCTGGCCTATGAAACGCTGGGGCGTCTGATTGACACTCACGCTATTGCCAAAGATTACCGGACCGTGATGCTGAACTACCGTAACGGCATCAACAAAGGTCTGTACAAAATCATGTCCAAAATGGGCATTTCGACCATTGCCTCCTACCGCTGTTCGAAACTGTTTGAAGCCGTCGGCCTGCATGATGACGTGGTGGCACTGTGCTTCCAGGGCGTGGTCAGTCGCATCAGCGGCGCAGGCTTTACCGACTTCCAGCAGGATCTGCTGAACCTCTCCAAACATGCCTGGCTGGCGCGCAAACCGATTAGCCAGGGCGGCCTGCTGAAGTACGTTCACGGTGGCGAATACCACGCCTACAACCCGGACGTGGTACGCACCCTGCAACAGGCAGTACAAAGCGGCGAATACAGCGACTACCAGCAATACGCGAAGTTGGTTAACGAACGTCCGGCAGCAACGCTGCGCGATCTGCTGGCTATTGCACCTGGCAATGAAGCAGTAAGTGTTGACGACGTCGAACCCGCAACCGAGTTGTTTAAACGTTTTGATACCGCAGCCATGTCCATCGGCGCGTTAAGCCCGGAAGCGCACGAAGCGCTGGCCGAAGCGATGAACAGCATCGGCGGTAATTCCAACTCCGGCGAAGGCGGTGAGGACCCAGCACGTTATGGCACCAACAAGGTGTCGCGCATCAAGCAGGTGGCTTCTGGTCGCTTCGGTGTAACCCCGGCGTATCTGGTCAACGCTGACGTCATTCAGATTAAGGTCGCACAGGGCGCGAAGCCCGGCGAAGGTGGTCAGTTACCGGGAGATAAAGTTACTCCGTACATCGCCAAACTGCGTTATTCGGTGCCGGGCGTGACGCTGATTTCCCCGCCGCCACACCACGATATCTACTCTATCGAGGACCTGGCGCAGCTGATTTTCGATTTAAAACAGGTTAACCCGAAGGCGATGATCTCTGTGAAGCTGGTTTCCGAACCGGGCGTCGGCACCATCGCCACCGGCGTGGCAAAAGCCTACGCGGATCTGATAACCATTGCCGGTTACGACGGCGGCACCGGTGCCAGCCCGCTCTCTTCGGTGAAATACGCAGGTTGTCCGTGGGAACTGGGGCTGGTAGAAACTCAGCAGGCACTGGTGGCTAACGGTCTGCGCCATAAGATCCGTTTACAAGTTGATGGCGGTCTGAAAACCGGCGTCGACATCATCAAAGCAGCCATTCTCGGCGCGGAAAGCTTCGGCTTTGGTACCGGCCCGATGGTCGCGCTGGGCTGTAAATACCTGCGTATTTGCCACCTGAACAACTGTGCAACCGGTGTAGCAACCCAGGACGAAAAACTGCGTAAGAACCACTACCACGGTCTGCCGTTCAAAGTGACCAACTACTTTGAGTTTGTCGCCCGTGAAACCCGCGAGCTGATGGCATCGCTTGGCGTAACACGCCTGGTGGATCTGATTGGTCGTACCGACCTGCTCAAAGAGCTGGACGGGTATACTGCCAAGCAGCAGAAACTGGAGCTGTCTCACCTGCTGGAAACCGCACAACCTCACCCAGGCAAAGCGGTGTATTGTACTGAGAACAACCCACCGTTCGACAACGGCGTGCTCAACGCGCAGTTGCTGCAACAGGCCAAACCATTTGTTGATGAGCGCCAGAGTAAAACTTTCTGGTTCGACATCCGCAACACCGACCGTTCTGTCGGCGCATCACTGTCGGGCTATATCGCTCAGACGCACGGCGATCAGGGGTTGGCTTCCGACCCGATCAAGGCGCATTTCAGCGGTACCGCAGGCCAGAGCTTTGGCGTGTGGAACGCGGGCGGCGTGGAGCTGTATCTGACCGGCGATGCCAACGACTATGTCGGTAAAGGCATGGCGGGCGACCTGCTGGCGGTACGTCCTCCGGTCGGTTCTGCCTTCCGCAGCCATGAAGCGAGCATCATCGGCAACACCTGCCTGTACGGCGCAACCGGCGGTCGTCTGTTTGCCGCAGGTCGCGCGGGTGAACGCTTTGGGGTACGTAACTCAGGTGCCATCACCGTGGTCGAAGGCATCGGTGACAACGGCTGTGAATACATGACCGGCGGCATCGTCTGTATTCTCGGTAAAACGGGCGTCAACTTCGGCGCTGGCATGACGGGCGGGTTCGCCTACGTGCTGGACGAAGACGGCGAATTCCGCAAACGCGTGAATCCGGAACTGGTCGAAGTCCTGAGCGTGGACTCGCTGGCTATCCACGAAGAGCATTTGCGTGGACTGATCACCGAGCATGTACAGCATACCGGTTCGTCACGTGGAGAAGAGATCCTGGCCAACTGGCCGGCATTCTCGGCGAAATTCGCGCTGGTTAAACCGAAGTCCAGTGATGTGAAAGCACTGTTGGGTCACCGTAGTCGTAGCGCAGCTGAGCTGCGCGTGCAGGCGCAGTAAGGGGTAGCAGCAATGAGCCAGAACGTATACCAATTTATCGACCTGCAGCGCGTTGATCCGCCGAAGAAACCGCTGAAGATCCGTAAGATCGAGTTTATCGAAATCTACGAGCCGTTTTCCGAAGGCCAGGCTAAGGCGCAGGCAGACCGCTGCCTGTCCTGCGGCAACCCGTACTGCGAGTGGAAATGCCCGGTGCACAACTACATCCCGAACTGGCTGAAGCTGGCTAACGAAGGACGTATTTTTGAAGCAGCCGAGCTGTCACACCAGACCAACACGCTACCGGAAGTCTGCGGTCGCGTGTGTCCGCAGGACCGTCTGTGTGAGGGTTCTTGCACGCTGAACGATGAGTTCGGCGCGGTAACCATCGGCAACATTGAGCGCTATATCAACGATAAAGCGTTTGAAATGGGCTGGCGCCCGGATATGACCGGCGTACGCCAGACCGATAAACGCGTCGCCATTATCGGTGCCGGTCCGGCAGGGCTGGCCTGTGCCGACGTACTCACCCGTAACGGCGTAAAGGCGGTGGTGTTTGACCGTCATCCGGAGATTGGCGGCCTGCTGACCTTCGGTATTCCAGCCTTCAAGCTGGAAAAAGAGGTGATGACCCGTCGTCGTGAAATCTTCACCGGTATGGGCATTGAGTTCAAACTCAATGTAGAAGTGGGTCGTGACGTGCAGCTCGACGATCTACTGAAAGATTATGACGCTGTGTTTCTCGGCGTCGGAACCTATCAGTCGATGCGCGGTGGGCTGGAAAACGAAGATGCCGATGGCGTATTCGATGCCCTGCCATTCCTGATTGCCAATACCAAGCAGTTGATGGGCTTTGGCGAAAGCAGCGACGAGCCGTACATCAGTATGGAAGGCAAACGCGTGGTGGTGCTGGGCGGCGGTGATACTGCGATGGACTGCGTACGTACTTCCGTTCGTCAGAACGCGTCACACGTGATTTGCGCCTATCGTCGCGACGAAGAAAACATGCCTGGCTCGAAACGCGAAGTAAAAAACGCGCGTGAAGAAGGTGTAGAATTCCAGTTCAACGTGCAGCCGCTGGGCGTGGAAATTAACGCCAACGGCAAAGTGTGCGGTGTAAAAATGGCGCATACTGAAATGGGTGCACCGGACGCACAAGGCCGCCGCCGTGCGGAGATCGTGCCCGGTTCTGAACACGTGGTACCCGCCGATGCCGTGGTGATGGCATTCGGTTTCCGTCCGCACAGCATGGAATGGCTGGCAAAGCACAGCGTCGAGCTGGATTCACAGGGCCGCATTATCGCCCCGGAACGCAGCGACAACGCGTTCCAGACCAGCAACCCGAAAATCTTCGCCGGTGGCGACATCGTGCGCGGTTCGGATCTGGTGGTGACGGCGATTGCCGAAGGCCGTAAAGCCGCTGACGGGATCCTGAATTACCTGGAAGTATAAAAAGCCTCTCTGCTGGCCCCCTGCCAAAATTCACATTGCTGGATGGGGGCCAGTTTTCTTCTGCCTCACACATTCACGTCATTCCTGGAAAGCGACTCGCAAATGCTGATGCAGGTCCATGTAATGCAATCGTCATGGATTGACGGCATTAGACCTCGAGCGTATTGATAACGATATATTTTCATTTCGCAACTATCACGCTAGGGAAGACATGAATACACTCACCTCGACACACCATGCTGAGGATTATCAGCAAATCCATGACGGAATAATCCATTTATTGGATAACGCCAGGACAGAAACGGTCCGCAGCATCAACGCAATTATGACGGCAACCTATTGGGAGATTGGCCATCGAATTGTCGAATTTGAACAAGGCGGTGAAGCGCGAGCGGCTTACGGTACTCAACTGATTGAACGTTTGTCCGTCGATTTAAACCAGCGGTACAAACGTGGGTTTTCCACGGGAAACTTGCGACAAATACGAGCGTTTTATCTTTATTTTCAAAATATTGAAATTCAGCAGACAGTGTCTGGTGAATCTTCCCGTCTGGCACAACTCGCCAAAATTTTCCCGCTTCCCTGGTCAGCCTATGTCCGCCTGCTATCGGTTAAAAATCCTGATGCCCGCATCTTTTACGAGAAAGAGACGCTACGTAACGGCTGGTCAGTACGGCAACTCGACAGGCAAATCACCACCCAATTTTACGAAAGAACATTATTGTCCCACGACAAAACCGCCATGTTACAGCAGGTCGCCCCCACCGTCGCTGACGTTACGCCAGAACAAGCAATACGTGACCCGTTCATTCTTGAATTCCTAGATTTAAAGGACGAATATTCTGAATCTGACCTTGAAGAAGCGCTGATAAACCACCTGATGGATTTTATGCTGGAACTCGGTGATGATTTTTCCTTTGTGGGTCGCCAGCGTCGCTTACGCATTGACGATAGTTGGTTTCGCATCGATCTGCTGTTCTTCCACCGACGCTTACGCTGCCTGCTCATCGTTGACCTCAAGGTAGGAAAATTCAGCTACGCCAATGCAGGGCAAATGAATATGTACCTGAATTACGCCCAAGAGCACTGGACAATGCCTGGAGAGAATCCGCCCGTAGGCTTAATCCTGTGCGCGGAAAAAGGTGCTGGCGAAGCTCACTATGCCCTAACCGGTTTACCTCATAAAGTGCTTACCAGCGAATACAAAATGCAGTTGCCTGACGAGAAATTACTGGCGGATGAACTTGCCCGTTCACAAACTCGATTAGCGTCTCAATGAGAGCATTCACGGAGCGACTGAGCCAATGGCGACATCGTGCGCGGTTCGGATCTGGTGGTGACGGCGATTGCCGAAGGCCGTAAAGCCGCAGACGGGATCCTGAATTACCTGGAAGTATAAACACATCTTTTCTGGCATCTCGTCCGCACATATGGATGAGATGCCGGATATCCGTCTTCTCTTCTAAAAATACGTAGTTGCTACATAGCATAAATTCGCGACCAACCAGCTTAAAACGCCAGTACGTAAACGTTTGCATTCTTCTGAAAAGTGTATATTATGCGGCGGATTTTTTGGGCAAAATTCATGGAGGCGTTGTGTCGCAAGATAACAATTATAGCCAGGGCCCCGTCCCTCTGGCCGCGCGGAAAGGCATAGTTCCACTGACATTTGTAATGTTGGGATTAACGTTTTTTTCCGCCAGTATGTGGACCGGGGGCACACTCGGTACCGGTCTTTCCTATAATGATTTCTTCCTGGCAGTTCTCTTCGGTAATCTTCTCCTCGGTATTTACACTGCCTTTCTTGGTTTCATCGGCGCAAAAACCGGACTCTCTACCCATCTCCTGGCGCGTTACTCATTTGGCGTAAAAGGTTCATGGCTTCCCTCAATGCTGTTAGGCGGCACGCAGGTGGGCTGGTTTGGTGTTGGCGTGGCGATGTTTGCTATCCCGGTCAGCAAAGCGACGGGAATCGACGTTAATATCCTGATTGCCGTGTCTGGCCTGTTGATGACCATGACCATCTTTTTTGGCATTTCGGCGCTGACGGTTTTATCAATTATCGCCGTACCCGCTATCGTTATTCTTGGTAGTTACTCCGTCTGGCTGGCAGTATCCGACGTGGGCGGCTTAGATCATTTAAAAACGATTGTGCCACAGACACCGCTGGATTTTTCAACCGCGCTGGCGCTGGTCGTGGGATCGTTTGTCAGCGCAGGTACCTTGACGGCCGACTTCGTTCGCTTTGGCCGTAATGCCAAAGCTGCGGTGCTGATTGCCATGGTGGCTTTTTTCCTCGGCAACTCCTTGATGTTTATCTTCGGTGCTGCTGGCGCTGCCGCTGTAGGACAGGCGGACATCTCCGACGTGATGATTGCCCAGGGGCTCCTGCTACCAGCGATTGTCGTTCTCGGCCTGAATATCTGGACAACCAACGACAACGCGCTGTATGCGTCGGGTCTGGGCTTTGCCAATATTACCGGTTTTTCCAGCCGTACATTGTCGGTGGTTAACGGTATTATTGGCACGCTGTGCGCGCTGTGGCTGTACAATAACTTTGTCGGCTGGCTGACATTTCTGTCGGCCGCGATCCCTCCGATTGGCGGGGTGATTATTGCCGACTATCTGTTAAACCACCGCCGATACGCCGATTTCAACAACGCACAATTTACGCCGGTGAATTGGATAGCCATTCTGTCCGTTGCACTGGGCATCGCTGCCGGCCACTATATTCCCGGTATTGTGCCCGTCAACGCCGTACTCGGCGGTGTAGTCAGCTTTATCCTGCTGAATCCACTTTTTAATCGCAGTCTTGCTCAGTCCACGGAGGTCAGCCATGCAGACTAATACCCTCACCATTCGTCAGGCACGTTTACAGGGACGCGACGGGTTATGGCAACTTACAATTGAAAACGGGCGTTTTAGCCGTATTGAATCCCAGGAAGCAGCATCTTTACCGCAAGGTGAGGTACTGGACGCCGAAGGTGGACTCGCCATCCCGCCATTCGTCGAGCCGCATATCCATCTGGACACCACGCAAACGGCAGGCGAGCCAAGCTGGAATCAGTCGGGTACGCTGTTTGAGGGTATTGAGCGCTGGGCTGAACGTAAAGCGATGCTGACTCACGAAGACGTGAAGACGCGTGCCATGCAAACCCTGAAATGGCAGATGGCCAACGGCATCCAGTATGTTCGTACGCACGTTGACGTTTCCGATCCCACGCTAACGGCACTGAAAGCGATGCTGGAAGTGAAGCAAGAGGTCGCACCGTGGGTGGAGCTGCAAATTGTGGCATTCCCACAAGAGGGGATTCTATCTTACCCCAACGGTGAGGCACTGTTAGAGGAAGCGGTACGCCTGGGCGCCGACGTGATTGGTGCGATTCCCCACTTTGAATTTACGCGTGAATATGGCGTGGAGTCGCTGCATAAAATTTTCGCCCTGGCCCAGAAGTACGACCGCCTTATCGATGTGCACTGTGACGAAATTGATGATGAACAATCACGCTTTGTTGAAACCGTTGCAGCACTGGCGCATCGCGACGGAATGGGCGGGCGCGTTACTGCCAGCCATACCACAGCGATGCATTCCTACAACGGCGCGTATGCTTCCCGTCTTTTCCGTCTGCTGAAAATGTCAGGTATTAACTTTGTTGCGAATCCTCTGGTGAACATTCACCTGCAGGGACGTTTTGACACCTATCCCAAGCGTCGCGGTGTCACCCGCGTCAAAGAGATGCTGGAGGCAGAGATCAACGTCTGCTTTGGCCATGATGATGTCTTTGATCCGTGGTATCCGCTGGGCACCGCGAATATGCTGCAGGTGCTGCATATGGGATTACACGTGTGCCAACTGATGGGATACGGGCAGATTAATGATGGGCTGAACCTGATAACCACTCACAGCGCAAAAACCCTGCACTTGCAAGACTACGGCCTGAGCGTTGGAAATTCCGCTAACCTGGTAATTTTACCGGCAGAAAATGGGTTTGACGCGGTTCGTCGCCAAACACCTGCCCGTTATTCCATTCGCCACGGGCGGGTCATCGCCGAGACCGTACCGAGCCAAACAACGTTGCATCTGTCGCAGCCAGAAACAGTGACATTTAAGCGGTAGGTTGTCTTTTGAATAATTGCCGCAGACACGCAGCTGCGGCAATTACCATGTTGGTGCATTCCTATCAGGCGTGTAGCAAGCTGGCTCGGACCTTCACCACCACCTTCTTAATTTCTCCAGGTGCACCCACCACGCAGCCCGGTTTATGTGGCTCGCCAGGCATAAACACCGCGAACATCCCCGGTTTCAGGGTGACAACCTGTTCATCGGCAATCTCGCTGCACAGTTGATAATCCTCTTCAACATGCACGTCTTCGCACTGACGTGCGGAACCTGCCAAACCGAAAAAAATACGCTCTTCACCTGCCAGCAGCAATTGGATATCAATATAGCATTCATGCAGCTCCGCCTTTTTTTCTTGTGGCGGTTGCGTGGCGAACTGCATCACGTTCATAAACAGATCGTCGCCTTTCAGTACATAGTGTCCCGGCGCGTTATTCTGCACGTCTGCCGCCAGCGCAAGGGTCAGCGCATCAAGCAGAACAGGGGGTAATCCCGCGGCGGATAGCGACTGTAACTCGCCTAATATCATGATAACTCTCCTTGTGCTAACAATGCTGCGCCTAGCAACCCGGCGTCATGTCGGTAATGTGCGGTGCGCAGTGGGACGTGATACACCGAGGGTTCCTGCGCCAGCAGCGTGCGGACCTGCGTCAGATATCCTTCAGCCAGCCCGACGCTGCCACCCACAACTACGCACTGGCAGTCGGTAGACGCTTTGACGTCGGCAATCAGTCGCGCCAGCACCTGTGCAGAATGTGCAATCAACCGCGTGGCCTGTTCATGCCCTTGCACCGCACGCGTAAACACCGTTCTGGCATCGCAACCGGCAAGGTCGCCCTGTGCGGCAGCGGCAATTCCGCGACCAGATGCAATAGCCTCCACGCAGCCGGTACGACCGCAGCCGCAGACTGGTCCATTAGGATCTGCCAACGTATGCCCTAAATGCCCCGCCAGACCACCAGCCCCGGTGAGTAACTTGCCGTTGCTGACCACGCCGCCGCCCACACCGGTCGACACGGTGATAAATACCATGTCGCTTATCTCGTCAGCCATTACGTGGTATTCCGCCCAGGCCGCCGCCTGCGCATCATTGACCGCCATGGTCGGCAAGCCGGTCAACTCTCTTAAGGTTTGTACCAGCGGGAAGTGCATCAGCCCGCCAAGATTGAGCGGATTAATCGCCAGTAGTGTGCCCTCGCGGATAATACCGGTGGAGGCAATGGCAACGCGCTCTGCTTGCGCCTGCAGCGGCTCAATGAGCGTCTGTAACGCGGCCCGCAGGGCATCCGGCGTTTTGCTGGCAGGTGTCGGCAGTTCACGGCGTTCGCGGATCTGTAAATCGCGGTCTACCCGTGCAGCGGCCAGTTTGGTGCCGCCAATATCAATCGCCAGCGTTGTCATAGCACGACCTTTTTCAGCGTCAGTTGCTCAAGTAACGACATACTTATTCCCTTACCAAAATAGCCCGGTGCAGGACCGGGCAATCGGATTAACTTTTTGATTTCACCAGCGCGCTTTTATCGCTGCCAAACGGCACGGCTCCGCTAAACGGTTTACCATCAATGGCATCATGGGTACGCAGCGCTTCCGGGCGCAGCCAGCGCTGCACGCGGGACGGCATATCAAGGCCAATTAGCAGGATCACCACGAAAGTCAGGCTAAACGACAGCGATCCCAGCGCCGTACCCAGATCCAGACGCTGTGCAATCAGCGCACCGATGATCGGCGCCAGTGCCCCGCCCAGCGCACCCACGTTGTAGGTAAAGCCCAGACCCGCCGCACGTTGGTCAGTATCGAAATAACCGCCGATCAGTTTGGGTAAGATCCCGGAGATCCCCTGCCCGAGCATTTGCTGGAAAAACAGCAGCAGACCCAGTACCCAGACGTTGGCACCGCCAATCGCAAACACGGGAATAATCAGCAACTGTGAGGCCAGCAGGCTGTAGACATAGGCTTTGCGCGTACCCAGCCAATCACCCAGAAAACCACCGACACAACAGCCTACCGCCGCCCCAAAGCCGCTGAAGAACAGCACCCTGGCGACCGTCGACGGGTCATACATCAATTCAGTTTTCAGGTAGGTCGGCAGCAGCGCCTGAATTGGCCACGAGTAGAGGAAGGCGAACAGCACCACTACCATCAGCATTACGCCCGTCGGCCAGCGTTTACCGCTGCTTTGCACCATAAAGCTAATGAAGATAAACGCGCAGACCAGACCGAGGATCGCCACGATAGCCGCGTTTTGCAGGTTACCAGCAAAACAGAACCACAGCGCGGTTGCGGCGGCGAGCGTCATCAGAATATTAATGACCCGATGTTCACCCCGATAGAGGGTATCCACCATCGTGCGCACCGGCGCTTTGCCTTCGTGTTTTTCCTTCCAGTCTTCGGCTTCCGGAATATTTTTACGCAGCCAGAGGGCGAAGATAATCGGTACAATGCCGATGAAAAACAGCGCGCGCCACCCCCACACCGGTACCACCAGACTGTAGACCTGAGCGGCGATCACGGCCCCCACGGAGAAGCCCGAAATCAGGAAACCACTGGCTTTATTGCGCAACTGTTTAGGCCAGCTTTCAATCACATAGGTCGCACTTGAACCATACTCACCTGCCATCCCCATGCCGATGACCAGGCGGGCGATAAACATGGTGGTGTAGCCCGGTGCAAAACCGCAAGCCAGCGTCCCTAGCGAGAACAGAATAATGCTGGTGACCATCGCCAGGCGACGCCCGTAGCGATCGCCCATCGCCCCCAGCATCAGCCCGCCAAACCAGCGAGAAATAAAGGCAGCCGAGATCAGGCTGGCAGCCTGCACCGTCGTCAACCCGAATTCACCTTGTACTTCCGTCAGCACAAGGGCAATTAAGACAAAATCAAAACCATCCAGCAAATATCCCAGCCAGGCGGCAGAGAACGCACGCCATTGTGCCCGGTTGAGATGGCGGTACCACGGAATGCTCTGGGTAGAAGTACTCATGTGACTCTCCCGACGATTTTCATTGTTGTACTGGTGGGCGACTGTGCCTCATCCGGCCTACGGTCTGCCTGTGTAGGCCGGGCAAGCAAAGAGCCCCCGGCAATCCGCTGTTACGCCTTTTCTGCCAGCAGTTGGTCAGCCAGCGCTTTCAGTTCTGGCAGGTACTTTTCGTCAACAGGGGCAAACGGCTTACGACACAGTGGGACGGAAACCACGTCCATATAGTGCAGAACCGTTTTCAGTCCACGGAACACGCCGACTTTAATCAGTAAATCGATAACCTTATTGCACTCGGTTTGCAGCTTTTGTGCCGTCTGGATGTCGCCTTCTTTGAGTGCTTTCACGATTCCCTGATAGCGCCAGCCCATAATGTTGTAGGTACTGCCGATACCACCGTCTGCCCCAGCCAGCAGGCCTGACGCGAAAATTTCGTCATAGCCGTTGTACAGCACCAGATCCGGATGGGCGCGACGGATCTGCTCCATTTGATAGAGATCGCCAGAAGTCTGCTTCAACGCGCCAACACCCGGCAACGTGACCAGCGTGTTGATCTGATCCAGCGTCAGTTTTACGCCGCTCAGCGCCGGGATGTTATAGACCACCATTGGCAAGCCATCAGAGGAATCAATAATTGCACGGTAGTGATCGCAGTGCTCTTCAAAACTGAACGGATAGTAAAACGGCGTGACGGCAGAGACAGCATCAAAGCCGTAGCGATGGGCTGCGCTCGCCAACTGCTGGCTCTCTTCGGTGCTCACCGTGCCCACATGTGCGATAAGCGTGACTTTACCCTTCGCTTCTTCCGCCACGATCTCCAGTACCTGCTCTCTTTCAGCCCGGTTCTGGACAAACGCTTCACCCGTTGAGCCACCGACGTACAGGCCATCAACACCCTGCCCAATGTTGAAACGTACCAGACGACGTAGGCTCTCAATGTCCAGTCGCTGTTGGTTGTCGAATGGGGTTAACAACGCTGGCATTACGCCTCTTAAATCTCTTGCCATAACTACCTCTGTCGATGATTAGTGTTGTCTAACTACATACCTTTATACCTGTTATACCAGACCAAATAAGCAGCAATACAATACAGAACGCTTATATTGCGATCTGCCTCACTAAACGATCATCAGGATCGCGATCACTTCCTCAATTTTTTATTTTTACCGAAGGCGTGCCAAGTAGCGGAAACGCTGTTGAGATGGTCTTGTAATGCGCGGTCTGCTTCATCAGGATCGTGCTGACGAATGGCGTCGACAATAGCAATATGCTGTTGATAACTTACGCTATTGTGCTCGTATAATTCGCGGTCAGCGACGGTCGGACGTGCGGCGATCAGCCAGTCCAGAAGCGCGACATGGATCGCCATAAAGATAGGATTACCAGGGATCTCCGCCAGCACACGGTGAAAATCCACGTCCGAACGAATGAACAGCGCGTTGTCATCCAGCGACTGGCTGTTAATCTCCAGCGCTTTCGCCAGTCTGTCAATTTGCTCGTCGGTTGCATGCTCGGCGGCGTAACGCACCAGGCTTGACTCAAAGAACAGTCGCAACTGTTCAAAGTGCGCGATGCCGCCGGGATGCGAGAGAAAATCTTTCGCCATCCCCGACAGTTCACCAATGATGGTGTCCGCAGATGGACGCGAAACGCGGGCACGTTCGCCGTTGTTGATTTGCACCAGGCCTTTACGTTTTAACGCCGCGAGGGCTTCTCGCACCGAGGGACGACCGACGTTAAAGAAGGCCATCAGCTCCCGCTCGGACGGCAACTGTTCACCCTCGCCAAACTCCCGACGACGAATCATCTGTTCCAGTTCTTCTTCAACCATTTCAGACAGCTTTTTACGCGCCAGCGGGCGGTTACGTAAACTACGGCCAATGGTGGATGGAGAGTCTTCAGCTTGCGAATCAAATGCGTTCATAGGGTCCATTCAGCTAAGTCATTGGTGAAAAACAACAGCGGGTTCATCGTAACACAGGATCGAAAGCGGGGTGAAATGGAGGTCAATCGGGTTAGCCCGCTTATTGATAACATATGAAATACAAATATATTTTCACTCAAAAACAATATGATGAATTTTAATTTCTGAGTATGACATCGAATTTATGAAATCTGCGAATATGATCGTGAAAAATTATCATAACCCACTATTTTAAAACGAAAAATAATTTAATCTCGATTTTAAAAATACGATATTCACTCCATAAAAAACGGTAAAAAAAATATAACATCCGCTTTTATAACAGCGCTATTACCGGATTTATCTTCTTTCCTGCATGGAGTGAAAAAATGTTCGGCATCATACTTTCTGTCATCGTTTTATTAACGATGGGTTACCTGATCCTCAAAAACTACAAACCCCAGGTGGTCCTTGCGGCGGCTGGGATCTTCCTAATGATCTGCGGCGTCTGGCTGGGGTACGGTGCGCTGGTTGCACCCGAAAAAAGCAGCGGCTACCTGCTGGTTGATATTTATAACGAAATTCTGCGCATGCTCTCCAGTCGTGCAGCAGGCCTGGGGCTATCGATTATGGCCGTCGGTGGCTATGCCCGCTATATGGACAGGATGGGAGCCAGTCGGGCGATGGTGAGCCTGCTGAGCCGTCCGCTAAAGCTTATCCGCTCACCGTATATCGTGCTTGCCGCCACCTATGTGATCGGTCAGATCATGGCGCAGTTCATTACCAGCGCCTCCGGGTTAGGGATGTTGCTGATGGTCACCCTCTTCCCGACGCTGGTCAGCCTTGGCGTAAGCCGTTTGTCGGCAGTGGCGGTCATTGCCACGTCAATGTCGATTGAATGGGGTATTCTGGAAACAAACTCGATTTTTGCCGCTCAGGTAGCGGGAATGAAAATCGCCACCTACTTCTTCCACTACCAGTTACCCGTGGCCTCGTGCGTGATTATCGCCGTTGCTATTGCGCATTTTTTTGTGCAGCGCCAGTTTGATAAAAAAGCGGCACCAGAAAACATCGGCTTTACCGAACAAAAGGTGCTGGAAGATGTTCCGCCGCTCTATTACGCCATTTTACCGGTGATGCCACTGATCCTGATGCTAGGCTCGCTGTTCCTTGCACATAGTGGACTCATGAAAACAGAGCTGAATCTGGTGGTGGTGATGCTGATGAGCATGACAGTCACCATGTTTGTCGAATTCTTTCGCACCCATAATCTGCGCGAAACCATGGATGATGTGCAGGCGTTTTTTGATGGCATGGGCACCCAGTTCGCCAACGTCGTGACGCTGGTCGTCGCCGGTGAGATCTTTGCCAAAGGCTTAACCACCATCGGCACTGTCGACGCGGTGATTAGGGGGGCGGAACATTCCGGGCTTGGCGGTATCGGCGTGATGATCATCATGGCGGTGGTCATCGCCGCCTGCGCCATTGTCATGGGTTCCGGTAACGCGCCGTTTATGTCTTTCGCCAGCCTGATCCCGGACATCGCCGCAGGGCTGCATATTCCGGCGGTGGTAATGATTATGCCAATGCACTTTGCCACTACCCTGGCCCGCGCGGTTTCACCCATTACTGCGGTCATTGTAGTAACTTCCGGTATTGCGGGTGTATCGCCTTTTGAGGTGGTTAAACGCACGGCGATCCCAATGGCGGTAGGATTTGTGGTGAATATGATAGCCACGATTGTGCTGTTTTATTGATGGCTGGCACAGAAAACAAAACAGGCCCGCAAGGGCCTGTTTGATTTTACTTCACTACGCGTAGCGCCGGACGCCCACCACGCGGAGGTGGCGGCGTATCATCCGGGTCGTTGTCATCACCGTGATCGGGCTTATCGCCATCAATGACGGACATGACCGTTTCGCTTTCAAAGCCGGACGTGTCGTTGTCGTCATCATTTAAGCTGGCGACATCTTCGTCGTAGGCCGCTTCTGGCTCGAACATGGTACCTGCACCGTTTTCACGGGCATAGATAGCCAGAACAGCAGCCAGCGGCACGGAAACCTGACGTGGTATACCGCCAAAGCGCGCGTTAAAACGCACTTCGTCGTTTGCCAGTTCCAGGTTGCCCACTGCACGTGGAGCAATATTCAGAACAATTTGCCCGTCACGCGCATATTCCATAGGAACCTGCACATCCGGAAGCGTCACATCCACCACCAGGTGCGGCGTGAGCTGGTTGTCTAACAACCACTCATAGAATGCGCGCAGCAGATACGGACGGCGCGGTGATAGCTGTGGCAAATCCATACAGATTAACCCCGGCCCAGACGCATTTCACGTTCAGGCTCAGTCAGAGAAGCCAGGAAAGAGTCACGTTCAAATACGCGGGTCATATACCCTTTCAGCTCTTTCGAACCAGCACCGCTGAATTCAATACCCATCTGCGGTAAACGCCACAGCAGCGGCGCCAGGTAGCAGTCTACCAGGCTGAACTCATCGCTCAGGAAATACGGTTTCTGACTAAACACTGGCGCAATTGCCAGCAGCTCTTCGCGCAGTCGCTTACGCGCGACGTCCGCTTCAGAAGCAGAACCGTTTACGATGACGTTCATCAGCGTATACCAGTCTTTTTCAATACGCTGCATGTACAGGCGGCTTTCACCACGCGCAACCGGGTAAACCGGCATCAGCGGCGGATGCGGGAAACGCTCATCCAGGTATTCCATAATGATGCGAGATTCCCATAGGGTCAGCTCACGATCCACCAGTGTCGGTACGCTCTGATTCGGGTTGAGGTCGATCAGATCCTGAGGTGGATTGTCTTTCTCCACATGCTCAATCTCGAAACTAACACCTTTCTCCGCCAGTACAATGCGGACCTGATGGCTATAGATGTCAGTAGGACCAGAAAACAGCGTCATTACCGAACGTTTGTTGGCAGCGACAGCCATGAAAACCTCCAGGTATATTAAGAATTTTACTGCTACCAGCCACCAGGTGGCCAGCCAGAAGTGATGTCACCCAGATTCGGAAAGCCATTGCTGTTCAAAATACAAACAAAAAATGAACAATACCGCACATTTGGGCAGAAAATTGGATGATAGTTTACCAGATTTTGTGACCTTTGTGGTGAGTCGATTCTGGAAATGGGAAAAAAGAGGTGGCAATCAGCAGATTACCGTGCTTATTCGCGGGTAAAAATCCATAAAAAAACCCGCCGAGGCGGGTTTTTTCGCAAATTGCAATCTGCCGAAGCAGAAACCAATTAACGCTTGGAGAACTGAGGACGACGACGTGCTTTACGCAGGCCGACTTTCTTACGTTCAACTTCACGAGCATCACGAGTAACGAAGCCTGCTTTACGCAGTTCGCCACGCAGTGACTCGTCATATTCCATCAGTGCGCGGGTGATACCGTGACGGATCGCACCAGCTTGACCAGAAATACCACCACCTTTAACGGTGATGTACAGGTCCAGTTTACCAATCATGTCGACCAGTTCCAGCGGCTGACGAACTACCATGCGGGCAGTTTCACGACCGAAGTACTGTTCCAGAGAACGTTGATTGATAACGATTTTACCACTGCCCGGTTTGATGAAAACGCGAGCTGCAGAACTTTTGCGGCGACCAGTGCCGTAGTATTGATTTTCAGCCATTGCCTATAATCCCGATTAGATGTCAAGAACTTGCGGTTGCTGTGCCGCGTGGTTGTGCTCATTGCCCGCGTAAACTTTCAGTTTACGGTACATTGCACGACCCAGCGGGCCTTTTGGCAGCATGCCTTTAACCGCGATTTCAATCACACGCTCAGGATGGCGAGCAATCATCTCTTCAAAGGTCGCTTCTTTAAGACCACCGACGTAGCCACTGTGACGGTAGTACATTTTGTCAGTACGCTTGTTGCCAGTTACCGCAACTTTGTCAGCGTTCAGAACGATGATGTAATCACCGGTATCTACGTGCGGAGTGTATTCCGCTTTGTGCTTACCGCGCAGGCGCAGAGCCAGTTCGGAAGCCAGACGGCCCAGAGTTTTACCGGTCGCGTCAACAACATACCAGTCGCGTTTTACGGTTTCTGGTTTAGCTGTAAAAGTTTTCATTAAAAGCTTACCCAAATAAATTAGTTACACGTTGGTGAACACCCAAACGTTTTGTCAGTTGAGGTTCACACGACATTGTCCAGCAAACCTACCCCTTCGAATAGCCTATGCCGGCACATAGAAAGTTTTGGGAAAAAAACTCTCTCGTAACGTGGGGTCGCAAGATTATAGAGAAGTCAGGGTCAAAGATCGACCCCTTTATGTGATTTGCGATGGGTTTAACCGGCTAAATGTTCGCGCTTCAGATACTCTTCGCTTTGCATCTCCTGCAAACGCGACAAACAGCGCTGGAATTCAAACTTTAGGCGCTCTCCCCGGTAGATCTCATATAAAGGAACTGCCGCACTCACCACCAGCTTGACGTGGCGTTCGTAGAACTCATCTACCAGCGCGATAAAGCGCCGTGCTTCGCTCTCCATCAACGACGTCATCACTGGGACGTCAGAGAGCAACACGGTGTGAAACAGGCGCGATAGCGCAATATAGTCGTGCTGGCTGCGGGCATCGACGCACAGGGTAGTAAACGAGACGGCCAGCGTTTGGTTTTCGACGGCCAGTGTCTGCATCGGGCGATGGTTTATCTCAAGCGTCGGCGCATGTTCACTTTTGCTTCCCGCTAAAGCCAGCCACAGCTTATCCATCTGCCGTTGGGTTTCATCATTCAGCGGCGATAACCATAAATGCGCCTGGGTTAACGTACGCAGACGGTAATCAACTCCGGCATCCACATTCATGATGTCGCAGTACTGTTTAATAGCCTCAATCGCCGGAAGAAAGCGGGCACGTTGCAGACCATTGCGGTACAGGTCATCAGGCGGAATATTGGATGTCGCCACGAGCGTGATGCCGCGGGCGAACAGCGCTTTCATTAATCCACCGAGCAGCATCGCATCGGTGATATCTGAGACAAAAAACTCATCAAAGCACAGCACGTCGGTTTCTGCCTTAAAGCGGTCGGCAATCACTTCCAGCGGGTCGCTTTGCCCTTGCAGGGCGGTCAACTCTTCATGTACGCGCAGCATAAAGCGGTGAAAGTGCAAACGCTGTTTACGCGTGCCCGGCAGGCTATGGTAGAAAAGGTCCATCAGCCAGGTTTTCCCGCGCCCCACGCCCCCCCACATATACAGACCACGCACCGGCGTGCTCTCCGTCGGTTCACGTTTACCCAAAAATTTGCTAAAGCGAGCAATCAGCCCACTTTCCTGCAACGCAGGACGGGCTGGGGCAGTCAGTTCCTGGAAAATAATATCCAGTCGATTCACTGCCTCTTGCTGTACGTTGTCGGGTTGATGACTGCCGTCGTTGAGGGCCTGCAGGTAACGCGATGTCGGGGAAAAGCTTTGCATGATGTTATTGTTATTCCTTGAGAATCGATGTGCCGTCGCTCACGGTTGACGAAAAAAAGGCCGTTCTACACTACGCGATATAAAGTCGGGATTCCACTTCTACGGGATTAGCGGTTATAGTGGCATAATCAGGCGCAGGCATGGAGCCTAAAGCCAACACCCTACGGAAACACAAGACAACGGGAGATGTTCATGACCTGGGAATATGCGCTAATTGGGTTAGTCGTCGGTATCATTATTGGTGCCGTAGCCATGCGTTTTGGTAATCGTAAATTACGCCAACAGCAGGCATTGCAGTACGAACTGGAAAAAAACAAAGCTGAGCTGGAAGAGTATCGTGAAGAGCTGGTAAGCCACTTTGCCCGCAGCGCTGAGCTACTGGATAACATGGCCGACGACTATCGTCAGATCTACCAACATATGGCAAAAAGTTCCAGCAACCTGCTGCCGGGTATGTCGCCAGAATCCAACCCGTTCCGTAACCGTCTGGCAGAGTCTGAAGCAGGCAACGATCAGGCACCGGTTCAGATGCCACGCGACTATTCCGAAGGGGCCTCCGGCCTGCTGCGTAGTGGCGCAAAGCGCGACTAACTGCACATCGTTAAGAAATTTATTGGGCGCAGCAATTGCGCCCTCCGCTTCTCTTCCCGTCCCAGCTATTATTTAGTCGTTAGCCGCATTGTGACCAAACCGAAAATTCAATAACATCAAACTGTTTTGAATCATCTTCCGTTTACTCAAGGTACGAGAGCAGGATCAATGAAAAAACAAACCCAGCTGTTGAGTGCATTAGCGTTAAGTGTCGGGTTAACTCTCTCGGCGCCGTTTCAGGCCATTGCGTCGATACCCGGCCAGGTTCCCGGTCAAGCCGCACTCCCCAGCCTCGCACCAATGCTGGAGAAAGTGTTACCTGCGGTCGTGAGCGTGAGGGTCGAAGGTACCGCCGCGCAGGGGCAGAAAGTCCCGGAAGAATTCAAAAAATTTTTTGGCGATGACCTACCCGATCAGCCGTCACAACCGTTCGAAGGCCTGGGTTCAGGAGTCATCATCGACGCCGCCAAAGGCTACGTGCTAACCAATAACCACGTTATTAATCAGGCACAGAAGATCAGTATCCAGCTCAACGACGGTCGCGAGTTTGACGCCAAGCTGATTGGTAGCGACGATCAGAGCGATATCGCCCTGCTGCAAATCCAGCACCCTAGCAACCTGACACAAATTGCCATCGCCGACTCCGACAAACTCCGCGTGGGTGATTTTGCCGTCGCCGTCGGTAACCCGTTCGGGCTGGGGCAAACGGCAACCTCCGGCATCGTCTCGGCATTGGGTCGCAGCGGCCTGAATCTGGAAGGTCTGGAAAACTTTATTCAGACCGATGCGTCCATTAACCGGGGTAACTCCGGTGGCGCGCTGCTTAATCTGAATGGTGAATTGATCGGTATTAACACCGCCATTCTGGCACCGGGCGGCGGCAGTATCGGCATTGGCTTTGCCATTCCCAGCAACATGGCGCGCACGCTGGCGCAGCAGTTAATGCAGTTTGGCGAAATCAAACGCGGCCTGTTGGGTATTAAAGGGACGGAAATGACCGCCGACATCGCCAAAGCGTTCAAGCTGGATGTACAGCGCGGCGCGTTTGTTAGCGAAGTGCTACCGAACTCTGGCTCCGCGAAGGCGGGCGTGAAATCCGGTGACGTCATTACCAGCCTCAACGGCAAGCCGCTGAACAGTTTTGCCGAGTTACGTTCGCGTATTGCCACCACTGAACCGGGCACCAAGGTTAAACTGGGTCTGCTACGTAACGGTAAGCCACTGGAGGTGGAAGTCACACTGGATACCAGCACGTCGTCGTCCGCCAGTGCGGAAATGATCGCCCCGGCATTACAAGGTGCAACGCTTAGCAACGGTCAGTTAAAAGACGGCACTAAGGGCATCAAGATTGATAACGTCGAAAAAAGCAGCCCAGCCGCGCAAGCCGGTCTGCACAAAGATGACGTTATCATCGGTGTAAACCGCGATCGCGTGAACTCCATTGCCGAAATGCGCAAGGTGCTGGAAGCGAAACCGTCGATCATCGCGTTGCAGGTGGTACGCGGTAACGAGAATATCTATCTGCTCCTGCGTTAAGCTGGTAGACCGGACATCAGCCCACCGTGTGATGTCCGGTAAACTCGTGATATGCTGCTGCCGTTCCCCTTTTTAATGACGCCGCTATCATGTTTGTGAAGCTTTTACGTTCGGTCGCGATTGGTTTAATCGTCGGCGCCATTCTGCTGGCCGCGATGCCCTCTCTGCGCAAAATTAATACGCTTACAGCACCCCAGTTTGACAGTGCTGATGAAACGCCTGCCAGCTATAACCCGGCGGTTCGCCGTGCCGCCCCCGCCG
>NZ_SZXN01000069.1:169566-198091 GCF_005281195.1 Citrobacter sp. wls613
TTGTTAACGTGTATAACCGCAGTATGAACAGCACGACGCACAACCAGCTCGAGATCCGCACGCTCGGCTCCGGCGTTATCATGGATCAGCGCGGCTATATCATCACCAACAAACACGTGATTAATGATGCCGACCAAATCATCGTCGCTCTGCAGGATGGACGCGTGTTTGAAGCGCTGCTGGTCGGCTCCGATACCCTGACTGACCTGGCGGTGCTGAAAATCAACGCCTCTGGTGGGCTGCCCACAATCCCTATCAACAACAAACGGATACCGCACATTGGCGACGTCGTTCTTGCTATCGGGAACCCGTACAACCTCGGGCAAACCATTACTCAGGGGATCATCAGCGCCACCGGTCGTATTGGCCTGAACCCCACGGGACGGCAAAACTTTCTGCAAACAGACGCCTCTATCAACCACGGCAACTCCGGCGGTGCGCTGGTCAACTCGCTGGGTGAGCTGATGGGCATTAACACCCTGTCGTTTGATAAGAGCAACGATGGCGAAACGCCGGAAGGGATCGGCTTTGCTATTCCGTTCCAGTTAGCAACCAAGATTATGGATAAGCTGATTCGTGATGGTCGCGTCATTCGCGGGTATATCGGGATTAGCGGTCGCGAGATTGCGCCACTGCACGCGCAGGGCGGCGGAATGGATCAAATTCAGGGGATTGTGGTTAACGAAGTCTCCCCGGATGGCCCGGCGGCACAAGCAGGCATTCAGGTTAACGATCTGATTATCTCGGTCAATAATAAACCGGCCGTCTCTGCGCTGGAGACCATGGATCAGGTAGCGGAAATTCGCCCAGGCTCAGTGATCTCCGTCGTCGTGATGCGTGATGATAAACAGTTAACGTTGCAGGTCACCATTCAGGAATACCCGGCCACCAATTAACATCACGCCTCCCACTTACCATAACCATAAAAAACCGGAGCAATTTGAATTAGCTCCGGTTTTTATTAGGCGATATCGTAGGGACTTAGCACGTAATGCCTGATGGCGCTACGCTTATCAGGCCTACAAATACACGCTGACCGTAGGCCGGATAAGGTATTTGCATCCGGCCCCTTGTCGCGTTACTTAACGAACTCTTCGCCCAGGGTGATATCTTTCTTCAGCGTGTCCAGCATGCCTTCCAGCGAGCTCTGTTCAAACGCGCTCAGCTTGCCGATAGACTGACGCTCTTCTACGCCGTTTTTGCCCAGCAGCAGCGGCTGAGAGAAGAAGCGAGCGTACTGGCCGTCACCTTCAACGTATGCACATTCCACCACGCCTTTTTCGCCGTTCAGTGCGCGAACCAGCGACAGACCGAAACGTGCTGCGGCCTGGCCCATAGACAGGGTTGCGGAACCGCCACCGGCTTTAGCCTCGACGACTTCAGTACCCGCATTCTGGATACGTTTGGTCAGCTCAGCAGCTTCTTGCTCGGTGAAGCTTACGCCAGGGATCTGTGACAGCAGTGGCAGAATAGTCACGCCAGAGTGTCCGCCGATAACCGGAACTTCAACGTCGGTCGGCTGCTTGCCTTTCAGTTCCGCCACAAAGGTGTTGGAGCGGATGATGTCCAGCGTGGTCACGCCAAACAGTTTGTTCTTGTCGTAAACGCCTGCTTTTTTCAGCACTTCTGCAGCGATTGCAACGGTGGTGTTCACCGGGTTAGTGATGATACCGATGCATGCTTTCGGGCAGGTGGTCGCAACCTGCTGAACCAGATTCTTCACGATACCTGCGTTGACGTTAAACAGGTCGGAACGGTCCATACCCGGTTTACGCGCGACGCCTGCTGAGATCAGTACCACGTCAGCACCTTCCAGTGCCGGGGTCGCATCTTCGCCGCTGAAACCTTTGATTTTCACAGCAGTAGGGATATGGCTCAAATCAACGGCCACACCAGGCGTTACTGGAGCGATGTCGTACAGGGAGAGTTCTGAACCTGAAGGCAGTTGGGTTTTTAACAGTAATGCTAGCGCCTGACCGATTCCACCAGCAGCGCCGAGGACTGCAACTTTCATCCTAAACTCCTTATTATATTGATAAGCAAAGTGTCTGTTGCTCCGCGGCGGCGACCATAATTCACAAATCCGATGAACACAACAACCACGCGTCAAGAATGCGTAGTTACGCAAATTTGGCTTTTATGCATTTAACTTACGTAAATTAAAAGCTAAGTTACGTAATTCAATACGACTCGCACAGTAGAGCAACTTTCCAACAGGTGCTGACAATATACCTAACTGCCCTCCCAAAACAACATCAATTTGATAACAATTGATTTACTTTTAAGCTTATTTGCATGCCGTGACATAGGCATGTTTCTTGATAACGAAATTTGATAAAATTCCGCTCTTTCATAACATTATTTCAGCCTTGAATGAGGCAGACCGTTTGCATAAAAATTCATCTGTATGCACAATAATGTTGTTTCTACCGCCATATTACGGGTGACTTATGCGAAGCTCGGCAAAACAAGAAGAATTAGTAAAGGCGTTTAAAGCGCTTCTCAAGGAAGAGAAATTCAGCTCTCAGGGCGAAATCGTCCTCGCATTGCAGGATCAGGGCTTTGATAATATCAACCAGTCCAAGGTTTCACGCATGCTGACCAAGTTTGGCGCCGTGCGTACCCGCAATGCCAAAATGGAAATGGTGTACTGCCTTCCGGCAGAGTTGGGGGTACCGACAACCTCCAGCCCACTGAAAAATCTGGTGCTGGACATTGATTACAACGATGCCGTGGTGGTCATTCATACCAGCCCAGGCGCCGCACAGTTGATCGCACGTATGCTGGATTCACTGGGTAAAGCAGAAGGTATCCTCGGCACTATTGCGGGCGACGATACTATCTTCACCACTCCGGCGATGGGGTTCTCGGTAAAAGATCTGTACGAAGCTATTCTGGAACTGTTCGAACAAGAGCTGTGATCCCCTCCCCGTCGCATCGCGTGGCGGGGAAAAATCTTTCTTTCTGACTCCTGACCACTCTTTTCCTCTGCCTGCCATTTAACAAATAGTGCGTTTCACTATCCAAAAACATTCACACAGTGAATACGTCGAATTATAAACGCACAAATTGCGAAATTAACTATCACCATGAATTTACTGTATTTTTTTAAAATAATGAGTTCAATTATGCGTTTTTAATTCCAATAAGTTATTAAAACCACATTTCTTAACACTTAATTACAGCAGAAACCATTAGCGTGGTATTAATTTATCGAGTGATTAGTGTATACTTGATTTTGTGATAAGGGTCACGAAACGAAGACCCCAATAAAAGAATTCGACGAGGTAAATATCATGAAAATCAAAACGACTGTTGCAACCTTAAGCCTTCTTTCCGTTCTCTCTTTTGGCGCCAGTGCGGCGGTTAATCAGGTGAACACACAAGAAGCACAGAATTTGCAATCCATGGGTACCATCTCTGTTTCTCAGATTGGCAGCTCACCGATGGATATGCGTCAGGAAATCGTCGCCAAAGCTGAAAAAGCAGGCGCCAGCAGCTACCGCGTGACCGAACTGCGTGAAGGCGCGCATTGGCATGCAACCGCTGAACTGTACAAATAAACCCTCGTCGTCTGGTCCGAGACGACTTGCCCCCGCCTGTCGGGGGCTTTTTTATGCCTTACATTGAATGACGGACGTTAAAGCGTAATTGCCCTTCCAGCTCTTCTTCTGCTTCATCAAACAGCAAAATCAGCGCTCCGTAGCGTCGGCGTTGTTTGTCCGGTAAATGGACAAACTCAATCTCCAGCGGCAGAGGTAGAACGTCGCCCATCACCACCTCCCACAGCGAATCGAGATCGCTTACCTTTTCCCGAGCAAGGCCGAATGCCCGCGTAAACTCGCGGTAGAAATCACCCTGTTCTTCAATCTTGTCAAAATCAAATGTATAGATGTTCATCTATAGCTACCATCCCAACGCCAGTCGCTCTACAGGCTCTCTCTATGCAGGGATTCCCGCACATCAGGTAAGTATAGCCATAAAAAAACCGACGCTTCTGGCGTCGGTTTACCAGTCTTAACTGCTGGTCAGTGCATGCTGGTATTTGTGGAGCATGCCGGTAAGTCGTTTGACCGGTTCCGTCACCTGAGGCGGCGCTTGCCAGAGGGTTAACTTCTCCTGATAGACATCAAGCTCCTCCAGCAATTGGCTAAAGTAGCGTCGGCGTTTGTCGTCGTTCCCTGCGGATATGATGTGATCGGCAGTACGTCGTAGCTGACGGTGAAAGGCGGATAAATCCTCGTTTACCGGTACTGGTGCATCGCGCAGACGCTGGTGTGCGATGATCATCGTCAGCGCCAGACGAAACTTCGCCAGGTCACCGGGGAATTTGTTCATCAGCAAAAAGAGCTGCTGGTAAAGCGCCGGGAGATGGTTTTCTTTGCGGCGAACCACATTGGTGGTCATCGCTGAAACCGCCGCCGACACGAACTGATTAAGCAGCACGCGACCAGTTCTGTCACGCGAGTTATCACGCACCAGTAAGATCACCAGAAACGCCAACACGCATCCGACAATCTGCCCAAGCGCACTGTCGAGGAACTGACTAAAGTGGAAGGTCATCGGGTTATCCAGCACGATGATGTTAATGGTACTGGCCAGCGCGCCCATTGAGCCCAGACGTCGCTTCTGAACCTCGATGCCCAGAAAGAACCCCAGCACTGCCAGGCTCAGGCACAGTAACAACATACTTTGCTGCGTATTGGGGATGATAACCAGAAAGTAGAGCGCACCCAGCGGTAACGCCGCCAGCGTGCCGTAAATAAAGTCGATTGCCACCATCCGCGGGTTGGGTAAACGCATCGCCAGTGAGGTCACCACCGCAATCATCACCATTGCGCCGCTACCTGACGTCCAGCCAGTCCACAGCCAGAACAAGGTGCCCAGCACGCAGGACAGCGTGGTGCGCCAGAAGTTGACCATCGCATGGTGGCGTTCGGCGGATTCCACTTTCACCACCGGCTCGCCCTGCAGGATCTCTTCTTCCGTAGCGCTGATTTTCGTGTTGCTAACCACCCCACGTTTCAGCAGCAAGTAACGGGTTGCCGCACTGGCCCAACTATAAAGGGTCACCGGCGTTTCGCGCTCGCCGGTCCAGACCATCACCCGGCGCATGCGCTTCAGTTGTTTATGCACATCCTGCACGGTTTCTACCGGCGTATCGAACAGTTCACGGAAGGTATCCGTAATCAGTTCCGGCCGCGTGTTCTGGATAAGATAGGTTTCACAGGATTGGGTAATCAACGTCAGTGACAGCGTGTTCAGCGCTTTGAGCCTGCGGTTGGCGCGCCCCCAGCGTGAGGACTCCATATTCAGGTTACTGCGCATGCCTTCCAGCGCCGCAGTCCGACGAACTAAATCGCCCCAGGCTTTGTCCACTTCTTCGCTGTCACCATGCTTAATACACAGTTGCATAAGTCGATACTGCGCCACCAGAAGGCTGTCCAGTTCAACGTCAATTTCTTGTTTCACCGAGCGGGGAGAAAAGAGCAGATCAGCAACAATTGCGCAGACAATACCGATCACAATCTCGCTGCAGCGCTCGAGGGCAAATTGCGGTGTCAGCAGAGGCTCAGCCTGGATAGTAATGACGATAATCAGCGCCGTATAACCCGAAAGCCCCCAGGCATAGGAGTTCTCTATCTTCACCAGCGAAGAGATCCAGGTACAAAAACCGGCCCAGACACAGCACACAAGGATCATCAGCAGCGGCGCACGGATCATGCTGATGATAATTACCAGTGCCGCAATACAGCCGATAAACGTCCCGATAATACGCAGCATCCCACGATAGCGGATCGCACCCGAATAAGGTTCTCCGCCCGCCGCAAAAGCGGGGCCTGCTGCCACAATCGCTGCGGTCAACACCGCCCAGCGCGGGGTCTCAAGCTGAAAATGAAAGCCAACGAACAGCGCCAGCACAATGGCGCATGCCAGTTTTAACGCAAAGCGGATATGCTGATTGGCAATGGAGAAAATGCCCATCGCAATTAACCAAACTCGCGCAGACGGTGCGCCATTTTACGGAAGAAGGACTCCTGGCTGGCATCGCGATCCTGCTTCCCGGTAATGACCACCGTCGCCGTGGTCCCAGCTGGCCACAGCGTTCCCTGCTGGTCATCAAGACGGACGCGTACTGGCACACGCTGAGCCAGTCGCACCCATTCAAGGTTGGAGTCAATGGTCGCCATGCCTTTCGCATCCTGCGTACTGCTGGCATTCGTCACGCCCGCCGCCACGCTATCAACGGTACCTTTCAAAACCTTGTTGCTGCCAAGCGGCGTAATTTCAGCGCGGTAACCCGGACGCACACCTTCCAGCTTGGTCTCTTCCATATACGCCAGCACGTAGAAAGAGTGCTGTTTGACCAGCGCCACCGCCGTCGAACCACGGGTAATAAACTCACCGGAATAGACGTTAAGGTTCGTCACCCAGCCGTCGGCTGGCGCACGGATAACCGTACGTTCAAGATCGAGTTTTGCCAGATCACGGGTCGCCTGCGCCTTCGCCAGCTGATGTAATACGGTTTGCAGCACGTTATTCGACTGGTCAATCTCTTCGCGGGACATGGCCTGAACGCCAAGACGGTTACGACGCCCCGCTTCCTGGCGTTTTTCCTGCGCCAGGACTTGATAATAGGCGACGTCCGCTTCGGCTTGTTCGAGGGCTTTTTTATAGCGCGGTTGGTCGATGGTGAACAGGACCTGATCCTTTTTCACCAGCTGGTTATCATGCACGTTAACGTGAGTAATCAGGCCCGCGACGTCCGGGGCGATAGCAACAACCTCGGCACTAAAACGCGCATCACGCGTCCACGGCGACTCGGTGTAATAGACCCATGCGCGGAAAATAGCGATAAAAGCCAGAATGACCAGTACGAGAGTCATGGCCGTACGGGAGAGTTTTCTTGTTAGTGTTTTCACTTCAACCTCAAACGAACAGGCGCGTTATTAGATAGAACAGACAGCAATACAGCGCGGTGTTAAACAGGGCCGGATGCCAGACAAAATCATAGATGCCAGTTGGAACCAGCACCCGGCGCACCAGCCAGAAAATCGCCAGTGACAAAAGTAACTCGAAAAAAATCGGTGGGAAGGAAAGACCAAACACCACGATAACGGGAAACAGACTCATGTTGACCTTGGTAGCTTAAGAGAGTGCAGGTGATCGTTTATTGAGCGTATGTCACCGCAGAGAAGGGCAAGGATGAGCCAGGCGAGAGCGACATAGCTGTTATTTGAATAATAATATATTAACGTAACTGTTATGCTGTTATCTATATTATGTGATCTAAATCACTTTTAAGCTAGAGTGAACAATGGAACGATTAAAACGTATGTCGGTGTTCGCCAAAGTCGTCGAGTTTGGCTCCTTCACCGCCGCTGCCAGACAACTGCAAATGAGCGTTTCATCAATAAGCCAGACGGTATCAAAACTGGAAGATGAACTGCAGGTTAAGCTGCTAAACCGCAGTACACGCAGCATTGGGTTGACCGAGGCCGGAAAAATTTATTATCAGGGGTGCCGTCGCATGCTGCACGAAGTGCAGGACGTTCATGAGCAGCTCTATGCGTTTAACAACACGCCGATCGGTACACTGCGGATCGGCTGTTCTTCAACCATGGCACAAAATGTCCTCGCCGGACTGACCGCGAAAATGCTGAAAGAGTACCCTGGACTGGCGGTCAATCTGGTCACCGGCATCCCGGCCCCGGACTTAATTGCTGACGGTCTGGACGTGGTTATCCGTGTGGGCGCTCTCCAGGACTCCAGTCTTTTTTCACGTCGTCTGGGGACGATGCCAATGGTGGTCTGTGCCGCTAAAAGCTATCTCGCCCAGTTTGGCATCCCGGAAAAGCCCGCCGATCTCAGCAACCATTCGTGGCTGGAATACAGCGTGCGTCCAGATAATGAATTTGAGCTTATTGCCCCGGAAGGGATTTCAACCCGACTGATCCCGCAGGGACGCTTCGTAACCAACGATCCCATGACGCTGGTGCGTTGGCTGGCCGCAGGCGCGGGGATTGCCTATGTCCCACTGATGTGGGTGATCAATGAGATCAATCGTGGTGAATTGGAGATCCTGCTGCCCCGCTACCAGTCAGATCCGCGTCCGGTTTACGCGCTGTATACGGAAAAAGACAAGCTGCCGCTCAAGGTGCAGGTCGTGATTAACTCTCTCACAGATTATTTTGTCGATGTGGCGCAGTTGTTTCAGGGGATGTACGGCAGGGGTAAAGATAAATAAAAATGCCCGGTGGCGCTTCGCTTACC
Organism: Citrobacter sp. wls613; assembly: GCF_005281195.1. Lineage (NCBI taxonomy): Bacteria > Pseudomonadati > Pseudomonadota > Gammaproteobacteria > Enterobacterales > Enterobacteriaceae > Citrobacter > Citrobacter sp. wls613. The sequence goes on from NZ_SZXN01000069.1 coordinate 177,841, forward strand.
GGGCCTACGGTCGGTGCAGATATGTAGGCCGGATAAAACGCGAAGCGTTGCCATCCGGCATGTACAGTTACGCGGTACCGCCTACGGTAAGGCTATCTACCTTCAACGTCGGCTGACCCACGCCCACTGGCAGACTCTGCCCTTCTTTTCCGCAAACGCCGACGCCGTTATCCAGTTTCAGGTCATTACCCACCATCGAAACCTGCTGCATCGCTTCGATGCCGGAGCCGATCAGCGTCGCACCTTTCACCGGCTTGGTCACTTTACCGTTTTCAATCAGATACGCTTCAGACGTTGAGAACACAAACTTCCCGGACGTGATGTCCACCTGACCGCCGCCGAAGTTCGGAGCATAAATACCGTATTCAACGGACTCAATAATTTCCTGCGGCGTAGATTTACCCGGCAGCATATAGGTATTGGTCATGCGCGGCATTGGCAAATGTGCGTAAGATTCACGACGTCCGTTACCGGTCGGCGCTACACCCATCAGACGCGCGTTCAGCTTGTCCTGCATATAGCCTTTCAGAATACCGTTTTCAATCAGGACATTGTACTGGCCAGGCGTACCTTCATCATCAATAGCCACTGAACCACGGCGATCCGCCATCGTGCCGTCATCCACGATGGTGCACAGCTCAGATGCCACCAGCTCACCCATGTGGCCGCTAAAGACTGATGTCCCACGACGATTGAAGTCACCTTCAAGGCCATGACCGACCGCTTCGTGCAGCAGCACGCCCGGCCAGCCTGCACCCAGCACGACCGGCAGTGCGCCTGCTGGCGCGGCTACCGCGGAGAGATTCACCAGCGCCATGCGCACGGCTTCTTTCGCCCATGCATCGGCACGGACTTCGCCGTCAAGGGAGGCGAGGAAATAGTCATAGCCAAAACGACCACCACCGCCGCTAGCACCACGTTCACGCTTACCGTCATCTTCAACCTGCACGCTAACGGACAGGCGCACCAGAGGACGAACATCAGCCGCCAACGTACCGTCAGTCGCCGCAACCAGAATCAGCTCATAAACGCCGGTCAAGCTAGCGGTCACTTCCTGCACACGTTTGTCGGCGGCACGCGCGACCTTATCAACGCGACGCAGAATATCCAGCTTCTCTTCACGGCTCATGCTCTGCAACGGATCAAGTGAGGTATAAAGCGCCTGATGCTCTACTGCACCCAGCGTTTTCACTTTGCCATCACCGTTGTCGCGCACAATAGTACGGGCAGCAAGAGCACTTTGCTCCAGCGCCAGCAGACTTATCTGGTCCGCATAGGCAAACCCGGTTTTTTCGCCGCTGATGGCACGCACACCAACGCCCTGATCGATATTGTAAGAACCATCTTTAATGATGCGGTCTTCTAAAACCCAGGATTCGTGATAGCTCGACTGAAAATAGAGATCGCCGTAATCAAGACGGCGTTCGGCCAGTTGGCCCAGAATGGCAAACAGGTCCTGATGTTTCAGGCCATTCGCCGCTAGCAATTGTTCACTTACCAGGTTCAGACTCATCGTTTTGCTACTCATTAGTTGCCGCCGTAAAACAGCGGTAAGAAGATCATATTTACTGAGATTGGGGCAATTACTCGCCCCCGTCAAATCATTGCTGGCTTTCTTTACGCGGCTGGCGCAGAACTTCGTTAATCTGCGGTTTATCGACCGGACCAGTAATGCGATAGCGCAGAATCGAGACTTTGCTCCACAGCGGCCCCAGAACTTTACTGGCGGCAAACACCGCCGCGCCGACAATCGGGTTAACGGCAAATGCGGCGGCAACCCCCACGGTAGCAGAAATTTCCGGCGCGACCACGGCTTCCATATTCAGCTCACGGCGCACCAGATTGACCGAGCCTTTCATGGCGATATCGGCTTCCAGACCATCCACCAGCGTATCGTCGGTATGCATCACGCCATCTTTTATCCACGCCGTACTGCGAATGGAGTCAAAATAAAAGCCTTCGTTAAACGTATCGCTAAAATCGAAACGCAGTTTACGCAGCAACGCATCAAAGCTCAGTAGGCGCAGCAACTGCCCCGCATGCCCGGTGCTGAGTTCAGTAATCTCACCTTTGCCCAGACGGGTCCGCAAAATACCATTCAGCGACGCTTCATCCGGATCCCAGGGCGGGTTACGCCAGTGCAAATCGTACTCGACGTTGAATGAGGAGTTGCGGATCGGGGTCGATACACCAAAGAAACCGGCCGCTGAATCAATTTTATTACCGTTCAGTTTTCCTTTAAGCGACGTACGCACATTACCCGGCACGTTAACCCATTCACCGTCGAGGGTCAGTCTGGCAAAGCCCGTATCCAGCAGTCCGTTATCCAGGGTCAACGTATCACCCTTAATCGCGACGTCAGCATCAATGCGCCCGTATTTCTGCCCCCACATCCAGCACTCTTCGCAGCGCAGTTGAACGTCCGGCCAGCCACGGAAGCTGACGTTATTGATCGTGGAAAACGGTGAGGCCGGAGTGGCGTTCGGTGCGGGTTTCGCGGCGCTCGGGTTGTAATAGAGATACTTCACGTTTGCCAGCCACGGTGCGTTATTGCGCATCGCCAACGTCGCGTTGATCTCACGCCCCTGCGCCTGCACTTTACTGCCGTTCAGTGAAGGCTCAGATACAATACTGAGATTATTCCACTGCTGACCGCCCAACGATAGCGACGGCGTGCGCACGGTTATACGCGGCGGGAAGTCCGCATTGGTGCCCACGCTGTCCGCCGCGCCTTTGTTAAACAGTGCCAACCATTGCGCACCATCCATTGGCGGCAAATTGAGCTCAATACCTTGCTGCTCGGGCAGGTCAGGCACAGTGCGGCTTTCAGAAGCCCAGATAGCACGATCAAGGGTCAGTTTCTGATTCAACAGCCAGTGGCTGTTAAAGTGATTTTTAGGCCCCGCGTTGCCCGTCAAATCGAAGCTGCGCAGGTTGCCGTCGGCCTTCACGTTTAATGGCAGAGACTCGCCGGCCGCTTTATTCAGCGGCGCAGGTAAGTGACTGCTTACATTCTTCAGGTCGCCTTTAAGCTCAATGCTGTAGGTCGCCCCGGCATGGTACGGAAGATCGATACCCACTTTGCCATTCCACGCTACGCTGCCGCCTAAGGCCTCGTTCACCTGCGTTGGCAGGATACCCATGCGGGTTGGCTGCCAGTCCCCGTTCAGGTTTACCGCAACCTGATAGGCTTTAGCACCCTCGGTGGTGGAAAAGTCGACGTTCAGCGGCTGATTAAACCAGTTGGCCGTCATCGGCTCGCTTTGAAGTGAGCCGTTGATAAAGCTAAATTTGCCGTTCAGGTTCTTTAATGTACTGTCGAGTGGCTTAATAAACAGGCTGTTATTACGCAGGTTAACATCACCTTTGGCCGTCACCAGCGAGCCATCAAAGGGGATATCCAGATGTAAGCGAGCATTCACATCGCCGTCAATCTGGAGCTGCTCCAGCGTGGCGCCCAGTGAATCCTTCAACGGCGTCTCATCAAAATACGGTCCAACTGCCTTGCCCGGACCATTAATGTCGGCATCGATTAGCAGCTTTTCTTTCGCGTAGTCGGGAATATCAGCTGTCAGGTTGCTGGCTCTCACCCCACCTAAATTGACGCCGTCGGTCTTCATCCACAGACCGTTATTCATGAAGTTCAGCTCAATGTTGAGATTGGTAAGCGCTGGCCAGTCAGGCTGGAAAGCAAACTTAGCATTGCGCAGCGGCACCAGTACCTGAAACTGACCTTCGTTATGTGGATACGGGAAAAGACGCGGGTTGCCGCCGTACACCAACGTGGCGTTATCCGCCTCACCGCCCTGAATCGCACCGCTCAGGTAGTCGACCAGGTCTTTACCCATCAGGTTTTCCGGGAAATAACGCCAGGCCTGAGAACCGTCGTCGGTGCTGATACCCGCCAGAATGCCCAGCCACGGCTCATCACCTGTCGGCTGCAGATAGCGAAAGCCGCCGCGCGCATGGACGGCTTTCGCTTTAACATCAATATTTCGCCCATCCAGCTGAAAACCTTTGTCATTCTTCAGCCAGCTTAGCGTCGCCACCCCGTCTTCAATTTCCAGCGGCGCGCGGAAGACGGTTTCATACGGCATTTTCGCCTGCTTCATCGAAACGGTGAGCGCACCATTTTCTACGCTACCGGCAAGCGTACCGGAGAAATGCTCGGCGCCCGGTAACAGCTTCCACTGCTTCCAGGCCAGATCGGTCCACGAGGACTGGAAGCGCGTTTTTTCTGTCGCCTGTAATGGGATATCCAGCGCCAGCGTATCTATCTTGCCGCTCGGCTGCGTGGCCCGCCAGATGTCACCTAACGCCGGAGAGAGCTTTGCCGCCATGGGGCGAAGTCCTTCCAGGCCTGCCAGCTCGAGGTTACTAGCTCGAATGCGCAGCTCATCGCTGCGTTTGTTATTCTCGCCCCCCACTTCCTGCTCGGGGATCCAGGCCAGGGTGAGCGCACCACTCGGCCAGGGCTTGTTATCCATCGTAATGCGCGTATCCGGGATCGCGAACACCCAGCCGGGCTGCTCGCGGCTAATATGCGCGGTCAGGTTATCAACGGACAGCGTGTGCGTGTTGTTGTCACCTTTCCAGCTTGCCCCGCCTTTCTTCAGCCAGACATCGCCACTGGAAATTTCGCCTTTGCTGAGCGTCATCCACCCTTCCAGGCTAAAGCGTGCCGTTTGCAGCGCGACGTTATCCTGCATCCATTTCCCCAGCCACGGTTTGACGTCGATGTCATCGGCCTGTAGCCAGACCCGACCATTGTTCAGCAGCCCTTCGTCATCACGCAGATCCATCCGTACCTGCATGATACCGTGCTGCCCGGTCAGGCTGGAGAGGCTGACCTGGCCTTCGGCGCGGTGTCTGTTTTTTCCGTTCAGCCAGGTAAGCTGCGGGATCGCCAGTTCTGCACGCTGACCAGAGAGGGTCAAGAAACTGATTTGGCTGTCGCGGAGATCGAAGTGATCGAACTGGCGTAAAAACAGATCGCTAACGCGGCCGGGTTCGACTCCATCGTCATTGTTGCTGCGCTGGATAGGCGTATTAGTGCGTAAATGCAGTTGCCAGAAGGTGAGGTCGCGAAACTGCCAGCGCATGTGCAGCAAGCTTTGCCAGACATCCAGCGCCAGCGTGACGCGTTTGACCGAGAATTCGCCGCCGTCGCTAAGCTGAGTGTGGATATCGCGGGCTTCAAGGGTGGGGCCAAAATTCTGCCAGTTGGCGGAGAGCTGGCTGGCAGAAACGGTCATACCGGTGGCCGACTCAATTTTACTGAGGATCGCAGGCCGCCAGCTATCGAGATGCGGCAACGCAAGGCGCAGGCCACTGACCAGTAGCGCTGCGATGACGACGAGCGCGGCTCCAGTGAGCAGTAAAATCCCCGGCAATCGCCTCACGCATCTCTCCTTGTCTGCCAAAAAATGTGACTCACAAAATCGTTTTGCCGGATGGCGGCGTGAACGCCTTATCCGGCCTACAAGGTATCGCCATCAGGTGGTTAACTACATCATAACGACGTCGAACTGCTCCTGGTTATAGAGCGGTTCGATTTGTACTTTAACCTGCTTACCGACAAAAATTTCCACTTCCGCCAGCGCGTGTGACTCTTCACCTTTCAGGGCTTCCGCCACGGCCGGAGAAGCATAGACCAGGAAACGATCGGAGTCGTAAGCATGATGGACACGCACGATCTCCCGCATAATTTCATAGCATACGGTTTCGACCGTTTTGACCGTACCGCGTCCGTGGCAGGTCGGGCACTCGTTGCATAGCACATGCTCCACGCTTTCACGCGTGCGCTTACGCGTCATCTCCACCAGCCCCAGCTGTGAAAAGCCGTTAATGCTGGTTTTAACGCGATCTTTACTCAGCGCCTGCTCCAGAGAGTGCAGCACCCGGCGGCGGTGATCTTCATTACTCATGTCGATAAAATCGATAATGATAATGCCGCCCAGGTTACGCAGACGCAGCTGACGCGCAATCGCCTGCGTAGCTTCAATATTGGTATTAAAGATGGTGTCATCGAGATTACGATGCCCAACGAACGCACCGGTATTGATATCCACGGTGGTCATGGCTTCGGTTTGATCGATAATCAAATAGCCACCGGATTTCAGCTCAACCTTGCGTTCCAGCGCACGCTGAATTTCATTTTCCACATCAAAGAGATCGAAAATGGGCTGTCGTCCACTGTAATGTTCCAGCTTGCTGGTCATCTCAGGGATGTATTCTGCTGTAAACTCCAGTAACGCTTCGTAGGTCAGACGGGAGTCCACCCGGATCCTGTCGAGCTGAGCATCAGCAAAATCACGCAACACGCGCTGCGCCAGCGCCAGCTCGCCGTACATCTGGTAACGGGTTTGCGGGCGCTTTTTGCGCTCCATGACTTTGGTCCAGACACGCTTGAGATACGCCGCATCTGAGGCCAGATCGTCCTCGCACACGCCTTCTGCAGCCGTGCGAATAATAAATCCACCCTGCTCATCGCAGTAATCCGCCACCACTTTTTTCAGGCGTTCACGCTCGGTTTCGCTTTCGATACGCTGGGAAACCCCAACGTGCGAAGCACCAGGCATAAAGACCAGGTAACGGGAAGGCAGCGTGATGTCTGTCGTCAGGCGAGCGCCCTTGGTGCCCAGCGGATCTTTGACCACCTGTACCATCAGGTCCTGGCCCTGACGAACCAGTTCGGAAATGTCGCGCACGGTGAACTGCTTCTGTTCTTCACCCGCCACGCATTCGGTGTGCGGCATGATGTCTGAAGCGTGAAGAAAAGCGGCTTTATCCAGCCCAATATCTACAAAAGCCGCCTGCATACCCGGAAGTACACGACTTACACGACCTTTGTAGATATTGCCTACGATTCCGCGTCGCGCCTCACGTTCAATATGAATTTCCTGCAGAATACCGCCATCAATGTACGCCACGCGTGTTTCCGAGGGCGTTACGTTTACCAACAATTCAGCCGTCATGTTTATCCCTTTTTTCACGCAGTGCGTTAAAATTGCTCAGCAACTCATACGTTTCTACCAGCGGTAAGCCGACCACGGCGTGATAGCTGCCATTTATCTTCCTGACAAAACAACCACCCAACCCTTGAATACCGTATGCACCTGCTTTATCCATCGGTTCACCGCTGGCAACATAGCCCGCGATGTCCTCATCTGTTAGTGCTCTGAACGTGACGTCCGTAACCACCAGGCAGTCCAGACTGTGCTGACGATCGGCTAATGCCACCGCCGTCATCACCTGATGTGTTTTGCCTGACAGCTTATGCAGCATTGCGGCCGCATGCGCGGCGTCGTGCGGTTTTTCCAGCACTTCGCCATTCAGGATGACAATGGTATCAGCCCCCAGCACCGGTAAATCTCGCGCAGCCAGCGCAACACCAGCCTGAGCCTTCTCACGCGCCAGGCGAACAACATACTGCTGCGCGCTCTCTTGCGGATGACGCTGTTCCTCAATCCCTGGAACCAGCCGTTCAAAGGTGACGCCAAGTTGGGTCAATAATTCCTGACGGCGTGGGGAACCTGAAGCCAGATACAGAGTATTCATATCAACCTTATTGCACCGCAAACTGCTGGCGGACTTTACGCATCAGTAAAAATAGCCATGGCCAAAGCACACCATTTACTACACTACTCCAGAACACTTCAGGTCTGAAAGAGACGTTGATCACTAAAAACTCGGCCCAGAAAACAATAATGTCCACGACCAGTGATAACAACATAACCACCAACGCCTGTTGCCAGAGCGCCAGGTTACGGAATAGCTGGAATTTCAGCGCAACCAGGTAGGCAATGATACTCATCGACAAAGCCCGCACGCCAAGTGTGGAGCCGCTAATGAGATCCAGTATGGCACCCACCACAAATCCTGTGCCCACATTTACGCGATGCGGCAGTGCCAGGATCCAATACAACAAGATGAGCAGCACCCAGTTTGGCCGGTAAACAAGAATGTCGTCCGGCCAGGGCATGACTTGCAGTAAAAGTGCGATAAGGAACGAGAGCCAAATAACCCAACGCCCCTGACTACGATAGCTTGCCACTTACTGCCCTCCCGGCTTACGCGGAGAAGGTGCTGGCGGCGTTGTCGTTGCTGGCGTCGGCGTCACGCCAGTCGCTGGTGCAGGAACGGGCGCAGGCGGGCCCATCGCGTCCGGTGCAGGCAGAACCTGCGGCATCATTTGCATCAGACGCTCATTGGCTACGCGATGCACTTCTTCCGGCGTCATCGGATTGGCACCATTACGATCCGCACCCCACAACAGCAGCAGATAACGCAGACGCTGTAACCCTGCCGTCGGACGCGCCTGAATCACGGTGTAAGCACGCTGAGTGTCCAGTTTAACGGAAGAGACCACGGCAACCGGATAGCCTTCAGGGAAGCGGCCGCCCAGACCGGAGGTTACCAGCACGTCGCCAACGCGAATGTCGGTATTAGCCGGCAGATGCTCGAGTTGCAGATCGTCCGTACAACCGTTACCGGCAGCAATCACGCGGATATCGTTACGCAATACCTGGATTGGCAGCGCATGGGTGGCATCACAAATCAGCAGCACGCGACTGGTCAGTTTCGCCACGGCAACAACCTGGCCCACAACGCCTTTGTCGCTGATGACCGGCTGCCCTTCATAGACACCGTTCACGCTACCCTTGTCGATAACTACCTGATCGCTGTAAGGGTCATTAACCGTTGAGATGACCTGAGTCACCATCTTTTGTTCATCCTGGCGCAGCGGCGATCCCAGCAGCTCGCGCAAGCGCGCGTTCTCCTGTTTATATTGCCCCAGCATCAGCAGTTCACTGTTTTTCAGCAGCAGTTCCTGACGCAGCGCCCGGTTTTCAAGTTCAAGTTGGTCACGCGAGGCCAGCGTTTGCGACACGCCATCGAGTAATTCACGGGGACCATTAGAAATAAAGTAGAAAGGACTGACGGCGGTATCCATGTATGTTCGGATTTGACTAAACATACCCAGGCGGCTGTCGGCAATAATAACGCCGAGCGCCACCAGCACCGCCAGAATAAGGCGAATCTGTAGCGACGGGCCACGGCTAAAAATTGGCTTCATAAGTTTGCGTATTCTCGTATCAGATTCGGCAGGGCAATCGGATGTTAACCCTGCCGGTATCCGATTACTCTTCGCTGAACAGGTCGCCGCCGTGCATATCGATCATTTCCAGCGCCTTGCCGCCGCCGCGCGCCACACAGGTCAGCGGATCTTCAGCAACAACGACTGGAATACCGGTCTCTTCCATTAACAGACGGTCAAGGTTACGCAGCAGTGCACCACCGCCGGTTAACACCATACCGCGCTCGGAGATGTCAGACGCCAGTTCTGGCGGACATTGTTCCAGGGCAACCATGACCGCGCTGACGATACCGGTCAGCGGTTCCTGCAGCGCTTCCAGAATCTCGTTAGAGTTCAGGGTAAAGCCACGTGGAACGCCTTCAGCCAGGTTACGGCCGCGAACTTCGATCTCAAGCACTTCGTCGCCCGGATAAGCCGATCCGATTTCGTGTTTGATACGTTCAGCGGTCGCTTCGCCGATCAGGGAACCATAGTTACGACGCACATAATTAATGATGGCTTCATCGAAACGGTCACCACCGATACGTACGGAGGAGGAGTAAACGACGCCGTTCAGGGAGATAACGGCAACTTCAGTGGTACCACCACCGATATCCACAACCATAGAACCGGTTGCTTCGGAAACAGGCAGACCTGCACCGATCGCTGCCGCCATCGGCTCTTCAATCAGGAATACTTCACGCGCACCGGCACCCTGAGCAGACTCACGAATGGCACGACGTTCAACCTGAGTTGCGCCAACCGGAACACACACCAGCACGCGCGGGCTTGGGCGCATAAAGCTGTTGCTGTGCACTTGTTTGATAAAGTGCTGAAGCATTTTTTCAGTCACGAAGAAGTCAGCGATAACGCCGTCTTTCATTGGGCGAATTGCAGCAATGTTGCCCGGCGTACGACCCAGCATCTGCTTCGCATCATGACCTACTGCTGCCACGCTTTTCGGCGAACCGGCACGATCCTGTCGAATGGCCACAACAGAAGGCTCATTCAATACGATGCCTTGTCCTTTTACATAAATAAGGGTATTCGCGGTACCCAGGTCAATGGACAGGTCATTGGAAAACATGCCACGAAATTTTTTCAACATACTAAGGGATAATCCTGAAAGCTGGGGCGGAAAACAAAATCCGCTTACTTTACCAACCACACGCAGCAGCGACAAGGCGGAAAAATCATCTGCTACGGTGAAAATTAGTGCAGTTCGTTTCCTTTGTTACAAAACCGGCCTGAGTCCATCAGGGCTGAAAAAATCAGCAGCACTCCTCGCTTTTGTTTGCAACCTGTCAAAGGTCATTCACCTGCATGTTTGCTGTTACATTCTGGCGAGCAGACAAGCACACCCCCAGAAGGCACAACGCGCGTTATTCTACGTGAAAACAAATTAAACGGCAGGTTAAACCGAGTATCTTTGCGAATATTTTTTCACGTTTGTGTCAAGTGGCTGTGATGCGGCAAAAAAATCCCCTTGCCCACCCGCGACTCCACGTTCTGTCAGCGTACGCCACTCACTACGCGAACGAACGCCAGTGGCATATACCTGCGTTGGCGTGCCTGAGCAGGCCTCCACCAGGCTCTGAACCAACAGCTGGTTCTCCGTACGTTTATCAATGTTTCTCACCAGACTGGGATGAAGCTTCAAGAGCTCGACATTGAGTTCTTTAATCCAACTGGTACTCACCAGCGTCAACCCCGCCTGCGTCACGGCAATGCGGACACCCAGCGCATCCATCAAACGAATAACGGGCTGTAACCGGCTGATGTGTTGACAAACATCTGCCTCAGCAAGTTCAATAATTATGCGTTTTCGCAGCGATTTTTCGCACTGCATCAAGGTATCACGCAGCCAACGCTGAAAACGCGGTCGAATAAGTGACTCAACCGTCGTCTGGATCGCCAGACTTTCCTGCGGCCAATATCCCAATAACAAGATCAGACGGCTAATCTGCAAACGGTCATATTCTTCCGCCAGGCCAAATTGCAGCACCATCGGCATATATTCCGCCGAGATAACCTCTTCACTGCCATCAAAAATGCGGCACATTAATTCCCGATGGTGTACTCGTCCTTCATGGGTGACCGCGGGTTTCTGATAGAGCCTTGGACCGCCCCGACTGAGCATCTGCTCAATGAGCGTGCGCCAGCGTACATTACCCCGACCTTTTTCCGGCAGCGAGTCATCATAAACTGACCAACTGTTCCCACCCTGTAATACCGAGTTCCGGGTTGCCGCTTCAGCGTGCTCCATCACCTGTTCAGCGGACTGGCCGCTGCGACAGACGCAAATGCCAATATGAATCATATCGGCACGATCAATTTTTTTATTAGTCGGAAGGGCATCGACCGCTTTTAATAACTGCCCAGCGATGCTTTCCGCCTCTTTCAAGGTGCGGTGCGGCAGCAGGATGGCAAAATCGCTACGGTGGTAGCGCGCCAACAGCGCCCCAGGATAACGCGCAATAAAGGTCGATAATAAATTGACCAGCGCCGAGATTTGTTCTTCCGCAAGATCCCCCCCCCAACTGTCGCGCAAAAGCGTAAAGTCCGGCAAACGCACCATCATTACCACGCCGTGGGCGCCCACTTTCTCCTGATCTTCCAGCAGCGTCGCCAGCTGATTGTCAAAAAACAGACGATTGCTGAGTCCGGTTTTTGTATCCTGCGCCACATACGATCGGATAAGCGTATCCAGCCTGCTGCGCTGCTCGCGAGCGCTTTGAATTTCGGTGAGCAGCATATCGAGCGCACTGCTGGTGCGCGCTGGCCATTCATACACGGTTCCCCGCACGTTCGGCCCACGTTCACCGTTAAGGATCCGCGTGGAACGAATCTCCAACAGTTCCTGCCCGGAAAGCTGGCGCTGTAGCCAGCGCACCGACAAAAATAACATCAGGATAATAAAACCAATCGACAGCGTGAGCGGTGCGGTGGTCATCAGCGAATGGAAATAATTGCCCATCGGATCCTGATACACCAGGCGCAGCGACATCCCCGGATGCTTGAGCAAAGGGACGGTGATCTCACGGTACAGATTGTTTGTTCCCGCCGGGCGATAACTGCTGGTGCGGGAATGGCTATAAACCTTGCTTTCCCCCTGCAGCAGCTCAACGCGAACGATATCAACCGACACCATCAGCTCGTCTATTTGCGGCGTTAAGGTGACAAAATCTTTAGAGACCAGGTGCGTGTCGATCGCCGTCGCGACGGCATGGACACGACTAGTGAACTTATATTGGATCGCATTGTAGAAACTCAGCGAGCAGCCGATCAGCGTCACGAAGATCGTTAACCCTGTGAGCAAAGTCACAAAAGCTGAAAATTTCGTCGTTAATCGCATCCTTGTGTTAACTCCGACAGTTATGAATTAGGCATGAAAATGGAAAAGCGACACGAAAATGCAAAAATGAACGCGAAATCCGTCAATTTACATAAATAGTGTGGGCATACTACCAAATCAGGTATATCTGGCAATTTATTGCGCAGAATCGGCATCATGTTTTGATTAACGAGTATAGTCTTCATCATTCATTTTCCAATCCACTATATGAATTGAGGACAGGTTATGCAGGCTTTGATCTTAGAACAGCAGGACGGTAAAACCCTCGCATCCGTTCAACCCCTCGACGAAAATCAGCTACCGGAAGGCGATGTGACGGTGGATGTTCACTGGTCGAGCCTGAACTATAAAGATGCCCTGGCCATCACCGGCAAGGGAAAAATTATCCGTAATTTTCCGATGATTCCTGGTATCGATTTCGCCGGTACCGTTCGCTACAGTGAAGATCCCCGTTTTCACGCTGGTCAGGAGGTGTTGCTGACCGGTTGGGGCGTGGGCGAAAACCATTGGGGCGGACTGTCCGAACGGGCTCGTGTAAAAGGTGACTGGCTGGTTGCGCTACCAAATGGACTGAGTAGCCGCAACGCGATGATCATCGGCACTGCCGGTTTTACCGCCATGCTGTGCGTGATGGCGCTTGAAGATGCCGGTATTCGCCCGCAAGACGGTGAGATTGTTGTCACCGGTGCCAGCGGCGGCGTGGGTAGCACTGCCGTTGCGTTACTGCACAAGCTGGGGTATCAGGTTGCAGCGGTATCGGGTCGCGAAAGCACGCACGACTATCTGCGTAGTCTGGGCGCCAACCGAATCCTCGGTCGTGATGAATTTGCTGAAACTCGCCCGCTGGAAAAACAGCTGTGGGCTGGCGCCATTGATACCGTTGGCGACAAAGTACTGGCAAAAGTCCTCGCGCAGATGAACTATGGTGGCTGCGTTGCTGCCTGTGGTCTGGCAGGTGGTTTTGCACTGCCCACCACGGTGATGCCGTTCATTCTGCGCAATGTGCGCCTACAAGGTGTTGATTCCGTTATGACGCCAGCCGCGCGCCGTGCTCAGGCCTGGCAACGTCTGGTCACTGACCTGCCGGAATCTTTCTACGCTCAGGCCGCAACTGAAATTACGCTCGCCGACGCGCCGAAGCTTGCTGACGCCATCATTAATAATCAGGTGCAAGGCCGCACGCTGGTGAAAATCGCCTAATCTGCAATTTTTCGTGATAAATTCGCGATAAGCCTGTGCCTCCGTCATGCTTAGCAAAACGCATGACGGAGGATGATATGAAATCCAAAAAACTGACGGAAACCGACGTAACGGCAGAATCTGTTTTTATGCTGCAACGTCGCCAGGTATTGAAAGCGCTGGGCATCAGTGCGACAGCCCTTTCCCTCTCTCCCAACGCCCAGGCCGATCTGCTAAGTTGGTTTAAAGGCAATGACCGACCGCCCGCACCCGCCGGAAAACCGCTTGATTTCACGAAACCTGCCGCCTGGCAAAATACATTACCGTTAACGCCGGAAGATAAAGTCACCGGCTACAACAACTTCTATGAGTTCGGTCTCGATAAAGCAGACCCGGCGGCCAACGCGGGCAGTTTAAAAACCGATCCGTGGACGCTGAAAATTAGTGGCGAAGTGGCAAAGCCATTAACCCTCGATCACGATGCGTTGACCACCCGCTTCCCGCTGGAGGAACGCATTTATCGCATGCGCTGTGTAGAAGCCTGGTCCATGGTCGTGCCGTGGATTGGCTTTCCTTTACATAAGCTGCTGGCACTGGTTGAACCCACCAGCAATGCGAAATATGTGGCGTTCGAAACGCTCTACGCACCGGATGATATGCCGGGGCAGAAAGATCGCTTTATTGGCGGAGGGCTGAAATACCCCTACGTTGAAGGTTTACGCCTTGATGAAGCCATGCACCCGCTCACGCTGCTCACCGTGGGTGTTTATGGCAAAGCGCTTCCCCCGCAGAATGGCGCCCCTATCCGATTAACCGTACCGTGGAAATACGGTTTTAAAGGAATTAAGTCGATAGTCAGCATTAAGCTGACGCGCGATCGCCCGCCTACCACCTGGAATATGGCGGCGCCTAATGAATATGGGTTTTATGCCAATGTTAACCCCGGCGTCGATCACCCCCGCTGGTCACAAGCCACAGAACGTTTTATTGGCGCAGGCGGTATCCTCGACGTACAGCGTCAACCTACGCTGCTGTTTAACGGCTATGCCGATGAGGTCGCTTCGCTGTATCACGGCCTTAACTTGAGGGAGAATTTTTAAGTGCGTCTGACGGCAAAACACATCACCTGGCTGAAAGTTTGCCTGCATCTTGCCGGCTTTTTACCTTTTGTCTGGCTCTTTTGGGCCATTAATAATGGCGAATTAAGCGCCGATCCGGTCAAGGATATTCAACACTTTACCGGTAGGACGGCTCTGAAATTCTTGTTGGCAACCTTGCTGGTCTCGCCGCTGGCGCGCTACGCTAAGCAGCCACTCTTAATACGCACTCGCCGCCTGTTAGGACTCTGGTGTTTTGCCTGGGCCACCTTGCATTTAACCAGTTATGCGCTGCTGGAGCTGGGCATTAACAACCTGAGTCTGTTGGGTCGAGAGCTAACGACACGGCCTTATCTGATGCTGGGAATTATCAGTTGGACTCTGTTATTTGCCCTCACACTCACCTCCACCCAGGCTGCGCAGCGGAAACTGGGAAAACGCTGGCAACTTTTACACAACTTCGTCTATCTTGTGGCGATCCTGGCCCCCGTGCATTACCTGTGGTCGGTGAAGATTTTATCCCCGCAACCAATCATTTACGCCGCGCTCGCCGTCGTGCTTTTAGCCTGCCGTTATAAGAAGTTCCGCCAGTGGTGGCGGTAGTTTCGGGATATGTGCAGTGCGTTGCAAAACACAGACGAACCCACGTTCTTTACATACAGGCAGTTGATTATCTTCCCTGATAAGACCAGTATTTAGCTGCCAATTGCTACGAAATGGTTATAATGTGCGACCTTGCTTTCCCTGGAGGCGTTTTTACAGCGCGGAAAGGGTGACAATCGGGTATTGAAGGTATATTTTGTCTTTTACCCGAAAATGGCAGAAGATAGCCACACAATGACTGGTAAGTTTTGATATCTCGTTTAATGGCTGCAGCACGCAGTGCAACGCCAGAGAGGTGTGACATCTTGTCACCAACAGTTATTCAAATGCTATACAGACGGCGATAAAACGCCTGTCACAATTTCACTAAACAAAGAGTACGGAACCCACTCATGGATATTCGTAAGATTAAAAAACTGATCGAGCTGGTTGAAGAATCAGGCATCTCCGAACTAGAAATTTCTGAAGGCGAAGAGTCTGTACGCATCAGCCGCGCAGCGCCAAATGCAGGTTTCCCGATGATGCAACAGGCTTATGCTGCACCAATGATGCAACAACCTGCTCCGTATAACGCTGTCGCGCAAACTGCAGCGCCAAGCATGGAAGCCCCTGCTGCAGCGGAAATCAGTGGTCACATCGTACGTTCCCCGATGGTTGGTACTTTCTACCGCACCCCGGGCCCTGACGCTAAACCGTTTATCGAAGTGGGCCAGAAAGTGAATGCGGGCGATACCCTTTGCATCGTTGAAGCCATGAAAATGATGAACCAGATCGAAGCCGATAAATCCGGCGTGGTAAAAGCGATTCTGGTAGAAAGTGGTCAACCGGTAGAATTTGACGAGCCGCTGGTCGTCATCGAGTAACGAGGCGAACATGTTGGATAAAATCGTTATCGCCAACCGTGGCGAGATTGCCCTGCGTATTCTTCGTGCCTGTAAAGAACTGGGCATCAAGACCGTCGCTGTACACTCAAGCGCGGATCGCGATCTAAAACACGTATTACTGGCAGATGAAACGGTCTGTATTGGCCCGGCTCCGTCTGTTAAAAGCTATCTGAATATCCCGGCAATCATCAGCGCCGCTGAAATCACTGGCGCGGTCGCTATTCACCCGGGTTACGGCTTCCTGTCTGAAAACGCCAACTTTGCTGAGCAGGTAGAACGCTCTGGCTTTATCTTCATCGGCCCGAAAGCCGACACCATCCGCCTGATGGGCGACAAAGTGTCTGCAATCACTGCCATGAAGAAAGCAGGTGTACCGACCGTTCCAGGTTCTGACGGCCCACTGGGCGACGATATGGACGCAAACCGCGCCCATGCCAAGCGCATCGGCTATCCGGTAATCATCAAAGCCTCCGGCGGCGGCGGCGGTCGCGGTATGCGTGTTGTACGCGGCGACGCTGAACTGGCTCAATCCATTTCCATGACCAAAGCTGAAGCGAAAGCCGCTTTCAACAATGACATGGTTTACATGGAAAAATACCTTGAGAACCCACGCCACATCGAAATTCAGGTGTTGGCTGACGGTCAGGGTAACGCAATCTATCTGGCAGAACGTGACTGCTCCATGCAGCGCCGTCACCAGAAAGTGGTCGAAGAAGCACCAGCACCGGGCATTACCCCGGAACTGCGTCGTTACATCGGCGAACGTTGCTCCAAAGCCTGTGTGGATATCGGCTACCGTGGAGCGGGTACTTTCGAGTTCCTGTTCGAGAACGGCGAGTTCTATTTCATTGAAATGAACACCCGTATCCAGGTAGAGCATCCAGTTACCGAAATGATCACCGGCGTTGATCTGATCAAAGAGCAGCTGCGTATCGCTGCGGGTCAGCCGCTGTCCATTACGCAGGATGAAGTTGTGGTTAAAGGCCATGCGGTAGAATGCCGTATCAACGCCGAAGACCCGAACACCTTCCTGCCAAGCCCGGGTAAAATCACGCGTTTCCACGCGCCGGGTGGTTTTGGTGTGCGCTGGGAGTCTCATATTTACGCGGGTTACACCGTACCGCCTTACTATGACTCAATGATCGGCAAACTTATTTGTTATGGCGAAAACCGTGACGTGGCGATTGCCCGCATGAAAAACGCCTTGCAGGAACTGATCATCGACGGGATCAAAACCAACGTCGATCTGCAGATCCGCATCATGAATGACGAGCACTTCCAGCGTGGTGGTTCCAATATCCACTACCTGGAGAAGAAACTCGGACTTCAGGAAAAGTAAGTACGCATTAACTGCAAAGGCCGGATCCTCCGGCCTTTTGTTTTTCTCCCCTCCGGCACGTCCCATAAGGTACAATCCCCGCTTTCTTTATCCACAAGGGACAAAAAATGGACGCTCGTTTTGTTCAGGCCCATAAAGAGGCGCGCTGGGCGCTGTGGCTGACCCTTTTCTATCTTGCTACATGGTTAGTAGCCGCTTACTTACCAGACTCCACGCTGGGCTTTACTGGCTTACCACACTGGTTCGAAATGGCCTGCTTGCTAACCCCGCTGGTTTTCATTGTTCTGTGCTGGGCGATGGTGAAATTTATCTATCGCGATATTCCTCTGGAGGATGACGATGCAGCTTGAAGTGATTTTGCCGCTTGTCGCCTATCTGGTAGTGGTGTTTGGTCTCTCTGTGTACGCGATGAGAAAGAGAACAACCGGCACGTTCCTGAATGAATATTTCCTCGGCAGCCGCTCAATGGGCGGGGTCGTTTTAGCCATGACGCTGACCGCAACATACATCAGCGCAAGCTCGTTTATTGGTGGCCCGGGGGCCGCGTATAAATACGGGCTGGGATGGGTGCTATTGGCGATGATCCAACTGCCAGCCGTCTGGTTGTCGCTGGGTATTCTTGGCAAGAAATTTGCGATTCTGGCCCGACGCTACAACGCCGTCACCCTTAACGATATGCTGTTTGCCCGCTATCAGAGCCGTTTGCTGGTCTGGCTGGCGAGCCTCAGCCTGTTGGTAGCTTTCGTTGGCGCGATGACAGTGCAATTCATCGGCGGCGCACGTTTGCTGGAAACCGCTGCGGGTATTCCATACGAAACAGGTCTGCTGATCTTTGGTATCAGTATTGCGTTATACACCGCATTCGGCGGATTTCGTGCCAGCGTGCTCAATGACACCATGCAGGGTATGGTGATGCTAGTTGGGACCATTGTCCTGCTTGTGGGTGTGGTCCACGCAGCGGGCGGCCTCAGCAACGCGGTGGAGACGCTGCAAACGATCGATCCGAAACTGGTGACCCCACAAGGCGCTGATGACATTCTGTCCCCAACCTTTATGACTTCGTTCTGGGTTCTGGTGTGCTTTGGCGTGATTGGCCTGCCGCATACCGCCGTGCGCTGTATCTCTTATAAGGACAGTAAAGCGGTCCATCGTGGGATGATTATCGGCACTATTGTGGTGGCGATCCTGATGTTTGGTATGCACCTGGCGGGTGCATTAGGACGCGCGGTGCTCCCTGACCTGACGGTACCGGATCTGGTTATCCCCACCTTGATGGTAAAAGTCCTACCACCGATTGCTGCGGGGATCTTCCTTGCCGCACCGATGGCGGCGATCATGTCGACGATCAACGCCCAATTGCTGCAAAGTTCCGCTACGATCATTAAAGATCTCTACCTGAATCTGCGCCCGGAACAGCTGAAAAATGAAACCCGCCTGAAGCGCATGTCGGCGGTGATCACCCTGTTGTTGGGGGCGTTGTTGTTGCTGGCCGCGTGGAAACCACCAGAGATGATCATCTGGCTCAACCTGCTGGCGTTTGGCGGGCTGGAAGCGGTATTCCTGTGGCCGCTGGTGCTGGGCCTGTACTGGGAGCGAGCGAACGCAGCGGGCGCACTGAGCGCCATGATTGTCGGCGGTGTGCTGTATGCCATACTCGCTACCTTTAACATTCAGTACCTGGGCTTCCATCCAATTGTGCCCTCGTTGCTGCTAAGTTTGCTGGCTTTCCTGGTCGGAAACCGTTTTGGTTCTGTCGCCCCGCAAGCCGCCATATTGACTACTGATAAATAAAGAGTTTTGCCATGCCATGGATCCAACTGAAACTGAACACCACCGGTGCTAATGCAGAAGAGCTGAGCGATGCGCTGATGGAAGCGGGTGCCGTTTCTATCACCTTCCAGGACACGCATGATACGCCGGTATTTGAACCACTGCCGGGCGAAACCCGCCTTTGGGGCGACACCGATGTAACGGGTCTGTTCGATGCAGAAACCGACATGAAAGAAGTGGTTGCCCTTCTGGAACAGCATCCGCTGCTCGGTGCGGGGTTCGTGCATAAAATTGAACAGCTTGAAGATAAAGACTGGGAGCGTGAATGGATGGATAACTTCCACCCAATGCGCTTTGGCGAACGTCTGTGGATTTGCCCAAGCTGGCGCGATGTGCCGGATAAGAACGCCGTCAACGTGATGCTGGATCCAGGTCTGGCGTTTGGTACCGGCACTCACCCAACCACCTCTTTGTGTCTGCAATGGCTGGATGGCCTCGATCTGAACGGAAAGACGGTGATCGACTTTGGTTGCGGTTCCGGCATTCTGGCTATTGCAGCACTCAAATTAGGTGCAGCCAAAGCCATTGGTGTAGACATCGATCCGCAAGCCATTCAGGCAAGTCGCGATAATGCGCAGCGTAATGGCGTTTCTGACCGCCTGGAACTGTACCTACCACAGGATCAGCCAGAAGCCATGAAAGCCGACGTGGTGGTTGCCAACATCCTTGCTGGCCCATTGCGTGAACTGGCACCGTTAATCAGCGTGTTGCCGGTTGAGGGCGGCTTACTGGGCCTTTCCGGTATTCTTGCCAGCCAGGCGGACAGCGTCTGCGAAGCCTACGCCGATCTCTTTACGCTCGATCCAGTGATCGAGAAAGAAGAGTGGTGCCGCATTACTGGCAGGAAAAAATAAACTCCCCCCGTGGCCTCTTCGCAGGCCACGT
>NZ_SZXN01000069.1:198129-210231 GCF_005281195.1 Citrobacter sp. wls613
CGTTTTTTGTACATCCCGCACAACGTCCCTGCGCTAGAATATTTGCTTAACTCATTGAAGTTAAAAACAAATAAATACTAACCATTCACTGGACGAATTGTATGAAAACAACTTTTGGTAAGGCGGCGCTGTTGGCGCTAAGCATCATGCCCGCAACGGTTTTTGCATCTCACTGGAGCTATGAAGGAGAAGGCTCTCCTGAACACTGGGGCGCGCTCAGCGAGGAGTACAAAACTTGCCAGGCCGGAATGAACCAATCCCCCATCAACATTGACACAACGCTTACAGCTCATCTCCCACCGCTTACCATTCACTATACCGATGGACCGGCCACGCTCATCAACAATGGCCATACCATTCAGGCGGGTCTAAAGACCTCGACCAAAGATAGCGTTACCATTGATGGAATACCATTCATCCTCCAACAGTTCCATTTTCACGCCCCCAGCGAAAATACCGTTCATGGCAAACATTACGCCATGGAGGCACATCTGGTGCACAAAGATGCAAAAGGTGATGTTGCCGTCGTCGCAGTCATGTTTGATATCGGGGCAGAAAACGCAGAGCTAAATAAACTGTGGGCAACAATGCCCGAACAAGCTGAGCAGGACGTCAGAGTAACCTCGCAGATGGATCTTAATGCACTGCTGCCCATCGATAAGACTTACTGGCGCTTTAGCGGTTCTCTGACAACCCCTCCCTGCACCGAAGGCGTAACCTGGATTATCCTGAAACACCCGATGACGCTTTCAGAAGTACAGCTTAAAAAATTCACTCAGACTATGCATCACAACAACAACCGGCCAGAACAACCACTCAATGGCCGCGTGATCGTGGAGTAATCCTCAGAACCCGCTCAGAAGGCGTCTGCGAAGACTACGCCGATCTCTTTACACTCGATCTGCTGCCCGAAAAAGAAGAGTGGTGCCGCATTACCGGTCAAAAAAAATTTTTACGGCGTGGTTCTCTGGCTGCGCCATTTTCAGACAATACACCAGCCAGTAATCCCCCACCCCAACGCTAAAATACTCAACATAGTCATTTGATTTTATTTGTTTTTAAACACAGGCATTTACTGGGTGAATATATGTATCTAATCCGTGTTAGAACAACGCTGCTGTTGGCATGCCTCATGTCCTTTTCAGTGCAGGCATCGTCATGGGGATATAGCATCGGAGATACCTCCCCTGAACATTGGGGGGAAATCAACAAAGAGTATAAAAGTTGCCAGACCGGGATAAATCAATCCCCTATCAATATTCAGCCCACCGATACCAGCAAACTTGGGCTCCCTATACTCACCATGCAGTACACCGATAGCCCAGTAAGGTTCCAGAGCATCAATCATACGCTTCAGGCGACGATGAACAGCTATACCCCTGATACCCTCAACATCGACAATCAGCTTTACTATTTAAAGCAATTGGATTTTCACGCACCGAGTGAACACACCATCGAGGGGAAAAACTACGCGATGGAGCTCCAGCTGCTCCACAAAAATCAGCAAGGTGACACCGTTATTGTGGCTGTCATGTTTGATGTTGACGAACCGAATCAAGCCATTAAAAACTTGTGGGAATCCTTTCCAACCATGGAAGGTAGCAACATGCCCATCTTCTCACCGGTCAACATCAACCAACTTTTGCCCGACAATAAAGTCTACTGGCGCTACAGCGGCTCATTGACGATTCCGCCATGTAGTGAAAACGTTATCTGGATTGTCCTGAAAACGCCAATGTCCCTCTCAACCGAACAGCTTGAAAATTTCAGGTACATCGTAGGACATATGAACAACCGTCCACTGCAACCACTGAATGGTCGCGAGGTTGAGGACAGCCAATCAGGCAACACCGAGATCCTGTACTAAAATGAGGTGACGATCACACAATGTCCCGATAATTTGCTGATTAATTCAGCAGATTATCTTGCCAGTATCTCCAGGCGATGAAGAAAAAATGAGAAGTTACGCAAAATTATATGCGTATATAAAACAGACACATTTTTATAATCCAATGATTTATATAATTAATTATTTTCATCCGTTCACATTTACGGCAATTCATTGATCCACCTCAGTGGATTGGTCAAAGTTTGGCCTTTCATCTCGTGCAAAAAATGCGTAATATACGCCGCCTTGCAGTCACAGTATGGTCATTTCTTAACTCATGCGTATCGGACAATATCAGCTCAGAAATCGCCTGATCGCAGCACCTATGGCTGGCATCACTGACAGACCATTCAGGACGCTGTGCTACGAGATGGGAGCAGGATTGACGGTATCCGAGATGATGTCTTCTAACCCGCAGGTTTGGGAAAGTGATAAGTCTCGTTTACGGATGGTGCACGTTGATGAACCAGGAATTCGCACGGTGCAAATTGCCGGTAGCGACCCTGTTGAAATGGCCGATGCCGCACGTATTAACGTGGAAAGCGGCGCCCAAATTATTGATATCAATATGGGGTGTCCGGCTAAAAAAGTGAATCGCAAGCTTGCAGGTTCAGCCCTCTTGCAGTACCCGGATTTAGTGAAATCGATACTAACCGAGGTCGTCAATGCAGTGGACGTTCCTGTCACTCTCAAGATTCGCACCGGCTGGGCTCCGGAACACCGTAACTGCGTAGAGATTGCCCAACTGGCTGAAGACTGTGGCATTCAGGCTCTGACCATTCATGGACGCACCCGCGCCTGTTTGTTCAATGGAGATGCTGAGTACGACAGTATTCGGGCAGTTAAGCAGAAAGTTTCCATTCCGATTATCGCGAATGGCGACATTACTGACCCGCATAAAGCCAGAGCTGTGTTCGACTATACGGGGGCTGATGCCCTGATGATAGGCCGTGCAGCTCAGGGAAGACCCTGGATCTTTCGGGAAATCCAGCATTATCTGGACACTGGGGAGCTGCTACCCCCCCTGCCTCTGGCAGAGGTGAAGCGCTTGCTTTGTGCGCACGTTCGGGAACTGCACGACTTTTATGGTCAGGCAAAAGGGTACCGAATTGCGCGTAAACACGTATCCTGGTATCTCCAGGAACACGCTCCAAATGACCAGTTTCGGCGCACATTCAACGCCATTGAAGATTCCAGCGAACAGCTGGCGGCGTTGGAGGCATACTTCGAAAATTTTGCGTAAACAGAAATAAAGAGCTGACAGAACTATGTTCGAACAACGCGTAAATTCTGACGTACTGACCGTTTCTACCGTTAACTCTCAGGATCAGGTAACTCAAAAACCCCTGCGTGACTCGGTTAAACAGGCACTGAAGAACTATTTTGCTCAACTGAATGGTCAGGATGTTAATGATCTCTATGAGCTGGTACTGGCTGAAGTAGAACAGCCCCTGTTGGACATGGTGATGCAATACACCCGCGGTAACCAGACCCGTGCTGCCCTGATGATGGGCATCAACCGTGGTACGCTGCGTAAAAAACTGAAAAAATACGGCATGAACTGATACTAATCAGTTAAATGTTTGTTTTAAAAGGCGCTACTCGGCATGGGGAAGCGCCTTTTTTATAAGCATCATAAGGAGGCTTTGACGATGAACGCAGGATGTGAACCCGTCTATTTTGGCGATGAATCGAAAAAGATAATCCACGGTGATGCGCTGACCGAACTGAAAAAACTGCCGTCTACAAGCGTCGACCTCATTTTTGCTGACCCACCTTATAACATCGGCAAAGATTTTGACGGGCTCGTAGAATCCTGGGACGAAGAGACCTTTCTGGCATGGTTGTTTGAGTGTATTGATGAATGCCATCGAATACTCACGCCGCAGGGTACCATGTACATCATGAACAGTACGGAGAACATGCCGTATATCGACCTCAAATGTCGCCAGCTTTTCACCATCAAAAGCCGCATCGTGTGGTCCTATGATAGCTCGGGAGTCCAGGCCAAAAACTTCTTTGGCTCAATGTATGAGCCTATCTTGATGATGGTCAAAGACTCGAAAAGCTATACCTTTAATCGTGATGACGTTCTGGTTGAGGCTAAAACGGGCGCCAAGCGCGCGCTAATCGATTACCGAAAGAACCCACCTCAGCCGTACAATCATCAAAAGGTGCCCGGTAACGTCTGGGATTTTCCCCGCGTACGCTATCTGATGGATGAGTACGAAAACCATCCGACCCAAAAACCTCAGGCGCTGTTAGAACGCATTATTCTCGCGTCCTCCAACCCGGGTGAGATTGTGTTAGATCCGTTCGCAGGAAGCTTCACCACGGGCGCGACGGCAGTGGCGTTGAATCGCAGATTTATCGGTATCGAAGTCAATGATGAATACGTAAAAATGGGGCTTAGAAGACTGAGCATTAGCTCCCACTTTTCAGAAAATGACCTTGCAAAGGTCAAAAAGCGAAAGACAAAAAACCTGTCTAAAAAGAGTCGATTAGCTGAAAAGAACAACGTAATTTCAACAAAGTAAAAGCATTGTAAGTCTGCTTTTCAGCATAGAGATTTCGTGTATATTCCCTGCACGCTTGGGTATGAATACACAGGATTTGGTAATGATTCGCAAGTATTGGTGGCTGGTTGTTTTTGCTGTCTTTGTTTTTCTTTTTGATGCCCTACTCATACAGTGGATTGAGTTAATGACAACAGAGCATGATAAGTGCCGGAATATGAACTCGGTGAATCCCCTCAAGCTGGTCAACTGCGTCGACCTTGAATAACCCATCCGCTAACGCGCGTTTCCAGCCGTCATGCCATGACGGCTGACTGCGATCAGCCGAATCTACCCTACCTGATTTTCACGCTCAACAAATTGCATCACACAGCCATCGGGACTTAGCATTTTTAATACGTTATCGACTAATACTGGCGCCTGTTCATAAAGATCATAACTGACTGGATTCATTAACCAGTTTTTTATTATCCCACTAAAGCTTCCGTGTAAAATAATCAGGATAACGTCTAAATCCAGACTGGTGGCGATAAGATTTTCATCCATACATTTCTGTAATGAATCACGTATTCTTTGATGGCAAAGGCCTATTTTATCGCGAATATCCTGTTCCGATATCATATCGTTATGGAATTCACATTTATGATATAAAATTTGCATTAATGCCTGCTGGCGGGGGATTTTTGCAATATATTGCAAACCCACGACTAATTTCTCCCGTAGCCTCTGTAGCGGATTGTCACCCCAACGTCCGATGAGTTGGTCCTGAATAAGATCGCGCAAGGGAGGTTGCTGCAGCCAAAGCTCATTAAACAGTTGACTCTTATTGTCGAAATGCCAATAGATTGCACCTCGCGTCACGTTAGCGGCATCCGCTATGTCATTAAGCGTTGTATTGCCGACACCCCGTGCCGCAAACTGTACAATCGCCGTTTCAATCAGGTGCTGGCGCGTTTTGAGGGCATCAGCTTTCGTTTTTCTCGCCATGGTTCGAATGCCTGAGACAGAGTAGGGAATGATAAACTTTCTTATCTAATATTTACTGTACGGAATTAATGTATCACTTAGCCTTTATTTAGACGAGTTCTAAAACATTTCATTACATACACTCAGCACAAATAAACAATGTGAATAAAATGAAAAAATACATTCACCAATGCAATACCTATTTCTATATGTGTTAATGCAAGTCATAACATGACTAATCTTCGCTTAATGAAAGGGCAGTTGTTTCTTCTTTTTTTGTTTTTATGTGCCGTGGATTACGCCGCAAAATAAGTATTGCTTACATCGCAAGCTAATTATTTGTAGGATAGCTAACTATTATTTTTTATTTGTGCGCGTTATCACCTGCCATTACTCCGGTAAATAACGAGCCTTCGGTTCTTTAAGGAATAGAAATGACGAAAACTGCCAGGTTCTCGCTCCTGCCCTCATTCATCATCATCTCCGCTGCATTACTCGCCGGCTGTAACGATCAAGGAGAAACACAGGCACATCCCACCGAGCCACAGGTGACAGTCCATGTTGTTGAGTCAGCCCCCTTAGCCGTGACGACCGAATTACCGGGGCGTACAAGCGCATTTCGCATTGCAGAAGTACGCCCTCAGGTCAGCGGGATTGTACTTAAACGGAATTTCACCGAAGGCAGTGATGTTGAAGCTGGCCAGTCGCTTTACCAGATCGATCCCGCGACCTATCAGGCTGACTATGACAGCGCTAAAGGTGAACTGGCAAAAAGCGAAGCCGCGGCAGCAATCGCGCACTTAACGGTAAAACGCTATGTTCCACTGGTCGGAACAAAATATATCAGCCAGCAAGAATACGATCAGGCCATTGCTGACGCACGTCAGGCCGATGCCTCCGTTATTGCCGCCAAAGCGGCTGTCGAAAGCGCGCGTATTAACCTTGCCTACACCAAAGTGACATCACCGATTAGCGGACGCATCGGTAAATCTAGCGTCACCGAGGGCGCGCTGGTCACTAATGGTCAGGCTACAGCGCTCGCTACCGTGCAACAGCTCGATCCGATTTACGTCGATGTGACGCAGTCCAGTAACGACTTTATGCGCCTCAAACAGTCTATTGCACAAGGCAGTCTGCATAAAGACAACACCAGCAGCACCGTCGAACTGGTGATGGAAAATGGCCAGTCATACCCGCTGAAAGGCACGTTGCAATTTTCTGACGTGACGGTTGATGAAAGCACTGGGTCAATCACTCTCCGAGCCGTATTCCCTAACCCGCAGCACACTCTACTACCCGGTATGTTTGTGCGCGCACGCGTTGATGAAGGCGTTCAACCCAATGCCATCCTCGTTCCACAGCAGGGCGTGACGCGTACGCCGCGCGGCGATGCCACCGTGATGGTCGTTAACGACAAGAGCCAGGCTGAAACTCGCCCAGTCGTCGCCGTGCAAGCTATTGGCGACAAGTGGCTGATTAGCGAAGGCTTACAGTCGGGTGACAAAGTCATCGTAAGTGGTTTACAGAAAGCGCGCCCTGGCGTGCAGGTTAAAGCCACCACCGATGTCCCTGCAGCGACTGCGGCGCAATAAGGTAACAGGACATGGCAAACTTTTTTATTAGGCGTCCTATCTTTGCCTGGGTACTGGCCATCATTTTGATGATGGCGGGTGCGCTGGCAATCATGCAGCTGCCCGTGGCGCAGTATCCTACTATTGCCCCTCCTGCCGTTGCGATTTCCGCAACCTACCCAGGTGCGGATGCGCAAACCGTGCAGGACACGGTCACACAGGTTATCGAACAAAACATGAACGGTATCGATAACCTGATGTATATGTCATCCACCAGCGACTCAGCTGGCAGCGTGACTATCACGCTGACGTTCCAGTCCGGCACCGATCCTGATATTGCTCAGGTACAGGTACAAAACAAACTGCAGCTCGCGACCCCATTACTGCCACAGGAAGTCCAGCAGCAGGGTATCGGCGTTGAGAAATCAAGCAGCAGCTTTTTGATGGTCGCGGGCTTTGTTTCTGACAATCCACAGACCACGCAAGATGACATCTCGGACTATGTCGCCTCAAACATTAAAGACTCCATCAGTCGTTTAAACGGCGTGGGCGACGTGCAGCTGTTTGGTGCACAGTACGCCATGCGTATCTGGCTGGATGCGAATTTATTGAACAAATACCAGCTCACACCGGTTGATGTCATTAACCAGTTGAAGGTGCAAAACGATCAGATAGCCGCAGGCCAGTTAGGCGGGACACCTGCATTACCTAATCAGCAGCTTAACGCTTCGATAATTGCGCAAACACGCCTGAAAGATCCACAAGAGTTCGGCAAAGTGACATTACGCGTGAACAGTGATGGCTCTGTTGTTCACTTGAAGGATGTGGCGCGCATTGAGTTAGGTGGAGAAAACTACAACGTCGTTGCCCGTATTAACGGTAAACCGGCATCCGGCCTTGGTATCAAGCTGGCTACCGGTGCTAACGCGCTGGATACCGCCAACGCAATTAAAGCTAAACTGGTCGAACTGCAACCGTTCTTCCCGCAGGGAATGAAGGTTGTTTACCCATATGACACCACGCCGTTCGTCACCATCTCTATTCATGAGGTAGTGAAAACACTGTTCGAAGCGATCGTGTTGGTGTTCCTCGTGATGTACCTGTTTCTGCAAAACATCCGCGCCACGCTCATTCCAACCATCGCCGTGCCCGTCGTATTACTGGGTACCTTTGCCGTACTGGCAGCGTTTGGCTACTCGATAAACACCCTGACGATGTTCGGGATGGTACTCGCCATCGGCCTGTTGGTCGATGATGCGATAGTGGTGGTCGAGAACGTTGAACGCGTGATGATAGAAGAAAATCTCCCCCCCAAAGAGGCGACGGAGAAATCCATGTCGCAGATTCAGGGGGCGTTGGTGGGTATCGCCATGGTGCTGTCTGCGGTGTTTATCCCGATGGCCTTCTTTGGTGGTTCCACCGGGGCAATTTACCGCCAGTTCTCAATCACCATCGTTTCTGCCATGGCACTTTCGGTACTGGTCGCATTGATTTTGACCCCTGCGCTCTGTGCCACATTGCTCAAACCGGTGTCAGCAGAGCACCACGAGAAAAAGAGCGGCTTCTTCGGCTGGTTTAATGCCAAATTCGATCACAGTGTCAACCACTATACCAATAGCGTCAGTGGCATTATTCGTAAAACCGGACGTTATCTGGTCGTCTATCTGATCATCGTTGTGGGAATGGCGGTGCTGTTTATGCGCCTACCCACCTCCTTCCTGCCGGAAGAAGATCAGGGCGTATTCCTGACCATGATTCAACTTCCGGCTGGCGCAACACAAGAACGTACCCAAAAGGTGCTGGATCAGGTCACCCACTATTACCTGAACACGGAGAAAGCCAACGTTGAAAGCGTCTTTACGGTTAACGGCTTTAGCTTCAGCGGACAAGGGCAAAACTCAGGGATGGCGTTTGTCAGCCTCAAGCCCTGGGAAGAGCGTAGCGGAACGGAAAATAACGTTGAATCGATTATTGCCCGTGCAACCCGCGCCTTTAGCCAGATTCGTGATGGTCTGGTATTCCCCTTCAACATGCCCGCCATTGTTGAATTGGGCACGGCAACTGGCTTTGACTTTGAGCTGATTGACCAGGGGGGACTGGGACACACGGCGTTAACCCAGGCACGTAATCAGTTGATGGGGATGGTCGCCCAACACCCGGACCTGCTGGTTCGTGTACGCCCTAATGGCCTGGAAGATACCGCACAGTTCAAGCTGGATGTCGATCAGGAAAAAGCGCAGGCGCTGGGTGTTTCGCTATCTGATATTAACGAAACCATTTCCGCTGCACTGGGCGGCTACTACGTCAATGACTTCATTGACCGCGGCCGCGTGAAAAAAGTGTACGTCCAGGCTGATGCAAAATTCCGTATGTTGCCGGAAGACATCAATAATCTGTATGTCCGCAGCGCCAATGGCGAAATGGTGCCATTCTCAACATTTAGTTCTTCTCAATGGGTCTATGGTTCACCGCGGCTGGAACGTTACAACGGTATGCCATCAATGGAGCTACTGGGAGAAGCCGCACCGGGTAGAAGTACCGGTGAAGCCATGGCAATGATGGAAAGCCTGGCAGAAAAACTGCCAACCGGTATCGGTCATGACTGGACCGGTATGTCTTACCAGGAACGCCTGTCAGGTAACCAGGCACCTGCGTTGTATGCCATCTCGTTAATCGTTGTCTTCCTTTGCCTTGCCGCATTGTATGAGAGTTGGTCGATTCCCTTCTCCGTCATGCTCGTGGTTCCACTGGGTGTTGTGGGTGCGCTACTGGCCGCGTCGCTGCGCGGAATGAATAACGATGTGTACTTCCAGGTTGGCCTGCTTACCACCATCGGTCTCTCTGCCAAAAACGCCATACTGATTGTGGAATTTGCCAAAGACCTGATGGATAAAGAGGGTAAAGGCTTGATTGAAGCGACGCTGGAAGCCTCCCGCATGCGTCTTCGCCCAATCCTGATGACTTCGCTGGCCTTTATTCTGGGGGTTATGCCGTTGGTAATCAGTCGCGGCGCAGGTAGTGGCGCACAAAATGCGGTTGGTACCGGTGTGATGGGGGGAATGCTCACCGCCACATTGCTCGCTATCTTCTTCGTTCCTGTCTTCTTTGTTGTCGTTAGACGACGTTTTAGTCGACACAATGATTAATTTGTAAAATAAAGGCGTCTACGGACGCCTTTTTACCGGATATTGAGATCTTTATTTATTAATAAGATAGCCATTTATTTTTTCCCACCCCTCAGAAAAAAAGCATTTATTGCTATCTGCTTTATTCATTATGTTTACAAACCACACGAATTGAGATTATTCCTCATGTCAGTCTTTTTTTAAGAGGTGGTAAAATAGCTTTCGATTTCGCAGATGGCTTTGCGTTTGTCTTTGCTTTATTAGCGAAACGTTTATTTTAGAGGTAACACCATGAAAAGATTAATTTCCGTTGCATTGCTGACAGCATTACTGGCAGGCTGTGCACACGATTCTCCTTGCGTACCTGTCTATGACGATCAGGGCCGCCTGGTTCATACCAATACCTGTATGAAAGGCACCACGCAGGATAACTGGGAAACAGCAGGTGCAATCGCCGGTGGTGCTGCTGCCATTGCCGGCCTAACACTTGGGATCGTTGCCCTAACCAAATGAATCCTCTTAAAAGCGCGGTACCTGCCGCGCTTTTAATCAGAATGATAATTATCATATAAGACAAAAGGTTGGTGTAAGACATCAATCATAGAATAAGATTATTATAGATTCCACTCACATATCCGCGATGTGAAATTAGCATTTTTTGTATTCTTCGTAACAACATGTCCTCCTATCGTTATTCTCACGTCATCAATATTACCGCCCGAAATCGTTATCCTGCGTCCTGTCTGAATTTTAAATTTTTTGCGCCGAAATGTGGCTTACGTTTCAATTTTGCACCACTTCAGGGCGCTGCATTTATTTTTTCCTGTCTACACTCTGCATATTGCGTCGAATATTCGGTCGCAAAAAACTGGCACTACCTTTGCTTAGAAGAGTATGGCCAAAGCCACAGACAGGTAAAAGACGTTTTCAAAACGTCTCTATAACAATAATTCCTCCACACAGGATGCTCTATGAAAAAGATGATAATAGCCAGCCTGGCTGCGGCCGGCGTGATGCTTGCGATCGCAAATCAGGCACATGCCGGCGCAACGCTTGATGCCGTAAAGAAAAAAGGATTTGTACAATGTGGTATCAGTGATGGTTTGCCTGGTTTTTCTTACGCCGATGCGAACGGTAAATTTTCGGGTATTGATGTCGATGTTTGCCGCGGTGTTGCCTCTGCCGTATTCGGTGATGATACAAAAGTAAAATATACTCCACTCACCGCCAAAGAACGCTTCACAGCGTTACAGTCCGGCGAAGTCGATCTTCTCTCACGTAACACCACCTGGACCTCTTCTCGTGATGCTGGTATGGGCATGTCCTTTACTGGTGTAACGTATTACGATGGCATTGGTTTTCTCACCCACAATAAAGCTGGTCTGAAGAGCGCTAAAGAACTGGATGGCGCAACGGTGTGCATTCAGGCAGGTACAGATACCGAACTGAACGTGGCCGATTACTTTAAGGCCAACAACATGAAGTACACCCCCGTCACCTTTGACCGATCGGACGAATCCGCCAAGGCACTGGAATCTGGTCGCTGCGATACGCTTGCCTCCGACCAGTCTCAGCTGTATGCCCTGCGAATCAAGCTAAGCAATCCTGCAGAATGGATCGTCCTGCCTGAAGTTATCTCCAAAGAGCCGCTGGGACCTGTCGTCCGCCGTGGGGATGACGAGTGGTTTTCCATTGTTCGCTGGACCCTGTTCGCCATGCTGAACGCTGAAGAGATGGGTGTTAACTCGAAAAACGTTGATGAAAAAGCAGCTAACCCGGCAACACCGGATATGGCTCACCTGCTAGGCAAAGAAGGTGACTACGGCAAGGATCTGAAGCTCGATAACAAATGGGCTTACCATATTATTAAGCAGGTAGGAAATTACGCGGAGATCTTTGAACGTAACGTGGGATCGGAAAGCCCGCTGAAGATCAAACGCGGACAGAACAACCTCTGGAATAACGGCGGCATCCAATACGCACCGCCGGTGCGTTAATCCGTAGCGATGTAACGGGCGCCGCAGCTGCGGCGCTCA
>NZ_SZXN01000069.1:210270-213780 GCF_005281195.1 Citrobacter sp. wls613
CAGTTACCGAGGTTTTCTTATGCCCCATCGCCGCTCAAGCGTAAAAGGATCATTCTCCTTTTCTAACCCTGCGGTCCGCGCCTGGTTATTTCAAATACTCGCCGTCATTGCGGTCATCAGCATTGCGGTCTACCTCATTCATAACACGATTAATAACCTGAGCAGCCGCGGTATTACCTCGGGATTTTCTTTTCTCGATCGCAGTGCCGGATTTGGCATTGTTCAGCATCTGATTGATTACGAGCAGGGCGATACCTATGGCCGCGTCTTTCTGGTCGGTCTGCTTAATACACTGTTAGTCTCAGCGCTGTGCATTGTTTTCGCGTCATTTCTCGGTTTTTTTCTCGGACTGGCGCGGTTGTCGGATAACTGGTTACTGCGCAAGCTCTCAACGATTTATATCGAAACGTTCCGCAATATTCCCCCGCTGCTACAAATCTTCTTCTGGTATTTTGCTGTGTTACGTAATTTACCTGGCCCACGCCAGGCTGTTAACGCATTGGATATCGCATTCCTGAGCAACCGCGGGCTCTATATTCCGGCACCACAAATGGCAGAGGGTCTTGTTGCCTTTTGCGCTGCCGCCCTGATTGCTGCCATCATCTCCATTGGGTTATTTCGCTTTAATAAAATGCATCAGACTAAAACAGGTCAGTTACGACGGACCTGGCCTACGGCCCTGGCGCTGTTCGCTTTTTTACCGATGCTTTCACAGTGGATTTTTGGCGCAGCGCTACACTGGGATGTGCCTGAACTACGCGGCTTTAACTTCCGTGGCGGCATGGTGCTTATTCCAGAACTGGCTGCGCTGACGCTGGCACTTTCGGTGTATACCTCCGCATTTATTGCAGAAATTATTCGCGCGGGCATTCAGGCCGTGCCTTATGGTCAGCACGAGGCAGCACGCTCACTGGGGCTGCCAAATCCGGTAACCCTTCGCCAGGTTATTATCCCGCAGGCGCTGCGCGTCATCATTCCCCCACTGACCAGCCAGTACCTGAATATCGTAAAAAACTCCTCTCTGGCTGCAGCCATCGGCTACCCGGATATGGTTTCACTGTTTGCTGGGACCGTACTTAACCAAACAGGACAGGCCATTGAAACCATTGCCATTACCATGTCGGTGTATCTGATCATCAGCCTGAGCATTTCTCTGTTGATGAATATTTATAACCGTCGGATAGCACTGATTGAGCGCTAAGGAGCCATGATGACAAAAGCACTGCTGTCTCACCCCACGCGCCAGAACAGTAATCACGCAGGACGCGTTATTTTGTGGGTACGCAAGAACCTGTTCTCTAGTTGGTCAAATAGCCTGCTCACGCTGTTGTGCGTGTGGTTAATGTGGGCGTTTATTCCCCCTCTATTGAACTGGGCATTTCTACAGGCGAACTGGGTAGGATCTACCCGGGCAGATTGTACGAAAGCAGGAGCCTGCTGGGTGTTCATCCATGAACGCTTTGGCCAATTTATGTATGGACTCTATCCACACGATCAGCGTTGGCGAGTAAATCTGGCCCTGGTTATCGGTCTGCTTTCTATCGCCCCGATGTTCTGGAAAACCATGTCCCACCGTGGTCGCTATATCGCCGTCTGGGCAGTGGTTTACCCCATTGTGGTCTGGTGGCTGATGTACGGTGGTTTTTTCGGTCTCGAACGTGTCGAAACCCGGCAGTGGGGAGGATTAACGCTAACCTTGATTATCGCCTCCGTCGGTATTGCCGGTGCACTTCCATGGGGAATTTTACTGGCATTAGGTCGTCGTTCTCATATGCCCGTCGTGCGGATTTTATCCGTTATTTTCATTGAGTTCTGGCGTGGAGTACCGTTGATCACCGTGCTGTTTATGTCCTCAGTGATGCTGCCATTGTTTATGTCGGAAGGTACCAGCATCGACAAACTAATTCGCGCGCTGGTTGGGGTGATCCTTTTCCAGTCTGCCTATGTCGCGGAGGTGGTGCGCGGAGGATTACAAGCCTTACCAAAGGGGCAGTATGAAGCCGCCGAGTCACTGGCACTAGGATACTGGAAGACGCAGGGACTGGTTATTCTTCCCCAAGCGCTTAAGTTGGTTATTCCCAGCCTGGTCAACACGATTATCGCGCTGTTCAAAGATACCAGCCTGGTCATCATCATAGGTCTGTTTGATCTTTTTAGTAGCGTACAACAAGCAACCGTCGATCCCGCCTGGCTGGGGATGTCGACAGAAGGCTACGTTTTTGCCGCACTGATTTACTGGATTTTCTGTTTCAGCATGTCTCGTTACAGCCAGCATCTGGAAAAACGTTTTAACACCGGGCGTACACCGCACTGAGGAATTTATGAGCCAATTATTAATGCCGTCTACCGACGCGATGATTACGCTGGAAAACGTCAACAAGTGGTATGGGCAGTTTCATGTTCTTAAGAATATTAACCTGAAGGTAAAACAGGGGGAGCGCATCGTATTATGTGGGCCTTCTGGCTCTGGTAAATCGACAACCATCCGCTGTATTAATCATCTGGAAGAGCATCAGCAAGGACGCATTGTGGTGGATGGGATTGAACTCAACGAAGACATCCGCAATATTGAGCGTGTCAGGCAAGAAGTCGGTATGGTCTTTCAGCACTTTAATCTCTTTCCGCATTTGACGGTCTTGCAAAACTGTACATTGGCCCCTATTTGGGTCCACAAGATGCCAAAGAAAGAGGCTGAGGTTCTGGCCATGCACTATCTTGAACGGGTTCGTATTGCGGAACATGCGCATAAATTCCCGGGACAAATCTCCGGAGGACAGCAGCAGCGTGTGGCTATTGCGCGCTCGCTGTGTATGAAACCCAAAATTATGTTGTTTGACGAACCCACCTCGGCGCTGGATCCTGAAATGGTGAAAGAAGTACTGGATACTATGATTGGCCTGGCGCAATCAGGAATGACGATGTTGTGTGTCACCCATGAAATGGGCTTTGCACGCACGGTAGCCGACAGAGTGATTTTTATGGATCTAGGTGAAATAGTGGAACAGGCACCCCCGGATGAGTTTTTTGCCAATCCACGTTCTGAACGTACGCGAGCGTTTTTATCGCAGGTAATACATTAATATTATCATCCACTTGCATATAACGGCACTACATTTATCAGACCAATAATGGTACCAATCCTAAAGGTCGGATAGGGCGTTGACACCGTCATCTGGCCTTTTCTGAGTACACATAACGCAAAAAGGCCATCCTTTCGGATGGCCTTTTCACTTATTTGATGTCTGGCAGTTCCCTACTCTCGCATGGGGAGACCCCACACTACCATCGGCGCTACGGCGTTTCACTTCTGAGTTCGGCATGGGGTCAGGTGGGACCACCGCGCTACAGCCGCCAGACAAATTCTTTTCTACGTGCCGAACATTAACCTAAAAACTGGTGCTGATACCCAGAGTCGAACTGGGGACCTCACCCTTACCAAGGGTGCGCTCTACCAACTGAGCCATATCAGCACACTAAATTTGATGCCTGGCAGTTCCCTACTCTCGCATG
>NZ_SZXN01000045.1:0-9395 GCF_005281195.1 Citrobacter sp. wls613
TTTTTGTGCATTTTTGAAAACTGGCTCAGGCCGCGCCAGAACTGGCGCCGGAGGGCGTTTTTAGCATCAAAAAAATTGTGCAAAATTGTGCAGCTTTGTGCGTTTGAATTCCTGCTCAGGAAGGGAAAGGGCGGTCTGCATTTTTGCCACTGTATAACAGTGAAAATAATCGTGAGTCATCGGTGAGCCGGGCAAAGATTGATTAACAGAAAGAGGTGTCTATTGCGGATGGATCTTTGCTGACGAATGTTAACTGATGGTTAACTCCATTCGGGCTTTGCCAGGTAAAAAACCAAGGGGGTCTCGGAAACTCATTACATTATTACAAGCGTCTAAAATCGTCATCAATGCAATGATTTTAAAAGATAAATTTTGTAATCCTTTTATCATTACATGGCATTACATAAAAATTACATCCTTTAAAAACAACAGATTAACTATTCATCTTGTAATGAATCTACCTTATTACATGTAATGGATTGTAATGGTAATCTCATTACAAAAATTTATCATATATATCATTATGTTATGCCATACTTTTTAGCCTTGTAATAATGTAATGAGTTTCCGATACCCCCCCTAAAATTTTGAAAGCATTTAAGAATGGATGATTTATGAACACATTTGGCATAAAAACATCTCTTTCTTGTTAACAATTTGTGTTTGCGTTTCCACTGGCCTTGCCCGCCGGTGATGCGATGGCGTTGCCGGCGGTGCTTACTGTCCGATATCGAGCACCGCCGAATGTGACCATGCTGCAGCTCAGTCATTCCTGTCCGTGCCGGCCGGTTTGTCATGTGGTGGCGAGTAAGTGCATCTGAGTTGATACTCCTTTCATACGTCATGCGCCCAGCGCCCTCACATTTTCTGCCCACCTTGAGCAGGTGAACGAGCTCACCGCAAGGAATCAGAACGTTTGAACGTGGCGGCCTGGCTGGCTAGTTAGCCCCTCTGAGGAAAGTATTGCAAAAAATAAAGATGCACTAAATAATCGGGAATAGGTGCCATTAGAAAAGAGGTTTCACTTATGACAAATAAATATTTGGAATGGGGTAAGGAAATTGCTCAAACAGGAAGTGAAGTTTCTGACCTAGCGAGCGATATTGGTGTCCCGGGAATTGGACTGATCGCTAAATTTGCTGAACACTTTTATAACAAGCAGCTACAAAAGCGTTTCGTTACATTTATATCGAATGCGGAAGTCGACGAGGATTTACTTACCAAGATATCAAGTGACGAGACATATTCAAATTGCTTTTACGCTATCTTGGAAACCGTCCGCCAAACCCATTCAAAAATTGGGCTTGTAGCCTTGGCTCTCATCTATAAGGATCATTGGGACGACGAGCAGTATCTAATCGCCGCCATGCGCGCTTTTTCACAAGTTAGTGACGCAACCATAAATGCTTTCATCTGCTTATACGAGGAGATGCCGGAAGATAAAAATTACTTGATCCTAAAAGTGCAAAAAGATAATGAGGGTAAATTCCACGAGTTTTATAACGAAGCAGTGGAATTGATTCAGCGAAACTTTTTTGTGTTGAGTACCGGAACTGGAATGCTCGCTAATGGGCCAATACAGGGCATGAAGTGGTTTCATACTGAGTCGTATTACAAGTACTGCAAGTCAGCAAAAGCTCATATTGGGTGATTAATTTACCTTTGGGCCAGCTAAATGCCGGCCCTCAAGCTCAGCCATTGACCGCCAGCGAATAAAATACAACTCATCACCGACCAGATGGCCAGCATGATGATAAATGACAGTGCACAAATAACTGACCGGCCACAAATCAGGCCGGTTTGTTTTAATGCTGTGCCTTGAATACCCAGCAATGCTGCACTTCATTGCGTTTCGCCGGGCTGTCTGCCGGCAGCTTACGGTTGTAGTTCTCATAGATGTGACTTCTTACCGCGCCCTTGCGGATGATATGCCTGCTCTTGGCTCCCTCCAGGAGCTTTTTAAGCTCTTTAATGTCAGCGTGCGATTGCCGGTGCTGGCTCGCCTCTTCCTGAAAATGACTGAACTGAACGGCGATTTCTCCTGGTTCCCGCGAATGATTCATCCCTCCCGGCACCGTCGAATCCAGATAATCAAAGACCTCCCAGAACTCCTGTACGAGCGGATGCTCGGCCTGTACCGCCTTGAGGCGCTCCGGTGCCATCCGGAGGAGCATATCCTTCGTTTTCTCGGTACATCCGCTATCCAGAGGGATCACCATCTCCAGCGCTTCCAGCAGGGCGATGAGCTGGGCGTGATTTTTGATAATGCGGATATGCTGAGAGGGCATAACGGCCAGCACCTCCCCTTCGGCGGACTCAAAACGGGTAAAGAAACGTTCCATAATTTCCCGTTCCTTGAGGATAGCCATCAGGACAAAGCCGGAAATGGACTCTATCGGGTAGCGCTCCAGCGCTTCCGCTGCGGCTTTTGTTTGTGGAGTCTGGTCGCGCCGGTCAGTATGCAGGTGAATAATACGTTCCAGAAATGCCGGGGAACCGTCTGTATTGGCGTTCTGAGCAATGATAATCGCTCCCTTGAAGGGCGGCTCATAGGTTTCATTGTTATTCGTTTTGATACCCACAGCCCGCGGAGATCGTCCGTTGTACAGAGACTTCAGCTCATCCCAGTCAAAAGCCCTCTGCTTCGCATTGTCCAGCGTCCGATCGCCTTCAATCAGGCATACCGGCAGGTTCCCCACCTGAGCAAAGTTACGCGCCCGCGCCACTGGGGTGGATTTAGACGGATCAAACCCTTCGTAATCCGGCCGGCCGCTCAGCCGCCACAAAAACTCCAGCAGGGTACTCTTGCCGGAGCCCGGCTCTCCGACAACCTCCAGAAACGGATAACTTTTTTGTACAGCGCGGATTTGCTCAGCAAACAGCGCTCCCAGCCAGAAGGCCAGCGCAATATAACCTTTGGCGCCAAATGCCTGCCACAGGTCGGCCCCCCATGCGGGGTTAAAGTCACCCAGCTCAGGATTTAGCGCCAGGTGTGGCGATGCACTGAGGCTTTTCAGGCTCAGATCCCGCATTTCAAAATAATCCTCATCATTGAGCGGATAGAGCGTGCCGTTATGTACAGCAACGTCATTGAATACATAAGCCCCGAACTCTTTGTTGTACCCGATGAAGTTTTGCGTATTGACCTCTTTAATCCCGGGTAAATCCTGCTTTGCCAGCTTATCGAGCTGATTGGTGTTGCCGGTATACACTGCGCCCTTAGCCACATGCAAAAGCCGCTTTTTGAACTCAGAGGCGCTGGAGAGCTGCGCGGCAGTAAACGTAGCCTTAACGGGTGGGGAGCCATTTGGAAAATCCACACGCATGTAATACCAGGCCTCGTCCGTTGCTTCCGACTTCTGGAAATACAGTGGCGTCGGGTAGCAATTGGCAATCTCGGCCACGGCGCCCGACTCCTTCAGAGCTTTGGCCTTCGCGTCCCGTTCATCTAAATCCGGCTCGGCCATCTGGATGCGCTCGACCGCCTTCATGTGCCGATCCACATCAAGCTTGAACCAGCACAGGCGGGAATCGTATTCAAAATGAAACTCGTGTCTCTCGGTTCGGTTGAACATCAGCAACGCCTTATCGCTGGCGCTCCGGGCAATAAGCAACGCGCCATAGTAGCGGTAAGCATCCAGATCTCTGACTGTCAGCTTGCCTCTGATATGCAGGTCGTTCCAGTCAGCCTTTTTTTTACCTTCCGGGGGAAGAGCTGCGTTAGCGGTCCATCCTTCAACGCGGCTGCGCTCAACATGCTTACGTATGGCGCGCTCCCCGGCCTGCCCCCTGTCCAGCGCCCACACCAGAACCGGACGCGGACTTTTAGCGTACAGCGCCGCCAGTTCCTGTAAGGCTTTATCCGGGTAGTTATTGCAGGTCATGAGCGACACAGCCGCTATGCCGTTCTGGTTCAGGCTCATGGCGTCGAAAATCCCTTCGACCAGCCAGATCTCCTTTTGCCCGGCAAGATTTTGAGCAGGGGCGGCCCACCACTGGCCGGCATAGCGACCACCAAAATTGGCCTTACGGTCAAACCGCTCTGGCCGGTCAATGATCCGTTCCCAGTAAGCGCCGTTCGGCAACGCAAAGCGAACCGTCGCGCTGCCTATACTCCTCTGGTGATAGCTTTCCTGGCTGTAACATCCGGCAATCAATGCCGTATCGAGGCCGCGCCCTTCACGCAAATAGGCTTCTGCTGCTGCATGGGGATTGGCTTCCGAGCGCTGATAGCGCTCCGACCAGTTATTAAATAAATCAGCATAGTGCTCTTTTACAATTACCTCACCGCCGCATTTATTTTCCCGTCCACAGCGCAATACATAGGGTTTATCCAGACTGGTGAATAATTCCTTTTTCTTACAGTGAGGGCAAACGCCTTGCCGCAAATAACCGCTTTGCTCTTTAAACTGGAAATCAGCAATAAGACGCTTTATAATATCTGTGCGTAAATCTTCTCTGTACATATAAAATCCTTAAGCGCCGCTTACCACGGCGCTTTTGTATTTAATGGTCGCCTTGTGTAGCTTCATTAATCATTTCTGTAACCCGATGTACACCGAATAACCTGACAGCACTTAAACCCAGATCAACCTCACCTTGTGAAAATATCCTGTCTTTCCTGGGAAGCTCTGACTTTATTGCATTCAGTTCTTTAAGCATCACCCTGAAAAGACTGCTCATCTGACCGGCCGATACGCTTGTTTCACACTTCATTTCAGCTTTAGAATCAAGTAAGTCTTCGAGCAATCTTGAAATGTTAATAATGTCATCCAGCCGCCAATAGTTTTCTTCAGAAAACAGCCACGAATAATCTCTGTTCCACAAGTTCGCATCCTGAGAGATGATTTCTTTTTCATCGATTTGATTCTGAGACATAAAGACCCCCTGACCGATAACGGTCATATAAAACATAATTTTGTTTAACGGATTATCAGTGCAGTTTGCTGATTAATGGTGATGTTATTTCCAGCACTCTGAGAGCCTTAAAGTACTTTAACCCCTCCCAGCGCAACTGAGCTGTTGCCAGAATTATCGCCTCATCACGATTAAGCGCCTCTACGGTTGCCTCTGCACTGCGGGTATGGCCTTTTGGCGTTACCGCATAACCGGAAACCAGATATGTTTTATTACGTGTCACTTTGCCGCGAAAAATGTCAGCCATGTTTCACCTTCCCAACCGTCACCGTATATTCGTTATCGTCTAAATGACGCCCATTAAAGGTAATGTCATCAACGAGCCTTCTGGCTGTTTTGAACGCTTTACCCGGCGAATTATACTTTTTTGAATGACGGTAAAAATTGATTTCTCCGGTGATTACATTCCTGGCTTTTACATGAATCTCATACATGACTCACCCCCACAACTTTAACCCTGCATTCGTGCGTGGTCTTGCCGTCATCGCCTTTACGAACATAGGCCATTTTATTTGCATCAATCCAGGCTTCATCGCTGGTTTTATAGCGCCAGTTATGTACCAGCTCCCGCTGATCACCATTTTGA
The DNA here is from genome assembly GCF_005281195.1 of Citrobacter sp. wls613. Lineage (NCBI taxonomy): Bacteria > Pseudomonadati > Pseudomonadota > Gammaproteobacteria > Enterobacterales > Enterobacteriaceae > Citrobacter > Citrobacter sp. wls613. The sequence goes on from NZ_SZXN01000045.1 coordinate 5,504, forward strand.
TAATTGATGAGTGTGATGAGGATTTTATACATGAGACACCTCACGAACCGGCAGACGGCCGGCGAAAGAGGCGACAAAATCACGCGCTATAACGCGGCGTGCGCTTGTGAGATCAGGGGCAGTGACTTCCTTACGCTGCGGCTTCGCCAGCGCGTCAGAACGGCGGACAGCAAGAAAGATCCATGTGAAGAGTGAATGCGATGAACTGGCCGAGCTGAGGGGGTTATTCGGTTTACGATCACGGTAAAACACCGCGACATAATCCCGTTTGATTTTCTGGCGAGCTTCAACCAGCGTATCAGCCTCAACGGATACACGAACAGAACCAGCGGCCATATCATTACGGCGCAGGGCGTCAAAGATGTAGATAAATTGAGGGTGTAAAGAGATAGGGGTAGTAGCCATAAGGCAACCTCCGATAACAACGCTAAGTACGCTATCGCCGAAGCTGCAAATCTTCATTATGGCGATAGCCCAGACAGGGTTTGCAGTACCGGCGTTATCGGAAACCGGCCAGCTCGAAGGCTGCCCCGCCTGGGCTACCATTGACATGGCGGAGTGGTGCGCTACCTGTTCATGCCCGGCAATTGAATGACCGGAGTGAACGCACCACGCCATAATATGGCGCTCTGTGGCGTTGATTGCGACGTAAAAAAAGACGCATGGCGCGTCTGTCGTCGCCGATAACATGCACGGGCTGCAAATCCCGGTTGCCGATTTTGCGGCAACGTCTGGATTCTGCGATCCATTGAGCGCGGTTGTCAAACAGTATTTTGAATTTATTTTGTCATGTGGCATGATGATTACCTCCGGTGCGGCCTTGTTTGCTCTTCGTTCATATGCCTGTCAGCCTGCCGGTAATTTGAGTTCACAGTAGTGCTGAAATGCATTATCCCGAAGCCCGCTCTCTCCAGCGGGCTTTTACTTTTCTCGCTTACGGTGATGTGGCATATCACGCCTGCAATCGACGGGTTGACTCTAAGTAGTCATCAAGGTCGCTTTTGAGATAGATAACCTTTTTGAGGCCAGCCTTGTAATAAGGCAGTTTGACTTTCCCTGTACAAGCCCAGTTAGCCATTGTGGCGGTTGAAACACCGATATAGCTCGCAGCTTCTTTGCGGGTCATGCGGTCTTGAATTTCCATAGTGATTACCTTTTATTGATTTGAATCGACGTAAAACAGAATAAACCGATACAAAACAAAAAAATAAGATCACATGAGAAAATGATATTATCATTAACCAAAATGATTCTACTCATTTAGAAAATGGAACTATGACCATTAACCAAATGAGCATTTTAAAATCAATAAGTTATACCTTCAAGCTTCAAGTTGCCATCATGCTTTCCTTGCGAGTCCTGACCCGTTAACTCCCGATGTTCTTTGATCCATCTCCTTAACTGGTTTTCTGATATCCGCCAATTTTTCCTTTCGGGATGGTTATGGCGATATTCCTCTAAATGCCCTCCGAGTTTCTCAGTCAATGCATAAGTCGTTGCATTTGGATTTTTAAGCAACGTTGCGTCAACAATCTTAATAATATATGAATACAACTCGGGGTTTCTTGGGCCTTTTTTGGACGATGGCCTTACTTTACTTTCTCCTTGCTCATTTTTATGTCGAATATCACTATTGTCGCGAAAAAACTCGATCAGAATATTTGTGTATGGTGACACTATAACTCTACCAACAACATAATCCGAGATCAGAGAAAAAACCTCTGTTTCATAAGAAAAATAATCATCCTTCAGACAAACACCACCAGAAAGAATCTTTATCTCTCTCTCTTCAATAAAAACTAAACCGTTATCATTTAAAAAATCGTGAATAGATGAAATCACAACGTCCGGTGCAATTAAACGCTCACCATTGAACTTTAATTTAAGGTGCGCACTCATTTCATTAAATTTAATGTTTATTTTTTTATCTAGCTCATCTTTGGCAATGCGGACAATAAATTCAAAAAAAGAAATTATATCCTTACCATCAACATAATATTTCTCTAATAAATCTCTAACGGTGTCTAATGTTCCAATACCATTAAATCCATATTTATGTATAGAAAATAAAAATTGCGTGGCAATAGAATCAAGTTCATCTACCGACATCAATGCCCCTTCAATTAAATTATTCTTTCTGAATGAGATCCAACTGTCCACAGCAAGGCTCTGTATATCAAAAAATTCAGCAGGCACCCTGACATTGGTCACTTGAGGCTCATTCTGATTGATAGTTTTTCTTTTCATTTTCCACCTCTTTTCATATCATCAATGAATCTTAAAACTAACTCAGTTTCCTCCGGACTAAGACTATCGAGAAATCCCGCTCTAGAATCCTCATGTATTTTTATAAGTCCAGCCTCTTTTAATATTTTTGTTTCAATAATTTTTGCTGGTTCGAGAAGTTCCTCAACAGGAAAGATAAGATAGCCTTGTGTTTGATCTGAACTTTTATAGTTACGTGCTGACTTGTGATTCATTAACCGCTTGAGTATATAGGTTCCGACCCCGCTTAATTCGGCTAAGGTTGCAAAAGTGCGTCTTGCATCATGGCATGTAAATTCTATGGGGTTCTCATTTATATTATCCCCGCTATTTGTTTTTTCAACAATCTTATCAATTGCTCTGCGAGGGTCAGTTACCCTACCCCCTTTCGCCGCAGGAAAAACATAGTTATTATTATCAACTCTGCATTTTCTTCTTCTGGTAAGAATAGTTAACAGAGTATTAGTTAGGGGAAGTTCAAGCGGTTCGCCGTTCTTTGTTTTGTCTATCCAAAAATATCCTCCATCAATATTTACCCTATCCCATTCCAAGCCAAACACCTCACCACGCCGTAGACCTGTAAATAACGCCATATCAAGAGCATCGCAAATTGCAGCGATATGATCATCCCGGTTAAGTTCAGCTTCCTCTCTGACGTCCTTAACAGCTCTCAGCCATCGGCCTAATTCATGATTGCGTATGCGTGTATTCTTTCTGGTTAAGCCGTGCCATTGCCGCTTTGTGCTTAATGCAATGGTAGGGGGATCAGGTAATAATTTAATACCCTCATTATCACGATAATTATCGTAGGAAAAATTATATACAGCCCTCAGCGACCGGCCCCACAAATCAGCCTGAGCTTTACTCCCAGATCCGACGCCTTTGCGTAGCTTAGATAATTCAGCTCCGAACCAAACCATACCTTCCGTAATAGCTTTATGCCGGCTCTGAGTATCATCTCTTGAGATTTTGGCAATTGGTCTATCTAACCAGTCACCTGAAAAATTGGTGAGCAAACGCCGGTACTGATTGGCCGTTGTTTCTTTTAGTCTATCTCCACGGGTTTCAATATATAACTCCATTGCTTCGCGAAGAGTAACACTGGCCCTCTCAGCTTCCCGCTTTGTTTCGTTCGGGTTCTTTCCTGTCGTCCCAATACCTCCGAGCGTTTCAAGAGCCATCGTCCGGGCTTGCTCAACAGATATCTCCGGGAACCGGCCCAACGCAGTTCTGATGAACTTCCCTTTAAGTTTTCTGACGGCATAAAACGTCTTCAAGCCAGTAGCCCCGACCCTTAGGCGCAACCCTCTAACGTGACTATCGTAATATTCGTCCTGCTTGCCTTTTGGTGCGGGTGGCAACTCGTTTATCTTGGATTTTGTGAACTTGAAGGACTCCATTATCTGCCCCTGTAAAAATCGCGCCGAAATCGCTTGGTGCATGACCCAAAAAGCCAGGCTCCCTATAGGCTACCTCAGAACGTTAATAAAAGGGAATAAACGGGATTTTACGTTAGTAATCACAAACCGTTAATTCATTGAATTAAAACAAAATATACATAATGAGAACAAACAAAAATATATCAGGCTTTTTCTCATAATCGCTTGGTCGCTGGTTCAAGTCCAGC
>NZ_SZXN01000073.1:0-11305 GCF_005281195.1 Citrobacter sp. wls613
ATCTCATATCAGGGACTTGTTCGCACCTTCCTTAGGAATCCCCCTGGCATGCACCGTTAATATTTAATGGGAAACTTTCTTCGTCATAAACATGACAGCAATAAAATCAATATTCCTATAAATAAATTTAATGATGATAGTGAGTAACAGAATGAATAAACGTCTGCTGGCCATCTTTGTTCTGGGTCTGACAACCGCGACAACTGCATGCGCCATTACCCCGGCGATGCAGAAAAAATATGAACGCTCAGGCTGTACACAAATGAGTGAACTCAACGGTTGCGATGTGAATAAATCCTATGAGTGGAACCGCGATCACGGGTTTATCGACAATGCGGAAAACCATCATCAGCGCCATCATCGTCATGATGAAGACCGCCAGAACAGCGGTAATCAGGATAATCATGACCAGGCCGGTATCGACGGTAAGTTCACCGGTAATTATGTGGCTAAATTTGAAAACGGTCAACGCAGCGTTGATATTCACGTAGAAGATTCCGGCGTTTACATCAACGGCAATGAAGTACGCGATGTGAATACCTATAAAGATACGATGACCTTCCGCGTGGGGTATGCCACTTACACCCTGAAAGCGAACGGCCGCGGAAGCTGGAACGATAGCGACGCCGGTAACGCTGGCAAGATTGTGCGTGAATAACGGATGACACCACAATGAAAAAACTGATATCTGCACTGGTAATCATGGCCAGCCTGGCAGGCTGTGCTGAGCATCCGTACCTGTCTGCCGCAGCCGCAGGTGTAGGCGCTGCAGCGGTTGCCACGGCGATTGCTAACCACAAGAATCGTGAATCCAAACGCGATAAAGAGCATAAACGCCAGGAACAGGAAGACAGAGAAAACCAGCACGCCTGGCGACATCACCACCGCCATGACGACGACAACGACCAGTACTATCGCCGCTGAGTAGCCCCGAAGAGCGCTGAGATCACAGCGCTCTTACCTTCTGTGCGTTACAGTATGATGCTTTAACGCCGGAGTCTGGTATGGCTTTAACCCTTACGGTATTGCTTGAAAACACGCGCGCTGCCGGTGCTGACAAATCATTGCAGGCAGCCCCTGGGTTAAGCCTGCTCGTCCAGGATGAAACAACCTCTGTTTTGTTTGATACCGGGCCGGATGACAGCTTTAAGCTGAATGCCGCGAGAATGGGCGTTGACCTGTCTCAACTTACCGCCGTGGTACTCTCGCACGGGCATTACGATCACTGTGGCGGCGTGCCGTGGCTGGCGGATAATACGCACGTCATCTGCCATCCGCACATTGCCTGCGAGCGTTATTCTGCAATCACCGTTGCCGGATATAGCCAAAAAATCAAAAAATTATCACGCGAGAATGATTACTCTCGCCTGCATATGACCTATACCCGCGAGCCATTCCCGATTAGTGAGCGCTTTCTGTGGTCCGGAGAAATAAACGTGCCGACGCCACAGGCTTACGGCGTTATTCAGGAGCAAACACCCCAACCGGATTACATCACCGACGAAGGCGTATTGATTTATCAGTCTGAGCGTGGACTGATCATTATTACCGGCTGCGGGCATCGAGGAATAGAGAACATCGTCCGCCATTGTCAAAACATTACGGGTATCACCAGGATCTACGCCCTGATCGGCGGCTTTCATTTACGCGCGGCGTCGCCGCAAAAATTGTGGAAAACGCGTCGGTTTCTCCGTCAACAAAAGCCCGAAAAGTTGCTCGGCTGTCATTGCACCGGTTCGTGGGGACGTTTTTGGCTGCCCGGAACAGACGCGCCAGCAACGGGAGATGTGATTGTTCTGGCTGAGTGAGCACAGCGAATATGAACATAAAGATCGTCAAAATGATATTGAACATTCATCACATTATTCACATCAATATTGATTGATACACACAACCTTGATCTGGTCACTTATCATACAGAAATAGCCTTCACTACACTCAGATTAGCGGTATAACAAACAAGAGGTGGTGAATATGTATCGTTCTATTCTGGTGCCGATTGATATCTCTGAAACCGATGTAACGCGTCAGGTGATCCCACAGGTCGAGGCGCACGCAAAAACCGCAAAGGTCCATTTTTTAGCCGTTATCCCTACTGTCCCATTCTACGCATCACTGGGACTGGCCTACTCCAATGAATTCCCGGACAGAAGTGGCATTCAAGCTAAGGCCACCGAAAAGCTGCAAGAGATTGTTAAACAATTCAACATTCCTGCCGGCAGGACGGAACTGCACGTCGTTTACGGCCCGCCTAAAGATCAGATCTTAAAGTTAGCGGAAGCGGTAGATGCAGAACTCGTCATCATCGGTTCGCATAAGCCGGGTTTTAGCACTTATCTGCTGGGTTCAACGGCCTCCGCCGTGGTGCGCCACGCAAAATGCCCGGTGCTTGTAGTGCGGTGACATGCCGACAAAAGACCATACATACGGGAGCAAATCAGCTCCCGTTCTTATTCGTTTCGGATTTCCTGAGTCTCGCAGAAAAAGTCAAATACGGAGCGAAAGGTGGTTTGTTGCAATGCGAATACGACAGGGATGATTAGAGAGGAATGCTGTAAAATGGTACGCCCTGTAGGATTCGAACCTACGACCTACGGCTTAGAAGGCCGTTGCTCTATCCAACTGAGCTAAGGGCGCATTGCGAAGTGAAAACTTCATGCGGATGAAACGCGTGAATTATACGGTCAGCGCCTGCTGAGTCAATGCCTTTTGTTCTGGTTGCTTGCGAAGTGTACGAATGGTGGTTTTTTCTGCTCGTCCACGGGTATCCAGGAAATCACCTGGTAACAACTGAGGCGCCGTAAAGCCCGGTTTAAGGTTAAATGTATTTAGAAAATTAATGATTTTGCTTAACATTCTCCTACACCCTTCCCTGCGGTTTAGGATCCCTTCAATGTTAAGTATCGCCATCAAAGACGAAAATAGTCACTTCGAACATGGTCTGAAAATCATCATTACTCGTCTGACGAATCAGTGGCGTCAGGAGATTTGCTTCTTGCCTGTCGACGATATCGATCGTGCAGACATCGCCTTTTTATCGCTGGATGAAGAGTGGCTCAGCGCGGGCTGTTACGAAATCCCCCTCCACACCCGTCACCAGCATCGGGTCATTATTTGCAGAAAATGCGATAAAGATAAGCTGATGTTCAGGCCCTGCCTGTACATGCTACCGCTGATTTATCGCGAAGATGATGTCGAAGAGATCGGCAAAAAAATGGTACTCATTTTGCAAAAACGCGCACTCCGTACCAGCGTCCCTGCCACCATCTGTCACTACTGCACCACCCGCAACTTTTCCATTGCAGAGCGTCAGTTTTTAATGTTCCTCGCCAGCGGATATACCTTCGCCGAAACCGCACAGCTTCTTGCACTCAGTGAGGTAGAAGCGAAGGTAACGCGTCGGAGTATTATGAGAAAACTGCAGGTGAAAAATGAACAACAATTCTTAAGGTACATCAGGGTTAACCTGAGTTTTCTACAAAATTGAACCGTTTCTTATGCGCTGGAAACTTTATGAGAAATGTCTCATGTGCAATTAAGTATATGCGCCTACTGCCCCCATTTCTATGCTGCCACAATAATGCCTATGTGTTATTTCCGGGGTAAAAATAAAACACTCTCGGTAATATTTGCTCCGCGTGGGAGAATATCATGATGCCGAGCCTGTTATTGTGCAACGATAAATATGAGTACGCACATCCTTCAATAAAAAATGATGCTAACGTTCTACTTTCAACACTGAAATTAGAACCCATTGTCGAGTTATCGACTTCGCACCGATACGGCTTTGAAGTCCTGACCCACCTCCCGCGAAAAATGAATAGCGAGAACTATTTTCGCCAGCTTTCTTTCGCACAACAACAAAGCCTGTTTTATCGCCAAATATCCAACATCGTACATTATCAGCCCGGCTACGTTTATTCACTGAACCTGCCGATGAAGGCCTTTCTGAACTGGACGTCATTTCATTGGCGTGATGTTACGTATCCACCTAACCTTGTCATCGAAATACAGGACCCTGCTACATTCCTTTTGCTCAATGTTGCTCAACGCCATGTGGCGTATAACGCTATGCAGCATGTTGAAGCGTCAGGCACCCCTATCTGGATGGATGACATCAATGAAGAATTACTCATCGCATTCATTGAGGCTAATTGGCACCTGTCAGGCATTAAACTGGATAAAAATACTTTTTGGACACTGAGTAAAAAACCCAGCAGGCTCCAGCAGATCATTAAGAAAGGACAAGCTATCGCAAATCAGGTGATTATCGAAGGGATTGAAACCCAAACGCACAAGGAAATTGCCCAGCGAGCCGGCGCAAAATTGGGGCAGGGGTATTTATGGCCCGCCATTTATCCAGGGCAGGAGAAATAAAACGGAAAGGAAAACAGGAAGGATGCGCAGCGTACTACGTCGGGAACGACATCGCCGTTTACAAAACACTCACTGTACCCATCAATATCATCACTGTGCGCCGCAGGTATTTGACCGGCTTGAGTATCTGGCACAAAAAATCAATTATACATTACCGGGAGACACTGTATCTCAGGCAATTATCACCACTGATTACTATCTCGCATTTACACTGAACCGCTATTTATTTTCAGGTACCCGTACGGCTGTTTTCCAGAATTTTGAGTCGGCGCTCGACAGTCTGCAATCCCCTGAATCCAGTCAGTTAGTGATTGATATGGAAGGATTGCCATTCTCGTATTTCGAGACGATCCAACAGTTACGCCTGCTGGTTAAACAGCGTAATGACATACAGATTTTTTTATTACTCAACGATAATGACGAAAGTCTGGGTAAATTTATTGCCATGACCGGTCCTTTTTATGTTCTCCCCCGCCGTCAGCGCCTTGCAGACATACGTCACGCTTTATTATCGCCAAATCTAAATAATATTCATTCTTCGCGTTTGAACATGGCTGACTGGGAGATGGTTTCATTACTATTGCAAGGTGAATCCTTAAAAAAGATTGCCTGCATACAAAACCGGCCTTACCACCGGATTATCTATCGTCTGAATCAACTGATTACGTACCTCGGATTGCCACACCGCCAACGTTTTTTGCATCTGATACACCGTCTTAACGCTACCTCTCATCATTTAATTTAACACCATAAACCTTTGTGAAATAATATTTTTTAGGAAATTACTTATTTATCACTGAGACGCCCCATGTAATTTTTACATAAATTTAATATTTACAACTAATCCTGGTATTATGCCTGCGGCGTGCAAAGCACTTAACCCTACGAACTCTGTGCATTACGTCGTAATGGCCATCTAAGACCTCCTTAACAAAACCTAAACAATCAGCCTGTTGTGTTGTTTTTAGTATTTTAAAAAAACTTTCAATCTGCCATAATTAAAACAGAAGGAAAATAATACTAACAATCGTAAGCATATTGGGTTCTTTCAGTATATCGTAACAACCATTAAGAAGTTACTTACCGCAAGACTTTTCCGAATGAGTAGAGTAGGTATAATCCCTACTGTTTAATGATTAATTGTAAATTTTTCCTGGTGTGAAATGGATATTCCACACACTCATTGTTCTTACCAAGAACGGCTGAATAAACAAGGATGAAGTCTTATTTATTCGGTTCTTCTCGCAGAACAACCCTTGGCTATTTGACAATATTAATAACGCCTGATGTTTTATCAAAATCGCAAGATACACGAACAGTTTGAGGCATACAACAATGAAACCAGCATCCGTTATCATTATGGACGAACACCCTATTGTCAGAATGTCGATAGAAGTGCTGCTCGAAAAAAATAGTAATATCGAAGTGGTACTGAAAACTGACGACAGTCGTACAGCAATTGATCACCTACGCACCTATCCTGTCGATCTCGTCATTCTGGACATTGAACTGCCTGGTGCCGATGGATTTACCCTACTCAAGAGAATTAAATCACTGCAGGAAAAGACGCGGGTTCTGTTTCTGTCCTCAAAATCTGAATCTTTTTACGCCGGACGCGCTATCCGGGCAGGTGCAAATGGTTTTGTCAGTAAACGCAAGGACCTGAATGATATCTACAATGCGGTGAAAATGATCTTATCCGGTTATTCTTTTTTCCCGTCAGATACGCTTAACTTTATTAATAACATTAATATACGTAAAGGAGAGCTGAATGACATGCCGCTTTCCAATCGCGAGGTCACGGTGCTACGTTATCTGGCAAATGGGTTATCCAATAAAGAAATTGCAGAGCAGCTATTACTCAGCAATAAAACGATCAGTGCGCACAAAGCCAATATCTACTCTAAACTTGGTTTGCATACCATTGTCGAGCTGATCGATTACGCGAAAATGCATGAATTAATGTAACCCCACTCCCGACGAGATGACATTCGGGAGTGAGTGGTCAGTTATAGTTGATCATAAACGTCGCATCAGCCCTGGCAAGTCCGGGCTGGACCCCATCCGCTAAGGCAATATAGTTGGCGAAAAAGGTCAGTGTGGCATTGCCATTTTCGTCAATACTCACCGTCTGGCTCGCCTGTTCGAGCGGCAACCGTGTACGATCGCTGTCATGCAGTTCAATCGCCACCTTTTGCGCCATCGCCGTATTATCCAGCGCCAGTAGCGTGGTACCCGCTGCCGGCGTACCGGAAAAGGTGATTGACGCCGACCCAGGCGGGCAGCCTTCCAGCTTTAGCGAAAAAGGAACCGGTTGGGTGGTATCACCACTGGTTTTTAACTGCTTTGTCGGCCAGGTACCGAGGTCCACGTATTTATTGCTGTCGCTGGCAATCACGGCACAGGTAAAGTCCACTACATTACCGCGCAACTCAATATTGATCTCGCCCAACGACGTATCCGCCCGACTTAGCGAGGTAAACGACAGCAAGGCAGCAACCACCAACAGTATGCGAATGACCATTGCGCGCCTCTTAGTCATAATCTACTCGCAGATATCCACGGGCAGTAAATGGCCCTTCCGCCGGTTTATTGCCCGTCACGCTAACCGGCCACGCCCGGATACTGACGCTCGCCGCGGCGTTATCATCCAGGCGAAACGGAATGGTGCTGGACAGGTTGTTAGGTGTTAGCGGTACGCCGCTGCTGTCGGCAACAATAAAGCCTAAATCGGCGTTGTCCGACACCATCATTTGCCCCGAAGATCTTTCAGCTTCCACGCGCATGGTCAGGTAGGCCTGCGCGGCAACATTGGTACATTTTATGGCCATCGTTTTAGTCTGCGGGTTAACGCCTTCTGGCCGATTTCCAGCCCCAGCTTTGCTAAACAACGACGCCCCGATATCACCAAAATCAAACTCGACAACCTGTCCGGCATTCACTTCGCAGTTTTGCGGCACCTCGACCTTGCCGCTGTAGCTGATGGTGTATACCGGCACACTCAGGGCATCGCCGATGCTGGTCGTGACATAGACCCTGAACATCGTTTGGCGGGGGATTGGTACCATGTTAATAAATGAGCGGATCACTTTTAATTTGAATACCAGCTTTGAATCCATGACACCAAAGGGTTTCTGCTTAGGTACGTTTGGGTGAGTCCCCATACGAATATCGTTACGTGGAGGATAAAACAGTCCGGCATAGCTGTCGGTGATACTCATAGCCCCCAACAGGTAATCATTCAGCTTCAAATACTGAAAGCCCCCTTCCGTACTTTGCACCGGGAGTTCCGTCACGTAGCTGCGATAGGTGTAATTTACCGTCGTCCCCGCAGGACAGGTCGCATTAACCCCAACCCAGCCGGACTTTTCCGGCAACGTCACGACCTGACCGGGGCGGTTATTACTGCTGTTAAAGACGTTCGACAGATCGTAAAACACATCCGTCGGCGTGCCGTTCGAATTCTGGCAGACCGTGGCCCATGACGAATTTGCCAGCAGCAGTAAAGCGCTCCCGAGTAACCAACCAGTTTGTCGTTTCATCGTATTATTCCTTTCATGCCGACGGGCGTTCGCAGGTCACATTGGTGAGCGTTACCGCCTGTTTCAGGCTCTCCTCAGGCAAGGCATAGTGCGCCGTACAGCGCGCGTTCGCGCCTTCGCCCCACTGGATCAGCAACTCACCTTTTAGCGGCAAACCGCTCAGGTAGATTTGTCCATCGTCTCCCACCATGCTGGTTACGCCGCTGGCGGTTTCACGCACAATGGAGCCAAACGGCACCGGTTTACCCGCCTGTTGCGCCGTAATTAACGCGCGCACGCCGATACGTGTATCAAACGCCGCTCTTACCAGCGCCCCCTGTGTCGGTACTACGCTGCTGACGTTATTTTCCACATCGGTATGGTTGTTCATTGAATTGGTATCCAGCGCCACACGGTTATAGCGATAGACGGTGGCGTACGGCATGACCGCGTAACCACGCCAGTCGGTCTGCACCCCGGTCTGGTTCTCTATCCTTACTCCCTGGGCGCCTGGTGCTTTGATCAGCACATTGGTATCGCCCAGCGGCTGGCTCAGGGTGATTCCGTCCGCATGCCCAATCACGCCGCCGGAGAGCTGCCAGTTATAGTCATGCTGGTCGTGGTCGTAGTTGTATCCCATACCCAGCGTGCCATAGGTCGCCTGCCAGTTTGCGCTGGCGCTACCGCTGTAACCGTTGGTGCTGCTGTGCCCCTGGTTTACGCTGTAGCTCAGGTTGCGCCCGTCAAGCAACGTCCCGCCAATCCCGCTCTGCCAGCTGTTTTGTCCGTTGCTATTGCGGTTAGCGTTGAAGGTGGCATAGGTGCGATCAAGCGCGTTATCGCGCGTGTAGCGTCGCCCGGTCAACAGGCTAAACGGCACCGACATATTGAAGGCCAGAATCCTGTCGGTGTCGGCAATCCCTACCGATTCGTTCCACGACCAGGAGAGCGAATAGCTAATCCCCTGCCAGCCGCTGGCATATCCGAGCTGATACCAGGTATTGGTATCGGACGTATTCCAGTAAGTTTGCTGACTACCTGAGACATACAGCGATCCGTAATCTCCGAGATTCTGCGAGATGTTGATCTGAAAACGGCCTTTTTTGCTGTAGCTCAGATTGTGATAGCTCTGGACCACCGGCACTTTATGGCGATTGCCTTCGCTGTCGTATTCGTACTCGTAACCTTCCATATTGCGATACGCCACGTCGTCGAGGGTATAAAACCCCCGGGTCGAATAGCGATATCCCAGTAACTGGAAGTTGGTGCCGACATTATTCAGTGATTTTGCGTACAGAAAACGCAGCGATTGCCCCTGGTGGGTGCTGTCATCCGCCAGTTGGCTGCGCGCATGGGTTAAATCGACGGAGACCGCGCCCCAGTCGCCGAGGTTGCGCCCGGTACCGAACACCAGCGCGCGGTAACGAGAGGCCAACTGCGTGCCGCCATAGGCCGTATAGCCTTCAGGTAGCCCGGCGATTAACGTGCCCTGGACAAAAAACGGTGATGACTGCTGGCTGTTACCGCTGCGGAAATCCCCGGCCACCAGGTCGTATTTCAGTCGCCCTTCGCGCTGTAACAGTGGAACCGTGGAGTACGGGACGGTATAGCGCTGCTGGCTGCCATCTTTTTCATCTACCGTCACCTCCAGGTCACCGCTGGACGACGTCGGGTTAAGATCGGTAATCGAGAACGCCCCAGGCGACACATAGCTTTGATAGATAACATAACCGTTCTGGCGAATGGTCAGTTTCGCCGCCGTACGGGCAATGCCGCGAACCGTTGGCGCGTACCCCTGCAAGCTATCCGGATACATGCTGTCTGACGAGTAGAGCCGCGCCCCGCGAAACCCGACGCTGTCAAAGACGTCGTTACCGGTGTTGCTGTCACCCATCACCAGCTCACCTTTCAGCGGGATAATGGCGCGCTGAAGCCAGGTACCGATGTTTTTCCAGCTCTGCGAGTGATATCCGTCGCCTTTGGAATAGCTCCAGGCGCCGTTGTTTCTAAGCCGCCAGGGGCCATAATTCAGGCCGCTCAACATGCTTAAGAAATAGCTGTCAGAATCGCTGCCACGACTGCCGGTAAAGCTGTAGTTCACCAGCGCAGCCGGGATCCCTTCATCCCATTCCTCAGGCGGAATATATCCCCGCGCGCTGTTCAGCATACTGGCCTGCGGCAAGCTGATGTTCAGGCGTAGCGTAGAGAAATCGAAGGCGATTTCGCTGCCGGGGATAGCCTCGGGCAAATTAATACAGGTATTGTTCGGGTCCTGACTGAGCGCCGGAAACGCCGCCGTGTTGACCCCCAGGCGCTTAACCCAATCGAGACCAAAACATGGCGTCAGCCCACCAGATTTCTCGCCGGTACTCGCCTTACTGGTGGCAAAATGAACATCCTGGGTGGCAATAAATTCATCATTACGCCAGATATCCACGCGGTAGACGCCCTCAGGCTGGTGATTCCCTTTTTCAAAACGCGACAAATCCGCCACGGACGCCGTATCCGCAGATAAAAATGCCGGGTTAAAATAGCTTTCCCCGTGGCCTGACAGCGGAAATAAGGCAGCGAGCGTGGACAACGCCACGCCCGCCAGCGGTGGCGTAATCCCCGGTAACCGGCCAGGTAAGTACGTTGTCTTATTCATCGTTTATCAACGCACGCTAACCGTTTTGGCAGGTGTCACTGCCCCGTAGTCATTAACCGTCTGGAACGTCACGCTGCCCTGAACGCCCGCAGGCAGCGGGATCTGCGCCGCGTTCTTCGGTGCCACCATGACGTTATCAACCTTCGTTTTTCCCACATTGAGGTTAACCAGCGTGACGTAATACGCTGACGGATTCGTAATTTTCAGCTGCGTGCCGGAACGGGAAAATTGCAACATGCCGGGCGCGTCTTCCGGTACCTGTGGCAGGTTATTTGGGCGGACAAAGAGTTTAATACGCGACAAAATCGCCAGTTGCAGAACGTTTTTACCCTCAAGGCTGTCTTTATTGACTGACGGGATCGCCTTCACGTTCATCCAGAACAGCGATTCGCGGTCTGTAGGCAGTGGCTGACCGGCATAGATAATGCGCAGCGTATTTTCACTTTTGGGCTCGCTGACAAACAGTGGAGGCGTCACCACAAAGGCTTTTTCTTTAACGCCTGCGCTATTCTCAATCCATGAATTAACCAGGAAACGTTCTTTAGTATCGCTATTGCTAATAGCCAGCGATGTTTGTTTAGCCTCGGCGGGATAAATAACGCGGGTAGCTCCTAATGCAATTCCCCCAGCAGCCTGAGCACTGCAGGAAACAAATAAGGTGAGGAAAATAATAAAACCTGATTTAAGATAATTAAACATGGCTACAAATACCTTTGGTGTGATTATCGGGTAATGGTGCCAACTTACTGATTTAGTGTAT